>JAUHYI010000010.1 GCA_030426385.1 Phycisphaerae bacterium
CAAAAGCTTTAGGTGCGGTCACACGTTCCTGCCGTATGCATGCATGCATCACAACCATCACTGGCAAACAAAAACCGCCTAACACGTGCGAACTCTCGATCAACATGCGTTAGGCGATGTGTTTCCACAAGTCATACCACGCGCTACGCGGCAAGTATCCCGGCTCGTTTTTTAACACGCTTTATCGATGGCAGTGAAACGGCATGACTTCGTTTTCATCGAGCCAATGACAATCACACTAGCAATCAAACCAGCAATCACACTACGTCAAGCTTTGGGGACGGCAACAGGTCGGCCGGTAAGCGTGACCGCCATACCACAAGCCAACACCAGGGCAACCTAACCAGGCTCTGACACGGGCTGGTACTCGACCGTAATATCATCCAAAAAATACGTTGAACCCGCGCTCAAATGCGTAAACACCATTTTACCCAGCGACGATACAGGAACCTGAAAAGCCAAGTCCTTGTATGTGGTATTGGCAATCGTGAGACTGTAAGTCCCTGTCGCCACATTGATCTCATAGCGTACGTGGTGCCAAGTGTCGATCGCAAAATTGTCGGTCTGATCCTTCGTGCTTCCAGCCAGACGCATTCGGAAGCTGTTGATGATTGGAATGTAACGGTAATTATCACCAAGCGCTGCTGTGGTACCCGACACGCTCGGCTCTTGAACGGCAAAGCCCATCCCGCCCAAGTTCGGACTCGTTGAGGAAAGATAAAAATCAAAGTCGATCGTGATCACAGCGGCATCACTCGACGCACTGGCCCAGTCCGCAAAAGCTCTTGTATCAAACTGTGCCACCCGTTGCGAGGCCAAGTAATTTGACCCAGATCCAGCCGGACCGGGCGTCACATTATCCACCACCTGAATAATTCCAGGCCGAGCAATGCCATCGCCATCGAGTCGCAAAAATGACGTCCAGCGTCCAATCTGCGCGACTGGATCGGCGTAATTGTTTTCATCAGGCCATGCCCGTGCGGTCACGTTTTCAAAATCATCGCTAAACACGGTCTCTGCCGGGGCATCCAAAGCAACGAACAGCAACGATAAAACAGCCAAAAGACAAACAATACTCGATTTCACATTTCGTCTCCTATTGATTTTCAAGCATTCACCGACAACATCGGCCCGGCCAGCATGATTTTTCACTGCTGTGATAAAGACACTTGCAGCCCACCAAATAGCAATAAACGCACCAAGACTCGGGGCAATCCTAACTCAATAAAAGCGCAGATGCAATCAAAAAAACGCAGATGCAGAGGTTTTATGATGCAATAGCCCACAAACCACCAAAATCCAGCCCCTCAGCGACCCAAAAACAAGCATCCTGCACACCGCCCAGCCCTGAAACGCCACAACCATGATGCTTTAACGCCCCCCCCAACACACACACACACCACCACCACGAACGGTCGTCGTAAGCCGCGATTGCAAAATTGTCTATGCAAACCCCAAGTGACCATGAAACGAAAATCGCCCGTTGCCAATCGTTGCCTGCCGTTGCGACGGCCACCAACGACGATCGCGGACAACGAGCCATGCCCGCCCAACGGCGCGTGCGAGAGAACCAAACAGAAGCGCTAAACGGATGGACCGGAACTTTTGACGGGCTTGGTCGCTCCCCGCGATGACGAAATGTGTTTGTGCCCCGCGGGCAACAGATGGGCGAGCTTCTGACGGGCTGGGCGAAATGAGGGAGCCAACCCAAGACAGGTTTGCAGCGCCAGGATGGCATGATCGGTATCACCGGTTGCTGCCAGCGCACAACCGAGATGATAATGGGCTTTGGGAAAAAAGTGGGCCAGCTCCACCGCATCAAGCGCGTGGCCGATCGCGTCGGGGTATCGCTTATCTTTTAACGCCAACTCACTAAGGGCATCGGCGATCAGTGGATTTTGTCCATCCTGTTCGGCGGCACGATCCAGCAAGCGGCGAGCATCATGCAACTCATCGCGTTGCAAATGAATCTGGGCTGCTCGCGTCAACGCAACGAGCGAGTCCGGCGTTTCCTCGAGTTGCAGTTGAACCAACTCGTGCGCATGATCCAACTGCCCCATATCCATCAACACCTTGGCATGCAATAGACGAATCCCCGGCATGGCATCGAGTTGTTGTATTTGCTCAAGTGCCTCGTCGTATCGTTTTAACTGTGCGAAACATCGCGCCAACTCGAAACGATAGCCAGGCTTGTCAGGATGGTCCAGCGATAATTGTTTCCAAAGATCAATCGCATGGCTGGCACGTCGACTGTCACTCAATGCGCGGGCCAGGTTATAACGTTGCAGTTCAATCGTTCGATCGATCTGCTCCTGCACACCACCCTGCGGCAGATCCACATAACCCAGGTCGGCCAGGTGTCGCATCGCTTGAGCTGCGACCACCGGATCATCGACAGCCCCAGTAGACTCCGCAGATTCGGCAGACTCGGTATCGCGCACACCGCTAGCCATAACAGGATCATCCCACGTCAATCGCATGTCCGGCAACTCATCGCTATCGAGCGCCTCGCCCCAGGGCCGACCATCCATATCCATACTCACAGGCAACCCAAACAGCCGCAGAATGGTGGGCGTCACATCGAGAATCGTGCCGCCGTAAATTTGCTCGCCTTGCTTAACGCCCGGCCCAGCCAAAACACCAACACCAAACGGACGATGCCACTGTTCCGGCGCGTCATAGCCACGCGGACCGGGCCGACCTGCGTCATGATAAAAACCGTGATCGGATACGAGCATCACCGTGGTATCGTCGCCAGCGATGGCCAGGAGTTGCCCCAACATCATGTCATGAAATCGATAGCACCCCTCCATCACCGGACCGAAAATTTCACCATCACGCACATCAACGCCCGGCAGCAACGGCGGATGGTATGGCATGAAATGGTGGCCGAATTCATCAATCGCGCCGAAGTAAAGACAGGCTAAATCCCACGGTTTTTCCTGCAAAGTAAAGCAAGCCGCCGCCTGCACCGTGGCCGCACGAGCCAGTAACGTCGCAAGCCGAATCAGGCGATCGTCATCGCGCTGATCGATCTCCGCAGCACGCGGCACGAACGGTAGTAACGCCGACGCATCCAACGCCGCCGGATCAACCAGAAGACGGGCCAGCGGAGCAGCCAGTTCAGCGGGATGCACAGTGCCCTCGGGAATTTCAACCCCTCCGCCGTCACCCACCCCGGGTTTCACCAGCGCGGTGTACGCATCGCTAACCACCACGCCATCGATCGGCTCGGCTGGGTGCGAAGCAAACCAGTTAATGATGCAACTTTTAAGCCCCTGCTGCGAACAGATATTCCACAGCGCTTTGCAGGTGCGACTGGTGCTGGTCACAGGACGAACACCGGTGGCATCAGGTTTAGGTTCAGCAAAACCGTGGATGCCATGCTTGTCCGCACGCTTGCCGGTCGCGATCGAAGTCCACAACATCGGCGACAGGATCGGCCTGATCGTTGCGACATTGCCACGACATCCGCGATTGATCAGCGACGCAAGATTAGGAAGTGCGCCGACCTCAAGCAAAGGATCAATCATGCGCCAGTCCGCAGCGTCCCAACCAATAAGCAAAACCTTTTGGGCAAGTCGTTGAGACATTGGAAAACCATGACGCCACGATGAATATTAATGCGCTTAGCAATACACCGGCGAAGACAGCCAAGCAAGAAAACACGAGGCAAAGCAAAATCAAATTAAACGAAGCCAAACAAATTCAAGCGAAGCGAGACGAGACAAAGCAATGCATATCACCAAAGCGATTCATCCAACCTTACGCCGACGGCGTGTTGCCAAAGCGCCTGCACCAGCAGCCAACAGCGCCAATGTACCAGGCTCAGGAACAGGAGGAATCGCACCAGCCACAATTGGCGTATTCGGCGTACTCTCGTAAGCGTAGTCGCGCACGATCGCATGAAGCGGATTGGTGTTATCAATTTGCAAGCCAATCCAACCGTAATGCGTTTGCCCACCGATGAGAAATTCAACGCCCACATACTTTTCAGTGCCGTTGAAAAAATTGTAGTTGTTGGTGGTCGCAGCGATGTTATAACCACTGGCCTCACTCGAGGCAGCCCCGATCACTTCGCCACTCTCGAAACCCCGAACGTAATAAGCTCCACTACTGGTTAGCACATTGCCCGCATAGGCATCGCGTACCTGCATGTTCGCGTCCGAGGTGATGATGACCACCTCAGCGTAACCAGCGTTGTCAAGATTTATCAACGGGCTCGATCCATTGAACGCTTCCAGGTCCGGATCAAGATCGGTATAGACGACCTCAGCATCAGCCGACATCGGGAGAGCGAAAGCGCCAAGTGCGGCGGCGGTTGAATACAACGCTAGTTTTCGAGCCCGAGTGCTGGTGGTGCGATTCATGCCAAACCTCCCTTACATGCAAAATGCCCCAAAACCGTACAATTATCTCATTGAACTATATAATTAATGTAGCAGGTGTTTTCCGTGATTACAAGTGTAAAATTACACTAATCCCCTTTTTATACTGGCCATATCAATCGGGCACCTCTATATTTCAATAAATGAGCAATAACCTAAAAACCCCGACCGCTCCGACCATCCCGACTGTAGTCGCCAGCGGCTTACCACGATCGGGCACCAGCTTGCTGATGCAAATGCTCGCGGCGGGTGGATTGCCGATTCTGGCTGACGCGGATCGGCCGCCTGATGCGGACAATCCTCGCGGCTACTTCGAGTTAAAGGACATCAAATCATTGCGCGACAATCCCGCAGCGATGAACGATTCGCCAGGCCACGCCGTGAAAGTCGTTGCGACGCAACTGCCCTACCTGCCGACCGATCGGCCATATCGAATATTGTTTATTCATCGCCATCTCGAGGAAGTGCTCGCGTCGCAACACCGCATGATCGAACGCCTGGGTAAAAGTCCGGTTCCGTTAACGGACGCCCAACTCTCAACCGCACTGGCCCAACATCGCGATGCGGCACTGCAGTGGTGCGGCCGAACGCCACAAGTAACCTGTCACGAATTCGAATACCGAACGCTTTGCTTTGAGCCAGAGAAGATCGTCGCTGAGATATGCCAATTTCTTGCAGACGATTTCCAACTGGATGCCCAAGCGATGGCCAGCACGCCAGACCCGTCGTTGTATCACCAACGCAAGTGAGGCTTGATCACAACAAACAAACAACACGCAGCGAGAATAACCGCACCCGCGCGACACCACGGCTTCACGGCTTCTCAACATCGATCACTGCCAAGACAATTACACTGATCACTGTGATGATAATTGTGACGATAGTTACGGCGATAGTTGTGGTGTTACTAATTCTGCCAAGCCCGACACAGTGCCGAACGATTGTTTTTTTTCATGCGACTCCAAACGACGTTGAAAATCATCAAAACTTCGACCCACGCGCGGCGACCACAATGCCTCAGAAAAAGCGATCAAGCGAGGCATCAATTGATGTTCCAGCGATTGCTCGCTGGCTGCATGTTCGGTCCACAGCGGCGCTTCGCTACCCAGGATACGACTCGCGTGCTCCGCTTCCAAACCATCCGGCAACGGATCAAAATGATAAATCTTTTCGAGTGGGAGCACGATCATCCAATCCGGCTTGTGGCGAGCATCCTCCTGACTGGCAGGATAATCCAGATAGGTCCATTCATGATTTGAATTGATCACCTGATAACCTTGCCGCGCAGCAATAGCCGCCTCGCCAGGAAACCACGCGTGCACGATCTGATCCTGCGGCAATTGATCACTGACACCTTCGGTCCAGGCAATGGTCGATCGGCCAAGTTTTTCCCGACAAAACGCATGAATTCGCTTAAGAAAATGAATACGAAGATCAGCACTAGCCTTACCATTGATGTCGCTTAAAAGCGCCTGGCATTGCGGGCATTGCTCCCAATGCTGGTGCGGCGTTTCGTCACCGCCGATATGCAGATGTGGCGAGTCAAACACGTCGGCCAACTCTTCGAATACATGTTGGATAAACGTGTAAACCTGTTCATTGGCGGAACAAAAAGCGCGACGCCCAGCCAGTGAGGTAAACGCATTCCAGCCTTCGTCGGCCAACGTTAATGTTTCACCGGTGCACGACAACTCAGGAAAAACCGCCAAGGCGGCATTGCAATGACCAGGCATATCAATCTCAGGGACTACCGTGATGAAACGCTCACGTGCATAGTCGACCACTTGCCGCATCTGTTCGTGCGAATAGAAACCGCCATAACGATGCGCACCCTTGCCGCGCCAGGCAGCCTTCTCAACCAGTTCGGGATAACGCTTGATCTCGGGACGCCAAGCTTCGTCATCCGCCAGATGCCAGTGCAATCGATTGAGCTTGAGCGCGGCCATGCGATCGAGGTGACGCAGAATCCAATCCACCGACTGCAAATGTCGAGCTGAATCAATCATCGAACCGCGCCAACGAAAGCGCGGACGGTCGCGAATCACACCGCACGGTATCGCCCCCTCGCTCGAATGCACAGCGACGAGTTGGCCCAACGTCTGAAGCGCATAAAACCAACCACGCGCATGACTGGCCATGATTGTCAGTTGGTCGGGCTCGATCCGTAATTCGTACGATTCGTCCCAGCCGTTA
This sequence comes from Phycisphaerae bacterium, assembly GCA_030426385.1. Lineage (GTDB taxonomy): Bacteria > Planctomycetota > Phycisphaerae > Phycisphaerales > Phycisphaeraceae > JAUHYI01. Next base: position 6,582 of record JAUHYI010000010.1, read on the forward strand.
TCGCTTTTATTTTTATCACAGCTTTCGATTTTACTTTCAGCTTCGGCTTCGCTTTGCTCGGACGCGCGATAGATCAAACAGCAATCCACTGTCGCACCCGTTGTCGAGATTGGCGAGATTCGCGAGGCCGATTCGCCAGACGCAAAACACCCCGCCGCAACCTCATCAAATGCCTGACGGATCGCCCGGCTAATCTCCACGTCACCCGTCAGGCGCAGCCCGCCAGCGAAGGCACATCGGCCTGTTTTTTCGGCAAATTCAGCCACACGTGGCAATGTCAAGGGCCACTGCGTCACGATGTCACCCCCATAGCCTGATTGGCCATCGCGCCCGTTTCCGACGGAAGCAATGCCATATCCAACGCCGCAATCGCTGCTCCCATCGGCACGCCATGATCCATAAACAGCGACGGTCGAATCGACACATGCCGGTTAGGCACGGGCACGATGCGAGCGTTGAGTTGCTCTTCGATATTTTGAATCATCGCCTGGTTGGTCAAACTCAGGTTACCACCAATGATGATCGCCGACGGATCCAACAGATCAACGATCGGCACAAGTGTCGCAGAAATTCGATCAGCCAACTGATATAGGTCCTGACTAAAATCACCCTCAGGCGAGGACATGACCAGCAGTTGCTCGGCGGACACACAACCATAATGATCACGTTCGAGAATCGTGTCGATCTCACCAGCACCAAAACAGGCACCACGATAAACATCACCATTAATAAACATCGACGAGCCCAAACCCTGAACTGCGTACTCCGTTCCCTTTTCGTCCGAGTTGATCAGCAGATACAGGAAATTACTTTCGTCCTGAGCATTGCCCTCTTTGGCTTCAGCGAACGCGGCAAAATTTGAATCATTGTCGATGCGCACATCCACCCCGAATGCCTCTGCCAGTGCTTCGCCAAGCTTCCAGTTTTGCAGATTGAATCGCGTCGATCGCAAAACAACACCACACACCGGATCAATCACGCCAGTCATTCCCAACCCGACCGCCAACAACTGGCCCGGCGGTGTACCACGACGAGCAACCCAATTATCCAATCGAGTCTTGAGCAATTGCGGAAGCAACGTAAAAGGCTCGCGAAGCGCCATGCGATCCCGATCAATCACTTGCCCCTTGCAATCCAACAGCACCAGCGACGCAGAATCCCCTTCAATCCCCACCCCCAGCACCCAACCCAGATGAGGATCCACCTCGAGTAATACCTGTTTTTTGCCTGCCCCAGGCTTATCCAACTTACCTTGCGTGCGAACCACGCCGCGGCCAATCAGGTCGCGCGTGATGTAGGTCAGACTGGAACTTCGCAGTCCGGTGCGCTCCGCCAGTTGCCGTCGTGACAATGGGCCGTGATTCCGCAACAGATGCAAAACCAGTTGGCGATTCATCGCCGCGGCCTCTGTTTGATTCATCTTCCATGTGTGCTGCATCTGCTGGGTTTCCCAATTAGTTTTCTGATTGCTTTACGGATTACTTTTCTAACAACAAGGCATACGACGGCGAACCGCACAAACACAATGAGGTCGGCTCATAAAAATCTTGCGATTGTTATTTGTGATTGCTACTAACACTACTGATCCCACGTGATCCATTGAGGTTCGATTTCCTCACCGCGCACCGAGCGAGCATGCCCATCAAGGAACAACAAGTTACCCGGGCCGGCATGCCGCTCATCGTCGGGCAAACGGGTCAGATAATCGCCGCGCGAAAATCGATATTCCGTAAACGGCGAAGCGCCATCGACGCGATCGTTGTTGGTGTCCCACAACAACACGTGATCCGTTGGAACCTGAATGACATCGACTTTCTCCGCCTGCCATGAAGCATCCACTTGCGGATCATAGCCTGCCCGAGCACCGCCCATAGCCGTCCATCCACCACTGGGCCCACTGGCGTAGTTGTCAAAATTCAGCGCGTAGCTCCCACCTCTTTCAATTTTATAAAACGCATAATCGTTCGGCGGTGCAGCACCGTAGTCCTCGGCATCTTCGGGACAAACCAACAAACAATCGGCCAGATTACCGTCGGAACCTTTGGGAACATTAATGGCATTCGCGTATTCGGTCGCCAGATACCACGACCACAAATTCCCTCCCGCGGTGGGTGCGATGAGATAGCTATTGTGCTCGTCAAGATGAATCTGATGTACCACGCCGAGCTGGCGCTGGTGAGACAGGCAAAGCATCACGCGAGCACTACGCTTGGCTTGCGACAACGCGGGCAACAGGATTCCGATCAGCAGCGCGATGATCGATATCACAACCAGCAGCTCAATGAGCGTGAAACCACCACGGATCATGCCCACCCACAGGGCGCCGGACCTGGCACCAATGACGTGCTCAGAAGGGAGATTTAAGCGTTGAATAGGCAAGATATCAGTCCTCAGTGCAGTCGCTATACCACCCAACCAACCAAGATAACTCACCCAATTCAAAAAGTCAATGAGAAAATAAAAACCAAAACAACACAATATTCCAAAAACCACAATATTTACATGATTTTTAAACTAAATAATAAAACTCATTCAATGAATATATATATTGACCTGCAGCGGCAATGTTGTTACGCTGGCTTCTATATGATGCGACAAATCCCCCGCTTTATCGTTCTCATCGCCACCACCCCCCTCTTCGCCCTGGCGATCAGCCTGATCCCAACCAATTCGGCAGGCGCCGCCCCCCACCCCCCGCACATTTCCCCCGCATCCCCCACATCCTCCAACACCTCGGATGCTGTGGACCGGGATTTGATTCAGGGACTTTGGGTCTGGCACTACGAGGCATACAGCACGCCAGAGGCTCGCGAGAAATTACTGAGCTTCTGCCAGCGCCATGGGTACAACCGCATCCTGCTTCAGGTTCACCTTAACCCCGACACGTCGTCGCTCCGGGTGCGCAACCCCGAAGCACTGACCACGCTCATCGCAGACAGCGCACATCGCGGCATCGTGGTGGAAGCGCTCGACGGCGCCAAGGACATGGCCATGCGCAAAAACCAACCGCGCACGCTGGCCATACTCGACGCCGTTCTCAAGTTCAATCGCACGCTTCCCAAACACGCCCGGCTGGCAGGCATCCACTACGACATCGAACCCTACATCATGGAACAGTGGAAGCAAGGCGGCCCAACGCGACACATCATCATGAGGGATCTGCTTGAATTTTATACCGAGGTCAAACGCCGTCTGGCCGAGGACGCCAACGGCCTGACGCTCGCGGCAGACATTCCGTTCTGGTACGACAATAAAGTGGAGCCCGATGACCATTGCATGATCGAATACAACGGCCAAACCAAAAACATCCAGCAACACATCCAGGACATCTGCGACTACGTCGGCATCATGTCTTACCGACGGCACGCGACCGGCCCCAATAGCGTGACCAACGTGATCGAAAACGAACTGGCATACGCACAACAGATTGGAAAATTTATCACCCCTGCCCTGGAAACGATTAAGCTCGATGAATCGCCCACCATTTCATTTTATGGTTTGCCTGCCAGCCAATACGAAGCCACGCGCCAAACGGTAATCGAACTGTTGCAAAACCATCCCGGCTTTGGCGGCATATTGACCCACTCCTATCGCGGAGTGAGTCAGTTATTTGAAACAGCCAACCAGAACGACGACAGCCACTGACCACTCCAGACGCGACACTTTAACTCTCATCAACATCACAACGACGCGACATACCATTGACCGCACTCGCTCATAACATGCCTATCCTATGGATTCTCAAGCTTTTCTATGGAGCAGGCCGGGAATCAAACAACAAATAATGCACGCCTTTTTTGTCTGCTATTGCGTTTGTTTTGACCAAACCCCGACGGGTTACAGGTTTTGTTTTTCGATGAGCCGACGAAGTGCGTCGCCAAAGTGCGTGGCACTCCATAACGATCGGTTGCGCTCGCTGGCATCAGGGGCTGACGGATCAATGTCGGCGAAAATAAAATCTTCGCGATGCAGCCGACTGCGGGTCAGAATTTGACCTGATGGCTCGATCAGGTAGCTGTCACCATAACCGATGCCGTCGATGGAGATGCCCTTTGGGGGACTGAGATTGACGTTATTTCCCCGCAAGAAATACACATTATTTTCAACCGCCCGAGCAGTGTGGTCAGCGCGAACCGTTTGAAAATGGTTGATCAATCCTGGCGGTGCGATGTAATTGTAATGGGGTGAAAAAATCACCCTGGCACCCTTGAGCGCCAGGATGCGCGACGGTTCGATATAACCACCATCCGAACAGATCACGATACCGAAGGTTAAATCGTCGTGTTGAAACACCGGCCATTCTCGTCCTTGCTGATTGAATGATTCGTACGCGGAGCATTTGCGATAACGACCAAGCAATTTACCGCCGCGCGCCACGAAACTGGTGATGTACAGATCATCGCGATCGATTTCGGACAGTCCCACGATGATGGTTTGATCGAAATGCCTGGTTTTTTCCAGGACATTTTGAATTTCAGGACCATCCATCGCCAATGCGATTGCCCGTGTGCGCCCGGCGTTATCGCTGTAACCAGTCAGACAACATTCAGGAAAACAGACAACCTGAACGCGGTCGGCGACGGCACGTTCAAGCCCGGTGATGACCTGGTTGGTGTTGTGATCGAATTCGTCTACACGACATTCACATTGAAAGTGTCCGATTCGCATGAAAGCTTGCTCCAAAATATTTTGCGTGTACCATACGCGCATCATGTGGTGAGTAATGTTTGCTCATGACAAGTATGAAGTTTTATTTTTTTCGAGAAAACCCCATGAATCTTGGACGTCCCGCATTGAGTGACTATGGAACGTTGCAGGATACATTTGCACAAATGCATCGTGCGCTTCCGAGGGATTTGAATTTTGAACGATGGCAACAGGCTAACCCGCAAGGCGCATTCGACCAGTGGCGTCACGAAGCGACGTCGTGTCTGCGCGAGCGACTGAGCTTGTTGCCCGCTGAAACGCCGTTGAATTGCGAAGTGATCGAGCGTGTTGAGACGCCGGATTTTATTCGTGAGCGTATTGTGTTTAACACCACGCCATGGTTTCGTGTGCCCGGTTATTTTTATACGCCGCGCAACGTGGCGTTGCCGGCACCGGCGCTGGTGGTGTTTCACGAATGGGGCGGGCCGATGATATTCGGTGCTGATCGCATCTGTGGCGATCCGATTCACGACAGTATTGTTGAACACCGTGATATTTATTCGTCGGGGCGAGCCTTGTCGGACTGGTATGCGTCTCAGGGTTATTGCGTGATTACGATTGATGCATTTCATTTCGGATCGCGCGTGCCACTGGGACTGGGCAAGGTTCCCGAATCGTACGACCTGTCGACGATGGACACCAAAGCGGTCTGGGAATTGAGTCGCCAGGTACACGACTTCGTCTACACCAGTTTGCGCCAGCTTGCATGGGCAGGGACGACCTGGGCGGGCGTTAATCTGCAGGACGACGCACGCTGCATCGACTATCTTTTGTCGCGGCCCGAGGTCGATCCGACTCGTATCGGTTGCACGGGACTTAGTGGCGGTGGTTGGCGAACCAATGTTCTGGCCGCGATGGATGATCGCATTGCCGCTGCAGCCAGTGTGGGATGGATGACCACCAATGAAACCCAGTTTGCGTATAACCTGGCTGGCGCGGTTGGATCGTTCAACGTGTTGCCGGGTGTCTGGAATCGCATGGATGTGCCGGATTTGATTGCGATGGCAGCACCCAAACCGTACATGGTGGTCAGTTGTAGCGAAGACATGCTGTTTCCGCCTGCCGGTCAACGCGATGCGGCGCGACAGATTGCTATGGCTTATGACTGCGCTGGCGCTGCGGATCATTTCATTGATTACGCACCGGCCAAACCGCACTGCTATGACAGTGAAATCCAGGAACGCGCGTTGTCCTTTTTTGATCAGCATTTCAAGCCTTAGTATGCCGTAGTTTTTCATACATCTGTATGTAGCGTGGGTTGAGGACGGTATCGTTTGATTCATAAGTACACAGGCCGTCGTAGCCCGCATCAATGACGCGACGAACGCGTTGTTCAAGCGCCGACTTGGATAAGTGTGGCACGATGGCGCGGATCAGCGGCACATGGCGTTGCACATGTTTGCGCCAAGTACGTGAGCCCCACCATATCGACGCGTCATCATGGCGAGCACTGGGACTCATGGCGACCACCTGGTCACATAGTTTTTCATCGAGCCAGACATCCAGATCGATGCCATCGAACAGGCAGTGATTCGGGCGCAGCCACAACGCGATTTTGATATGTCCCAGATCAGCCTGACGCAGTGCTGTTCGTAATTCACGTCCGAAACGTGTGAGGTATTGAGCGCGGAATTGCCACCACTGATCGTACTCGTCCTGGTTAGCACGTTGCGGTATTGATTTAGAATGCGTGGGATCCGAAAATTGACGATCGCGCGGTGGATCAATGCCAAAACGCTTGCGATACGCACGCTGCATGATCGGGTGATATTGCACGATAGGCGGCGTGCGCAGAAAACCCAGACAGATACCATCAAGCCCGTAGCGACAGGCCTCAACCAGGATGTCGATTTTATGTTGGCGTACTGCATTGAATGCCAGACATAGTTGTGCTGAATTATCGCCGCGTTCGTTTTGTTGATGATAGCGCGGATTGTTTTTGTAAAAGTCGCTGACCACATTGCCAGCGTAGCTGTTGAATCGCATCCAACCCCACAAACTGACGCCGTAGCGCTTGGCCGCATCGACAGCGGTTTGCAATACGTCGATCTGCTGCAGTGCTCGGCCATAGGCTTTGGATCGTGGACTAAACACGCCGTGAACTTTTGCCGACGGGTAGCGCATGGTGTTGACCCCTGAGGGGTAATCACTGCACTGACCATCGATGCGCCAAAAGCATTGACGCAAGTGTTGTTGCGCATGTGCCCAGATGCTGGCCGCGAACACGCTGGGATCAGGATTGCGTGCATCCATGATGATGCTCAGATCGGGAATGTCAGCCAGACCCGACAAGGCCAACGCCGGTTTGTTCGCATCGCGTTGGTGCCACTGTTTAATCTGGCGCGGGGTGAGTGGGACCAGGCGCAGGTAATCGAGCGTGCTGGGGCGATGCAGATCAGGGAAGCGTCCGATCTGTAATGTTTTGTCGGTCAGATCGATCACCCCGAAATCGAGTTCATGGGCACGATGGCGACCGCTCAGCGCGAGATCAAAGGTCGGACTAACAGGACTGATGCGCGCCCCATCGGTCAGTCGATAGCGTGTTTCCGGATCGCCTGAAACCTTGAGGGTCGCGCCTGCCGAATCGCCGACGCCGAGGTAAACATGATGCGGTCCATCGGCGGCAGGTTGAATGGTAATCGCCGGTGGTGCGACGCCCGTTGATGCAAACAAGGCTTTGCCCTGCGATGCCCAGGGCATGGTGGCGAGCGTCCATGTATTGCGGTTTTCTGCGGGTCCTATGGCCGATTTTTCGGCTGATTCGTGAAGAGCGATGACGCGTCCACGGCGAACACGCGGCGGAGATCCTGCTGGTTTTTTGCAGGCGACGGTAACGGGTTGATCCAGCTCGGCAGCATCAACCAACGAGACATGCTGCTTGCGTGACCATGGGCCGATTTCAAATGAGGCGCGATAGGCTGTCGATCGTGCGGTATCAAGCGGTGATCGATCTTGATCGACATTGGTGGTGTAGTTAAGCGAAGTATGAGGCGCGATATCGAACCCGCGTTCGAGAATATTGAACCGGGCCATGTCCCGCTTGGAACGCGTAACAATCCATAACCCGTCACGATGACCCTGGCGAGAAAACACGCGCCAACACGGCAGTTCCTGACCTGCGGCCAACTCCAAACCGTCGTCGTACAAATCGCGCTCGTCCTCGAATACATTGTTGAACGAATCGTCGAACGCAATGCGCGGCAACGCGACATGCTTGAGCTTTCCGGGCACGCTGCGGCTGCGCACGGTCATGTCAACGCGTAATGTTGGTGATGATTCCGGCAGCGTCCAAACAGCTGTCAGACGCAGGTGTTGGCTGGTCGCTTGCATCACGACACGATTTGTTTCGTGGTGGACTGATACATTTTCGATCGCCACGCACTGCAAATCGGGATCGGGTTGCACGCCGAGGCCGGTGAACATTTGATCGTTAAGATTGAAATAAGAGAATTGGCAAAAACGAATCAGCGATTGCTTGCTGCGCGGTTTTGACAGGTGCGTTAGTAAACCCGTGGCCGCGCTGAATCGAGCGGTAAGATAGCGATTTGAAAGCGTAATAGGGTCGACAGGCATGCGATATTTTTCGTGGGTGAGTGTGAAGGGATGTGATTCAAGTAAGCCAATTGGTTTGCGGTTCACGTAACGGCGTGATGGCGATATCGCGCAACATGGCACAACCGTCCTCGACCAACAAACCGACGCGACCAGCGCGACGCGGCAAAGTCAGGTCTGCCAGGGCGAGGCGATGGTTGACATTGAATTCGATATTCGGACCGTAGGCGATCAGACGCAGGTGGTAGGTGTCATGGGATTGAGGCGTCATATGAAACGACTGGATCACGCTGCGCCCACGCCAATAGGAACCGGGACCATGCAACGGATTGTGAATCATTTTGACCAGTTCGCAGGTTGATCGTCCTGGCACACAAGCGGCGAATATGCCGCAATCACCATCGTTGTCGGTGCGTATGGCTAATCCGAATTCGCGTGCTGGGTTTTGCGGATCAAGTTGCACCGTGGCATTGATTTCAAAATCCTGCCACGGTTCGGCGGTTAACCACAGGCCGGTACCGGGCGATGCATCGGCATGCAGAACATCGCCTTGCCAGGCCCAGTCACCGATGGTGTGGCCGACAGAGGTTTGGGCATTGACGACGCACGTTGGGCCCGCGTGATGTTCGCACCAGTCAAAACTTTCAAGCGTGATCGAGCCGTCATCATGGGCATTGACCAATTTAGGACTGGCCAGTACCGCAAAATTGGCGTGACGACTGGGCCAATCACGATGCCCACGATTCCAATGAAACAAATAGGTTTTGCCACGCCAAACGCAGGGACGCAATGACAGGTTGTTACCTGGCGTCAGCGAATCGTCAAACGGTCGGCGATACGGTCCGTCGATCTGATCAGCCACGCGATAGGTCGCGCGGTTGTGCCCGCCGTGGATGGCGACCATGTAGAACCGGTTATTCATTTCAAAAACCGACGGACACTCATAGTCGTAGGCATTGCGTGGTGTGGCCGGTGGCGGTTGGACCTGCCAGTGATAACCATCGTCACTGGTGAAATAGCCAGCACATCCCCGACGGTTGATGGTGCCGTGATTTTCACGGGCACACACGAAAGCGTGGAACTTGCCGTTGTGTTCGATCACATGCGGATCGCGCCAATCGATGCGCAGATTGCCATGCTGTTGCGCTTCGTACCAGCGAGCGTCGGGCTTGACCACGGGGTTATGATCGACCTTGGTCCAGACCATGCCGTCGGGACTGGTCGCCAGCCCGATGACCTGCACCATACCCTGCTGCTGATTGGCGGTGTAGAGCATGAACCATTTGTGGTCGCGAATAAAAACGCCCATGGTCCAGATCTGGTCGTCATCGAATTCGCCGGGGTCGCCGGTGCGTAGCGCGGTGAGCAGGCGTTTCCAATTCAATCCATCTTCGGAAACCAGATGCCCTACCGCGTCGTGACTGGGTAACTCGAGATAGAACAGGTGCAGTCGGCCCTGATATTCGAGGACATCAAAATCACCCAGTTCGTTGCTATTGATAGTGGGAAGAAAATACATGATCGAATAGTCGGTGGATTCGCAGGCCGGGTGATCCCGTAATCAAGTACGCACCAATTCCTGCTCGCCTCTTGCTCAACACGCCCTTCGGCCTTAGAAGCCGTCATGGGTATTGAAGCAAAGGATCGGTGTGCAAAAAGAAGCGACCAGCCTTATTGTGGCAATATGTATCCAGCTTGATTGTGGGTAATAAAAACACTATTTTAAGCATTTTATCAAATATCTGAGGTTTGGCAATGGCGACGATCGCAAATAGTGGTACTATGTTGCATCTTGCCTGGGCGGCCTGTTTAATAACCTCAGCCCGCCTGTTTTCACCACAAAAAGCATGCCACCTGTCCCTATGGCATGCACTACATTAGTCATGGAGCAAGTCGAATGATCAGTAAACATGTTTGGCTCAGTCTGGCGATTGGATTGGTTTTCTTGATGGGTCAGGGTGCCAATGCGTGGGCAGCCCAATCGCTGATTGAATCAGTCACGTCTGTCGACAACGATGCGGCGGCTGGCGTTCCTGTGATCCATGCACCGTATGCGGATGAAGCGCCGCAGATCGATGGCCAACTCGATGACGCCGCCTGGCAACAGGCTGCGCCGCTCAATTTAATGACGCGGTACAGTGATCAGGCAACCCCGCGCTATAAAACCAGTGCGCTGGTGTGCTTTGATGATGACAATCTGTACCTCAGTATGATTTGCCAGGAGCCTGCGCTTGACCATCGCGTGGACACCAGCGACGGCGTGCGCGATCAATGGGCGGGCGACGTGTTGGAAATTTTTCTTGACCCGCAGCGCACTCGAGCAGGGGCGTATCATTTTGCATTCAACAGCGCGGCCTCGCAATACGATGCAGCGCCAGGGAAAAACGCACAGTGGCAAGCTGATTGGCAAGTGGCGACCACAGATGATCAAAAAAATCAGCGATGGATGGCGGAAGTACGCATTCCATTAAATTCGATCACAAGCGATGACCGCCCTATCAAGGGCCAACTCTGGGGATTCAATCTCGGACGGGAACGGATCAACGAGCTAAGTATCACGGCCCCGGAATTATCGATATGGCGACATACCGGCTTATCGTTTCACAATGCGGATCGCTATGGCATCCTGTATTTCGGATCATCCGAGCAACGACGCAAGGACCAGCAACAACCAGTCTTTTTGATGGATGCTCAAACCAGTCGGATCACGGAGGACCAACCCACTATTGATATGACGCTGGCGATTGATCGCGGTGAACCCTCGACCTATTCGGCGCAGGTCAAGGTGATGCAGCAAGGCCGGGAGGTGCGCACCGGTGATATCGCGCACTTGCAGGCCGAAAGCACGCAGGTCCGTTTGAATCTGGCCGGCCTGTCGGCAGGTGCATACGAAATCATCGGCGCATTACGTCGCGATGGTCAGACTGTGGCCGAGCAGACCATGTCGGTGCGCATGGCTGAGGGTTCATCGGCGACGATCGTTAATCCGCAGACCAATCCCGTGATGCCGGCGGTCGCATCACAACGTGTGCCGCTGCGCATTGATTTGCCACAGGGACTGGATCAGCAACGTCCGTCAACCAGAGCGTCACAGGGATATTCCACCACGATGCAAGGGACCGTGCCGTTCCAGCGCGGGGTGCTGCGTGATATCGCCCATGTGCGTTTGCTCGACAAAACCGGGCAGGAACATCCGTGCCAGTTGCGTACGTTGACCACGTGGGATCAAGGCCAGTCCATCAAATGGCTCGAGGTGTTGTTTGTCGCCGATGATGCGTCGCAGGATGGTTGGCAGTTGGAATTTGGGCGCAAGGTATCACGACGACAAACAAAATCAGCCTTGCGTGTGGGCGAGAGTCATCGAGGCATCGTCATCGATAACGGCGTGATTCATTTGCGCATCGATCGTGATACGGGCCATCTGCTATCGGAATTACGACACACAAATGGCAATCCCATTCTCACCGAACCGCTGGTGGGCCAGGTCACTGACCAACACGGCCAGATCTACACCACTGGCACACACCAACGCGCGATTGATGTCGAGGAAGACGGCCCCATTCGTAGCGTGGCGCGCATCACCGGTTGGTATCAATCCGATAAATCCGATGGCGAACGACCGCTCAACCGGTATGTGGCTCGAGTTTATGTCTGGGCCAATCAGCCGACGATTCGCGTGCAATACACATTTATCAACACGGGCCATGCCCAGAACTATCGCTATCGTGCGATCCGCGTCAGTTCCGCAACGGCGATCCCCGAGCACGTCACGTTTTATGCCGATACCGACTCCTACACGAACGCAGACGCGGACCATCCCGACGCCCGCGACCTTCGATTTACGGAGAATCAGCTCTCGCCGATTGTCGCGGTACAGGCCCAATCCAACACGGCGCACATAACTCCGTCCGAAGGCGAAGCGGTGACATTGCCACGGTTGGGCAACACCATGTCGTTAGGTAACGACCAGCAACAACTCATCACCTCGGTTCGTTGGCTTTGGCAACAACATCCCGCGGGTTTTGAGGTTGATAAAACGGGCCGATTCCGTATCGATCTATGGTCGCCCCACGCGGACAAAATTTTTGACTTGCGCCAAGCCGAGTATGTGAAAAACATCGGCCCCCGGGCGTACGATTTAATGAGGCGTCAATCGGTGGGTTTCCCGCGCAAGCACGAGTTGCTCCCCGAAGACGGTGGCACGCGTCAGGCCAGCGGCATCGGGATGGGCAAAACGCATGAGTTGTATTTCACGGCCGTACCCACCGCCGATGCTGCACCACTGGCCAGGCGATCCGCGCTGCTCGCCGATCATCCCGTGTATCTAACCGCCGAGCCTGAATCCGCCGTCGCCACCGGCGTGCGTGGCCTGGTCCATGCGGTGGATCGCCAGCGCTTTCCCCAGGTTGAGAAAATGGTCGACGACATGGTCGGCGGTTTTTACACCATGCGAAAATGGGATCATGGGTTCGGGGATGGCTACGGCTTTTTTAATTTCGGCGACAGCCCGGGTCGTGATGCCAACTATTTCCATCGCTACTGGACGCATCTGTTTTATCTATCCCCATCGTCGTACTGGCAGTTGTTTTTCCGAAGCAGCGATCGGGCAACCTATGAACTGGCGCTGGCCAACGCACGGCACTGTTCCGACATCGACACAGGCCATCACACGCCTGATCCGAACGGCACCCCCAAGCCCGATGCACGCGAACGTGCCGGTGGTGTCAATACCGATGATGCGGGCTTGTTTCACCATTTCGCGTCTTACCACGGCAATGGCTATACCGCCGAACCGATCCAGACCAACAATTACGGCATGTATCTATGCCTGGCCTATGAAATGACTGGCGACCGCCGTATTCGTGACGTCATTGATGAGGTCACCGAAGCCATGTTATGGGGATGGCAAGCCCACGGTGGCGCTCACGGTTGGCAACACCGCTCCAACGGCAACGCGTTTGCCAACTATGTCTATCTCTACGGCGTGACGTGGGACAAACGTATCGAAGTACCCATGGAATACCTGCGCAAACAGATGTTGGAAAACGTGACCGACGACGGTGCCAACATCGGCAACAACGACGCGATCGCTGATTTCACGACCGCTTACATGGTTCCCGGCGCGACTGAATATCATCGCATGACGGCCGATCCACAAGTCGCGCAATGGATTGTCGCCAACGCGGATTACATGTCGCGTTACACCGGCGTCGGACCATGGGATCACTTCGCCAAGTGGGGTGGACCTGCTTATGCATATCAACTGACAGGCAAGACATATTTCGTCAGTGCCATCAAATCCGATTTGGATAAAATGCTTGCCGAATACACACCGACCGCATGGATGGTCAAAAGTTATCCCTTGTTCCATATGGGCACAACGCTAGCGGCCATCGCTGCCGTGGATGCGTCTGAGTTGAATCCGCCTACATGGGGACTGACCACTTCGGACATGTTGGTGCATGATGACGATGACCGACCGATGACATTGGACGTCGTCGTCTGGGGCCCGCGACCTCTGAATTCAATTGATGCAGACCACTTGCCTGCGTTGGAACTGGTTGATCCCAACGGCCAGGTCGTGGATCGCCGACCCTATCCGGACACCGTGCTCAAGCAACGATATGCCGTCGGCGGATGGGCTGAAAGATTCGCGGTACATGGCGATAAGGCAACCGGCGTCTATCAGGTCCGGCTCACAGGTATGCCCGTGATCTCGCTTGACAACGACATTCCATTTCAACATGACGGCGATCCACTGCCAGCCTGGATTGAAGTGCGAAGCTATACCCAACACAAAATGGCATCGCGCGTGCAACCCGATGGCCTGTCGCCCGGTGGTCGCTACGCGGATTCAGATTACGAGTTATACGTGCCAGCCGATGCCAAGCAAATTAAAATACGGGTTCGCGCTTCGCGCTATCCTCATGAAGCTGGCGACGCGATCACACTGACCACCGCACAAGGCGACTTGATTGCCCAGACGCCTATTACCGCCTCACCATTGCGTGGAGAAATCGAGTGGTATGAGTTGTCCACACCCGTCAATTCATTGATCGCAGATACCGTGATCAAATTGCACCTGCCCAAGTTCGGCGAAATTCGGCCGGTTGTGATTGAAGGCGTGCCACCCTACCTTGCCGTCGATGGCCAGGGATTCAAATTACCCTGAACGGGCATCAACATCAGCAAAAAACATGGTTTATCACCGGCCCGTCCGGTTTACTGATGCATCTCGCAGCGAGTCCTACGCTGGCACTCAGCGGGGCGACCCGACCTGCGGATGGCTTATGACCTAATTGTTATATTCCCATCGCCTATTGTGGCAACAAATGATTGGTGGTTCTATTTTGATGCATTTACCATTCACGCGGTCCCGCCTGCTGGTCCTGGTCGTCATTGGCTTGCTGGGCTGCTTGCCAATGTCGGCAGCACCCGGTCAACCGTCATCGCCGTCATCCACCACTCCCTCGACAAACGCATCCACAACAGACGCATCAACACCGCGCCTCGTCGCCCCGCGGCTGACCGACGCCCCGATCATCGACGGTGACCTGTCCGATCCGATCTGGCACAGCGCCGCGGTCGTCGATGGATTGATCGTCGCCGGTTCCTACGCACCGGCCGACCAGAAAACCAGCATCCGCCTGGCATTCACCAACGACGCCTTGTTCGTCGCGTTTGATTGCGATGACACCGCCGTGATCGCTACGACCCGTGATCACGACCAGGCGGCGTGGGACGACGACTGCGTGGAAATTTTCCTGTCCCCACGCTTTCGCCTCGACGAATACATCCATTTCATCGTCGGGGCCAACGGCGCCACCTACGACGAACGCAACGGCAACGCCTCGTGGTCGTCCCAACCCGCCATGCAAAGCGCCGTCAAACGTCGGCCCGGCGGTTACACCGTGGAAATCGCCCTGCCGTTCGCCGGCATCCTCAACGACGCCTCGCTACAACCACGCCGCGGCGACCTGTGGGGGCTCAAACTCACCCGCAGCGATCGCGACCAGCAGCGCGGCGCGCCGTTGCAAAATTCCAGTTGGACCCCCATCGCTCAGGCTTTCGCAGACGCCTCGGCCTGGGGCGATCTCGTGTTCGAAAACACCAACGTCCTGGCCAACGGCAGTTTCGAAAACGATGACAACAATGACGGCATCCCCGACGGTTGGATTTTCTACGTCACCGATCAATATGACAAAAATCCCGACTGCATCGCTATCGACAACGCCGTCCGCACCGACGGCCAACGCAGTTGTCGCGTCGACATCAACACCAATTACATCGTCATCAACCCCGCTGATTTCAATCCCCGCGACGGGCGATCCTATCACGTCACCGCACGAATGCGACTTGATACCAACACCAACCCTGACACCAACACCGACCACAGACGCACCTATGCCCGCATGGCTGTCATTCCCAATCAAAACCAGACCGACATCACCGCACCCACCCATTCGCAATTCATCCAACGCACCCTCATGCTCAATCATCACCGCCGCGACCACGCCACACTCGCCTTCGGCATGGGCGGCCGCGGAACCCTGTGGATCGATGACGTGCAAATCAACATGGTGCGACAGGTCATCGAACCCGGCCTCGTCTGTCTGACCGGCAACGCCACTGGATCGCTGGCCGATCGCAACATCGAACTGCCCGGCGCCACCTACACCTATCGCGAAACCCTCACCGACGCTCCCTTCTTCCCCTACCCTGATCCCGACAACTCCGAAAACGGACAAACCGCCGGCGACGTCCCCTTCACCACTGGCATACTCACCAACGCCAACGCACGCGATACCGTCGCCTGGCCATGCTATTGGCTCGGACGACACGGCGTCGCCGTCCAGATCGACCTGCCCGACGATTACATCATTCGCAAGGTCGAAATCTACAGTGCAACCAACAGCCTCACCGACGTCCAGCTTTTCACACGGGCCATGCATGCCGAACGCTACACCCGCACCGCCATGACCGCCCACCCCAACCACGACCCGCCCGTCCGCGGTTATGTCTTTTTTGATGATCTCAACATTCCCGCCAATCGACTGCGACTCAACGCTCGACTCCTCCAGACCGTCACCTATCCCGCTCTCAGCGAAATCATCGTCTGGGGAACCCCCGCCAACGCAACCGTCACCGCCACAACCCCGTCACCCACGCCCGCAACCATCCCCGGCCTCACCCCCACCGAACCCCGCGACATTCCCGTCCCTGCCGCGCCAGATCTATCCATCCTTCCCGTTCCCCATGAACGACAAACCCGATCCGCCACATTCGCC
Organism: Phycisphaerae bacterium; assembly: GCA_030426385.1. Taxonomy (GTDB): domain Bacteria; phylum Planctomycetota; class Phycisphaerae; order Phycisphaerales; family Phycisphaeraceae; genus JAUHYI01. The sequence goes on from JAUHYI010000010.1 coordinate 23,129, forward strand.
CTCACCGCCGACACCACCATCATCTGTCGCAACGACGACCCCCGATCGCTGACCACCGCCCAGATCCTCCGCGATGAAATTCGCAACGACACCGGCCTCGAACTCACCATCATCTCTCCCTCATCATCCTCATCATCTAACGCCGCGCCCACCGCCGTCCACCCCCCTGCTCCCGCCACGCCCCCCATCGTGATCGACGCCGACGGCCTCGACATCCCCGAACACGAACAGGGTTACGCCATCCGCATCTCCGACGATCGCATCGCCTTGGCGGGTCGCTCGCCGCGCGCCACCTTCTATGCCTGCATGACCCTGCTCCAGATGATCGCCACCCGCAACGACAACTGGATCGTCAATCACGCTGACATCCGCGATTGGCCCGACTACCCCTATCGCTATGTCCAGTCCGGGCTCGACCTGTTTCCCGCCGATCGCGGCCGAAACCTCCTGCGCGCCATGGCCCGATTCAAAATTAATTACCTCTCGGTCGGCATGCAAAACGCGCCCATCGAACACGCACGCGCTTTGGCCGACATCGCTGACCGTTATTTCATCAATCTCATGCCCTCCTGTGATTTTCGCAGCGGTTCCATGCTTTCCTATGATCACGGCGCCCTGGTGGAACGCGCCGCAGACGAACCGCTCGAATCACTCGGACGCGGACGACGCAACATCTGTCCGTCCAATCCCGAATCATGGAAACAGTGGGAAGCGCAGGTCGATCGCATCGTCACCGGGTTCAACAGCGACCTGGTCGGCATCAATCTCGACGAAATGTATCAGCCCGCCAACGGTTCACGCTGGAACGTCTGCCCGTTGTGTCGCCAGCGCAATATGCACGGCTATGAACTGATCGCCGACATGATCAACCGATGCCAGGCCATCCTCGCCAAACATGGCAAACGCGCCCTGATCATCGACAGCCCCCTGTATTCACGCGGCATTACCAACGAACACGACACCAACGACGACTGGCGCAACGCCCAGGACCTGATCGACAAACAGGTCGCCATCTATGACTGGCACGGCAAAATCACCAAACACATGACCGAGCGCGGCCACACCGTCCTGCGCTGGGGCATCGTCCCCTCCGCCAACGCATTGCGCGACGGCATGCAGGGGTGGCTGCTCGTTTCGGCCGATGGACCGTTCAACCCTCAACACGTCCTCGACATGTCACGCCTCATGTGGAACACCGATGCCACCCGAAACAAATCACCCGAAAACGACGCGCGACTCAGCCACGCCATGCGCCAATGGAACAACATTGTCACCGGCGTCGTCTCACCCGTCGGTCGGCCAGGCGATAAATCGTTCCAAACCATCGATCTCACATCCGTCGCCAATCGTGATCTGACCGACACCACCCCCGGCGACGGCAGGGGCTGGATCGACGACGGACCACAACGCGATATGCAAGCGATCACCCCCGGGCCTCACACCTTGGCCGGCATCCCCTTCACCATCGCTAAACGCGCCGTCATGATCCACAACCCCTTCTATTTCAATCGCGAACTACCCCAGCGCGTCACCATTCCCGTCAATCAACACGCCGCGTCGCTCGTCTTTCTACATACCCTGGACCGCACCGCGGGACACAACTACGAACGACGCGACGAACTCGCCGGATTCTATTACATGATCTACGACGATGACTCAGCCGCCCCGCTCGAAATCAAATACAACCGTAACATCACCAACTGGGACAAATTTCGTGACTACGGCTACGCCGTCACCTCCGACGTCCTGCCCGACGCCATGCTCGCCTGGCAGGGACTCACCGCAGGCGGCGAAAACATCTCCCTCTATGCCACCGAATGGGTCAACCCTTATCCTGATCGTCGCATCGATCGCATCCTCTTCGCCACGCCCTATCGCGCCCAACCGTTTAACCCTATCCTCCTCGCTGTCACAGCGGTCGAATCCAAACCCGTCGACCGCCTGACCTGGCGCGATATCGACACACCCTTGATCCACATCGACGACATCGCTCCGCAAAAACCCACCGGACGACCCCTCGATTTCACCGGCGGAACCACACCCGACGACGCCACCTACCGCGCTCCCGACGCAACCCTCTTCTCGTTCGGAACCGTCATGCCCGAACACGCCACCCGCGGCTGTGAAACCTACCCCAACCGCGCCGAAACCATCATCGAACCCGGCAACTACGGCGTCCGAAACTACAGCACCGTCTCACTGACCATCACCTTCCCCCAACCACGCCAACTCACCTGCGTCGGCCTGTTCGCCTCACCACGCGACGAACACTACCTCAACGATTTCAGACCCGCCAACGTCGACTACCAGATCCAGACCGCCGACGGACATACCATCGCCCACCAACAAAACTACATCAGCGAACGCGACGGATGGCGCTACCACACCTTCGAACCACGAATGATCAAATCACTCACCATCAGCGTTGACGCCAATCAGTATGTCGCATCCGGCGCCAGCAGCTACCGTCGCGGCATCGCCGGCATCCGCCTGTACACGCCCGAATAATCCCCCCCCCCCCCCGCGCAACCCAGCGCCAGCAGCCCTACCAATCAATCAACGCATCCTGCATCATGATGATTTTTTGACGTATGGAATCAGCGTCATACAAATAGCCATGCGCTTCCTGGTGATAGCCCAGTCGTGCGTCGGCTTCGACAATCGGTAACGTGGCCCGAGCGACTGCCAATTCATCACGCATGATCGCGAGCAATTCATCATCGGTCGGCAAACGGCATGGACCCGACAACCCCGCGGCCTGCATCACCTGTTCGCGGCGGCGATGAAATCGAAAGACGTTGATCGTCGATTGCACCTGCAACCCGATCATGCGGGCACAGGACAATTCATCACGGCGGTGTTGCTGCTGATGGTGATCAGCCCCGGTGCTGTCTGCGCTTAATATGAATTCGTAAGCAACCAACGCCTGTCGCCATGCGTCGAGCAATGCAGTCAATCCACGGATGACGTCATCCATCGTAAACCCGGACAGGCAATAATCCATGCGATCACCGAACTCGTGCGGCCGCCATGATTCATCGAGGTGGCGATGGTGATAATCAAACGTCAACGGATAGCCCGGGGCATCGTGAATCGGAGAAAAATAGACGAACGAAACGGAAAACGGATAAGCATCAAATGCCCGGCTGAAACCCGACCAGACGTCGATAAGCCGTGATGCATCTGCCGTGTCCGTGACGCCCAAATAGTCGCGTGCCAATGTTCGACAAAACCGATCGACATCCGCAGCGCCGGCCGAGTCGTTCAGGTACGCCCGCAACGCGTAGGTGTTGAGCGTTAACGTGCAACCGAAATTCCAGCACGCGAGCAGGCCGTTGACATTTTGTTGCGTCATGGCCAGTAGCTTGGCGTGCAGGTTGGTGATCAGGGGCAGGTTGGGGACGGTCGCCATTTCATGGGTGGTGCCGATCTGCAATTTCACGAGCGCCGGACGCTCGCCAGCGGCCTGACGTGTACCAATAAAACGTTCGCTGGGACCGACGTAGCTCAGCGCATATTCATCCACCACGATGCGCCGATCAAACCACGACCGATGCCCGCCGCGTTCGAAATCGATCAACACGTCCACACCGGTCGGCAAAGCATCGACCACTTCCGCCTGCGGTTCGTCGTACCAGAACGACCAGCTCCAGTTCCACGCCAACACGCGAGCCGTAGGCGTATACCGATCCGCCGCGTCGCGCCAGGCGCCACAGACCTGAGCGACCAGATCCTCAGGTCGGCGCGGCGCGCAGCGCCAGCATTGCATGGGTTGAATTTCATCCGCGGGCCGTGGACCGTCCACGTTGCGATAACGATAGTGCGACCAGCAATGCGTGTGTTCCTCGCTGGCGGTGATGAGGATGACGCCCGCCAGGCCCGGCAATTCGCGCATGATTGAATCGGTCGCCTGTTGCAGGTATGCGGCCCCATCGGGATGCGAGAGACAAAACCCGCGAAATAGTCCGCGTTTCCAGTGCTCAAAAGGTTCGCCCGCCAGTTGTGGATGATCGTCCCAGAACGGATCATCTGCGGGCAGGCCGGTCGGATCAGTGAAGTAAAGATAAAGCCCCACGCCGGCGCGATGGCCTCGTGCGATGATGCCACGTAGCGCATCGAGCCGTTGTTCGCGTTGCGGGTCCACCCATTCGGGCAACACATCGGTTTTCGCCAGGTCGCGCATTTTGCCACGCACCCATACGCCGTTGAAACCATGCCCGGCAATATCCCGCAGCGCATCAGGGGTATACGCCGCGGCGGAGGGAAACGTATCCTCAACATGAAAGTCTCCGTCGCCGCTACGGAAAATGCGCGGCGCCTGCGGATCATGCCAGGGCGTGGTGGTAGCTTGCAAGATGGACGTCGGATCAGCGGCGGTAGTCATCATGATGAGGCGTTGGCAATATGATGGTGATGGTGATGGTGATGGTGATGGAATGGCCCTGAATGTTTAGTGGTTAACGCCCAGCGTCCCGCGGGAAACATCATGGTTCGTCAAAATTCATTTAGGCCAAGAATGTGAAGACGCCAGAACAGGCCAACCCCAGATCGCTGTGATGGAAAAAGCCGGACCGGGTACGTCAGCATGCAACGCAACACGGCGGCAGCGATCCACTGTTACGGATTTTGTTCGAGCTTGAAATCTTCGACAGTGAGATCCTCGATATGCCCGGACGAGACATGGCCATCGTGGTGCAGATAATTTGCTCCATCGAGATGACGTGGATCGATTTTTTCCATGAAGCCAAAATTGGAAAGGTAGGCGTAATCTCCGTAGAAATAATGAAATCCGCCGTTCGTCGCCGGATTGGGATACGGCTCGCCATCGGCATTAACGATGGCGCTGGGCAAGGCGTCGTCATATCTCACAGGAGCAAGGCGTTGCGGATTTGTCGATACGCCGTAGTCCACAATCTTAGTCAGCGTCGAACGAACATAGCTGTATCGGTAGGACGGAACGCTGGGATCGTAATCGCCGAGCGGATAGGACGGACAGACGCCGGGGCGCACCTTGATCTTATAGTCCGGCGTGAAACCAGCCCACAAATCAATAATCGAATTCCAATCCCAAAAGATGGTGCTTGGGCTTTGCAAAAACACATAACGGCCCCATTGACTTTTCGCATAGCCGGGCACTTCCTGGGCTGGCAGCACATACCCAGTGTCCAGACCAATCATGGCTGAGAAGATGCCATCTTGCCGCATATCGCTGGCACAAAGTGTTTTTCTCCCGACTTCGCGCGCCTGCGACAACGCTGGCAAAAGCAACGCTAAAAGCACCGCGATGATGGAGATGACCACCAGCAATTCCACCAAGGTGAAACCCGTGCCGTGATTCTGGCAACGATTCAACTTGTTCTGTGCGCCATGCGTGATGATCACAGCCAATGAAATCTCCGGTAATTAATTATCGCCGACGATGTTTAAGAGCAACAACACTTGTCAGTACAAGTAAGCCCAACGACGCCGGTTCTGGGATGGTGGTGACCAAGGCCAAATCGCCGACCGTCACGTTGTTGTTATCGAAATTGAAGTCGAAGAACAGGTCGTCGCCAGTGATCAGTGTATCGAACATGAGTGCGAGATTAAAGCCTGCGGTCGCCAATTCGCCTGGGGTCATTTCGCTGCTGATGTCCGTCGAAGTGGTGATGCCGTCGGCTTCGAGTTCAGCGATGAGGGCATTGATATCGCCCTCGCTGCCGATCAGTTCCAGAAGGACAGTGAGCTGCGATCCAGGAGCGATATTTTCGAAGATCACCGTGTCAAACACGCTGCTGGATGTGACGATTTCGAAAGTGTCGGCAGTGGTGAAGCCATCAATGTGGACGGTGGTTCCCACACCTTCGAGCGAGGCACCGGTGACCTGAGTGATGGACCCGTTGACCACGGTGAGATCGTCGAGATCGACGCCCCGTTTATAGTAAAGATTCAAGCCGTTGAGATCGAGCGTGTTGGCTGCGTCCATTTGGAGGATATCGACATACATGGCCTCATTGCCGACGAGCAGGTCATTGTTATTGTTGTCGACGAAGGTCAGATCTCCACCACGATTGAAGAAGCGAAGACGATCGAGTGAGTAGTTATCGTGAAAGCCGGTGAGGTCTTCGCCCAGATCGGTTCCGCCAACTTCCATCGCGGTGTTGTTGCCGATACTTTCAGCGCCGAAAGTCACAGAGAGTCCCTCGGCGTCGAAGGTTGCCGAAGAAATCATTTCATTGCTCCAGTCAGTGCCGAATGTGTCGTAGTAGAGCAATTCGCGTGCACCGATACCTCCGGAGTTGCCGGTCTGGAGCGTGCTGTTTTGTCCGAAGAGGACGCCGCCATCGACGCGAAGGACGCCGGTGTCGAAATTAAGAACAGCGTTGCCGGTTCCAGAATTACCCACCACCAGAGCGGGCCCACGGTTGGCATTGGAGAGCCGAACGCTGGCGTTGTTGAGGATATTGAATGTGGCGGTTGCCGTAGAAGCCGCGAAAGGCGAGGTGTTTTCCGGGGGCGTAGAAACCGCCCCATTGAGGCGCAGGCGCCCCAGGGTGTGGGTGTTGTCGCCGCCGTTGAATGTCATGGTCGTTGCCCCGCCGCTGCCGGTGACATAGATGGCGTTACCGTTGTCGTAGTCGCCGCCGTTGACGGTGAACGTGGAGCCGTTGAAAATTTCCAGACCTGAGCCGGTTTTATAGATCGAGTTGTTGAGTTCCACCACAGGCGCGACGAAATAACTGAACGCGGTGGTGCTGAAATCGGTATTGGTTGCGATCAGCGAACCCCCAGAGCCAGGGTTATTCATGTTGATAGTCCCGTTGGAGAACGTGACATCAGTGAAGTTCATCGTCGAGCCGGCAATGTTCTGGGTGCCAGTGGCATCGACGGCGGCCGTGTTGATGCCGATCACATCGTCCTCACCAGGCACGCCGTTGTCCCAGTTGGCCCCATTGGTCCACAAATCGTCGCCGCCGCCGCCGACCCAGTTGGTGGTTTTGGCCGAACTCAAGTTGGGCATGACGCCCAGACCCGCGATTAACAACACACAATTAAACCATGATAGATAACGTTTTAACACGGGCTTCCTCCAAATGTGGGGTTGCAGACAGACTCAATAGAAACAACTCACGCCACAATCCTACCCATTAATGCACTTTGTAGCAACTTGTTTTTGCAAAAATACCGAATTACCTTCAATTTGTTGGCGTTTTAAGCCAGATTTGCACGCCCGCAAACTGTTCGGACAACCCGCATACAGGCAACCGCCGTGCAGAACACACAACAGCAAGGCAGCCAAACACCTGGCACCGCCCGTTCAGATTTTTTTGACTGTATTGCCAGGCAGAAGCGTGCACCCCAGCGAGGCACGCGTGGGCGGATGGCCCGGCGTTTCGAGTCGCTGCGTGAGCAATTCAGCGGCGCGTTGCCCCATCAAACGCGAAGGGACCGCGATCGTAGTCAGCGGACCACAGCGCATGGTTTGACCCAGTTTCTGACCATCGAAACCAATGATGTCATAATCGCGCCCCGGCTCCAGGCCGTGCGCCAAAGCGCCGAGAACAAACCCAACGGCCAACTCATCAGATGCAGCAAAAACAGCACGCGGCCGAGGCTCAAGCGCCATGTATTCATTGACCAACGGCGCACCTTCAGACACACAGTAAAAGGCACTGGACAAGGGAACAATGCTTTGACTTTCGCGAGAGGCCAGGCCCTTGCGAAAGCCTTCCATACGAACCCGCGAGGTATGATCAAAATTCTGGTCGGGACTGTTGAAGTGACACCCAATAAAACATGATGTGGTATGCCCCGCGTTACGCAGACACTGACCGGCAAGAAATCCGCCGTGCTCCTCATCGGGACAGACCACGTCATATTGTCCCTGTATTTGCAGGTCTAAATCGCCTACCGTGCTGATGACCATCACCGTCTGATCGGCCCGACTGGTGATCGGCACGTCGATGCTTGGATTAAACGTCGCAATGATGGATTCCTGATATTCCTCCAGGCCGTGGTGCCCGAGGTTGTGACGCTCAGAAGTATGGTTGTAACTCTGACGGATTGCTTTGGCACCAGCGGCCTCGATCTTCTGCGAAAAACCATCCACCATCGCTTCGATGAAATCGTCGCCCCGAGCGCTTTCGTGAACATGCAGAACTCGCACCACGCGACCGGACAGAATGTTTGCTTCAGACCGAACGTCATCGTCGTCCGCCACGCTCACGATCGAACCACTGCGGCCGGCACCCTTGGCGTATGCGGACATGTTTTTCGGCAATCGACGGACGTAGGTACCCAGCTTGGGCCGGGACACCAGACAACCGTCCTTCACCAGTTCGCGGACAGCCCGGAAGGTATTGCGCTGCCCCACTTTCATACCGCGTGCCAGCGTACGGATGTCAGGCAATCGATCGCCGACGGCGTAATCGGCATCCAAATGCTCGATTAGCTGGTCTTTGATGCGACGATGAGTGAGTGTTGGTTTATTCAAAGCAGATTTCCACAAAAAAATGGGCTAACTCGACCAAGAGTATACCACCACGACGCCCGGATTGCCAGAGATTGACACAATATGCCATAAAATGTACCATGAGACTTGTCGTCGCCGGGAATCGATCAAAATCACGCACGATCAGACAGGATCTAGCGGGATCAACGTCGATATCCCGGTTCAGCACCGAAAATGTGAATCATTCGGTCATTGTCAACGGTTGTTTTACGTTTTGTGGCATTGCCTTTTCCCTTAACGATACATCATGAACCCTCCTTGTGGCGGCACGCGATACCCATGAGTCAATCCATCCCTGCGATCCCTGCAACAATTTCTCGCCAACCGGCGAAACCAGACCCACGAGACATGGGCCTGTCACCGCTCATCGATGACCCGATCGCCGCGGCCGGTTATGACTACATGATTGATGCGTCCCAGGCGTTTTATCCCATCGGTACGGCCGATTACGACCAGAAGCGCAATCAGGTGGTGCTCAATGCCCGCACTGCCGACTGGTTATACCGCCGACCTGATCCTGCCGATTACGTGTGCCCCGCCGAGGCCCGCCCCGTTTTGCATCGGATCGGCGAACGCCTGAGGCTTGATCAGCTTGACGAAGCCGAACGGGTACGGGCGATTCTGCAATATTGTTATGACGGTTTTCGAGATGATTTTCCGATGCCGTTCGGGGATGAAGTCTACGTGCTCAATGCCCGCGAAGAAGAAGTGCTCAAATTAGGAGGCGGGCAATGCGAGGATCGCGCGCGTGTGATTTGTTGCCTGTGCCAGGTGGCTGGTTTGCCGGCGCGTATCGTTGCCTCGTATCCGTGTATTGATGCGAGCCAGAATTATGAATTACAAGGCGGACACGCGCTCAATGAAATTTATTTGCAGGGGCGTTGGGCCATGTTTGATAGTTTGGTCGATTTGCAGTTTATTCGGCCGGATGGCGTATTGGCCCATACGTGGGATTTGATGAAGGATGCGAGTCTGGTTGATATCCAGCCATGTTTGCATGTGGCACGCGCTGATTTGCCGGTCACACATCGGACCTACTATCACCAGAATATTGCCGGGCCGCGCGTGATTACATTGGCACCATATCGTGCAACCTGGGTCGATCGATATGACTGGCGTTGGATCAGCGCAACCGATCCACAAATCCAGGCCCGATTAGCCCGACGCCTGGACGAGGCCAAACGGATCGTTCGTGAGAAAGTCGAGTATTCATGAGCGCGCGATTGCATTGGTACAAACGGGTAATAGTGCCCCAAAATCCGCAAGCTGGCCTAAGATTTTCTGGAAGTCGTCGGTGGCGCAGGTGGCGCGGAATTGCCCTGCATCGGCCATTGATTGGACCATTGATCGGTGGGCACCGAGGCGTCGATATCAAATGCGATATCAACACGATGGTCGCGCGGCAAACGATTCCAATTCGCCGATACGGCCTGGCAGTCACATCCATCAACGCGCAGAAATCGCGTGACTCGATCGGACATGCGGCAGTGGTCGACGCGCGTGTGACGCGCATCGGTCAGATGAATCAGCGCATCCGCATCCGCATCCGCATCCGCATCCGCATCCGCATCCGCATCCGGAGTGCTATTCATCGTCGGCGTGGTGCTGGGCCATTGCGTGACATCCAGATGTTGCAGGTCGCAGCGTTCGATCTGTTGGGCGCGGATGGCACTGGACCATTGGCCCCGCGCCGCCGAGGCATCCAATGTGATATCACTCAACCGCACGTCCACGACGTGACGCAGGTAAATACCAAACGGCAATCCCTGTTGTCGATGAAATTCACCCCACATCGGATAGGGGTTGTCGACGGTGGTGGTGATCGGCTGATCGTTATGACCAATGACGCGCAATCGCAGGTTACGGATTTCAATACCGCGCACCGGGTTGGTGGCACTACCACCAATAAACGAACCACGTCGTGCGGTAGCGTCAATGTCGGTCAAGCGAATGTTCGAGATGCCTGCCGGTGCGTCCACGTCGTCCCCGATCCAGATAAACAGAGGTTTTTGCGTGTCCATGGTCATGTGCGAGATGGCAATATTTTCAATCGCAGGACCGCGGTGAATGTCGTAACTGGGCATTCGCGGCGCGATCAGATGAATGCCGGTGCGCGTGTCGTGCATCACGCAATGACTGATGACGCAATGACGGATCGGTCCATCGCCCGCAAATCCAATCCGAATGCCGCAACAGGGCGACCGCATGATGCAATGCGACACGATAATATTTTCGCAGGTGCGTTTGGGATCGCCGAGTCGAGTGGTGTCACTGCGGATGGCGATACAATCGTCGCCGGTATCGAAATCACAACCGGTGATACGAACATTCCTGCAACAGTCGGGATTGATGCCGTCGGCATTGGGAGTGTCGCGCGGGTTGCGGATGGTGATGCCATCGATACGAACGTTGTCGCAACCATAGGGCCAAATGGTCCAGTAAGGTGCATCAACGATACGAATATGTTCGAGGGTCACCCCGTTGCAATTGACAAAAGTGAGCAGTTGGCCGGGTCGCCAATTTTTTACACGGCTGTGGGGTTGTGGAGGGCGGGTAGGTTGGGTCGGTTGGCCGGGTTGGTTGGGAAGGTCGTGCATGAACGATCGACCGTTGCCGTCAATGGTGCCCAGGCCGGTGATCGCAATGTTGTTCACGTCCCTGGCATGGATCATGTGTGCGGCGCTGGCGTATTCCGGCTCGCAACCAGCATCACCGGGCAGGTTGTGGCTGGTATCGTAATCCGAGCGGTCAGCACTGGCTCGCAGGATCGCCCCGGCGTGCAAATGCAATTCGATCTGGTTGCGCAATTGCAATGTGCCCGTAACAAATACGCCCGCAGGAATCACGACACGACCGCCATTCGAACGACTGGATGCCGCGGCATCAATCGCGCGCTGAATCGCTGTGGTGTTGATGGTTTTGCCATTCCCGATCGCACCGTAGTCCTGTACGTTATGATCGTTGGCGGGCGATGTGGCTGGTTGTGTATCGGTTGGCGTAGGCATGGCGGCATCATAGCGAGTTACATACACCGTTCGTCAACCTGTTCAAATTTATTTGTACTGAACACGAGGGTTGCCACAGCATGGTAGACCACGACGACACAATTTCATCACCCGCGTCATCGAGCAATCTCGTCGATGATTCCGTCGATGAGCAGCGCACGAATGATCCATGCCTGGGCCGGGCTGAATTAGTGGAGTATGCGCGGGATAAATCCGTGGTGGTTTCGATTGGTGATGTCTCACGCACCTATCGCGTCGGCGGTGAGGTGTTGCATGCATTGAATCACGTGAGTCTGGATGTATACGCTGGCGAATATCTATCAATCATGGGGCCGTCGGGTTCAGGAAAATCCACGTTATTCAATATGATCGGCGGGATAGATACCCCGACGCAGGGTGATGTCATGATACGTGATGTGGCGTTTTCCAAATTGCCGCGTCGATTGCAGGCGCGGCTGCGTAACCGATGCATTGGCTACATTTTTCAGACATACAATCTGGTCCCGGTCATGACCGCATCGCAAAATGTAATGTTGCCAATGTTATTAGGGGGTGCAGATAAAAAACAGGCGGCGCAGCGTGCGGCGGCATTGTTAGCTGAGGTGGGCCTGGATCATCGATTACATCACCGTCCGGATGAACTATCGGGTGGACAGCAACAACGCGTGGCCATTGCGCGATCATTGGCCAATGATCCGTCGATCATTTTAGCGGACGAACCGACGGGCAATCTGGATACAAAAACGGGGGAACAGATCATAAAAACACTCAGCGATATGAGTCGCCAGCGAGGCGTGACGATCATCAGTGCGACGCACGATCACAAGATGTTGAGCGTGTCGGATCGTGTCGTGACCATTCGTGATGGACGTATCGACAACATCGAACTGCGCGATCAATTGCATATTGAGATCGGCAGCATCGAGGACCATGTGCCTGCCGTGGCCGAGTCAGGAATCGGGGAGGTGAATCATGAATGAACCCGTGCCGTTGAATTCGGGGCCGTTATTGCAGCAGTTACAGGACGACACATCCGGATTATCGAATCGGATGTTGCTGAGCCTGGCGATGGCAGGATTGCGAGTGCGCCTGTTGCGGTCGGCAGTCACGATTTTGTCGGTGGTGTTGGCGATCGCATTTCTGACCTACATGGGAATTGCAGGTTCGATCGAGCGCAATGTGGCGTCGTCCGTGGTGGAACTGGAACGCACGTTTGCCAGCAATAGCGATGGGGATCGTAATACGTCTGGGACGTCCAGCGTAACTGGTGCGCTCAATGATGCTCGCGTTAAACACCTCAATCATGAACAGGCCCAGGACGATGCCAATCGAATGCGTTTTTTGCTACGACGCAATGGCACGTCGGTCGAAACGGCGCTGTCAGGCAGTTCGACGAACACCTGGCTAATCACCATGGCGTTGTTGACGTGCACGGTGGGTGTATGGAATGCGATGTTGATGAGCGTGACCGAGCGTTTCCGTGAAATTGGCACGATGAAATGTTTGGGTGCCGTTGATTCGATGGTGATCAAACTGTTTTTGTTTGAGTCCGCGTTTCAGGGGCTGGTCGGTGCGATCGCGGGCGTGATACTTGGATTAGTCGTGGCGTTGACGGCGGCTGTTTTGCAATTCGAACGTTTCGGATGGACACGATTTCCTGTCGATCAACTAGGCAAGGTTGTCTGCATGGCATTGATCGTCGGCGCGCTATTGGCAGTGATCGGTGCGGCCTATCCGGCGTTTATCGCCGCACGCATGAAACCCGTCGATGCATTGCGGACTGAGGAATAAAAACCAGCTAATGACGAAGAGCCGAACGATCCATTTCGTCGCATGCGGTGAAAAATTGTCGGCCACAGACGGATATACACCATGGAGCAGAGTACATCATTACCAATGAATCCCTCGCCCACTATTCAACGTGATTATGTCGTGCGTACATTGGGCATCACTCGCATCTATCACATGGGCAGTGAAAAGACCCATGCCTTGCGCGGGGTGGATCTGGATATTTTTCGTGGTGAATACATGGCGATCATGGGGCCATCGGGGTCGGGCAAATCAACGTTGTTCAATATTGTTGGCGGTCTGGATAAACCGACCGAGGGTATGGTTTTTGTCGATGAGGTCGATATCGCCGCTTTGGATAGTTACGAATTGGCCTGGTTGCGATGCCGTAAAATCGGCTACATATTTCAGGCCTACAACCTCTTGCCGATGTTGACAGCCATTGAGAATGTCACGATGCCGATGACATTCGCTAACGTGGATGCTGATGACGCGCGCGATCGGGCCTACGACTTGTTGCAGAAGGTGGGCATCGGTCATCGATGGAGTCATCGGCCTGGACGCATGTCGGGTGGACAGCAACAACGCGTGGCCATTGCCCGTGCCCTGGCGAACAATCCGGCGATTGTATTAGCCGACGAACCGACAGCCAATCTCGACCTGCACACCGGCGCGGACATCATTGCCATGCTCAAGGAATTGACGCAGGCCGCTGGCGTGACGGTCATCAGTGCGACCCATGACCACAAGATGCTCGATATCTGTGACCGCGTGGTCTGGATTCGTGATGGACAGATCGATCGCGTGCAACGTCGAGAAGATCTGGACATCCATGTGGGCCAGATTGAGGAGGCTGAAACATCACACTGATCTGCTCCCCAATTTCGAAAGCATGGCTGAAGTGTTGTTCGTTGACATGCGTGTTGGCATGCCTGTTCGTATGTGTCACAGCTGCTCATGCCCAGGAGCCATTCGAACAATTGCAGGCATTGGTGGACCAAGCCCCAGCCCGACAGGTGGGACAACCGGGGAATGCTGTGGTTGATGCGATGGTCGCCGATTGGTTTGAACAGGCCGCGGCGCGTCATAATGATGCAGAAAAATTCCGGGAATTTGAGCGATTGCTTGACGAGGCCGAGGCCCAACAGTCTGCGTTACATGACACCGTTATTGCAGTGGACGTCGGCATTGATCAAGCGCGATCGTTACGCTCATCATTGCTGGCACGTCACACATTGGAAGACCCTTGGTATGTGGTGATCAGTTTGGTGTTGGTGGGTTTGGGATTTTTATTGACGTGGTATTACCAACGGCGTGTCGCCTTGCTATGGGCGATGAGTATGTGTGGTTTGATAAGCATTGGATTGATGGTGGCGGCGATGTCGTTGCAGACCGCCGAGGAAAAAGCCAACGCGAACCGCAATGGTGACGCCGGTCCGATGACGCGTGCAATGGTTGAGGCCGACATTTTGCACACGGCCCAGGCCAACTATCGTTCACAGATTACGGCGGCACAATCCGCGCGAGGTCTGTGGCAACATGGGCGTATCGACTTTCCCACCGCCGTGTTTGAATCAGGCAAGGCCGTGCTCAAAACAAACATGGGCCTGGGTGATATTCCGTTGTATGGATTGTCAGCCAATCAGGTGACACCGGGGAATCTTGCCACGACGTTTGCCGGGCCACTGATCGATGTGGGCGATGGTGAACCTGAAAAAATGGCCGGCCGAGCGCTGGATGGTGCGGTGGTGGTGATGTCGTTTCATTCGCAACGGCGCTGGCTCGACGCGGTGCAGCGCGGGGCGAAGGTTGTAATTTTCGTTGAACCCGATCAAGGCGATCCAATTGAACGTCATCAGGCAGTTCAGAAATTCAGCGCGGCACCACTGAGCATCCCGCGGTTTTATATGCGTCGCAACGATTGGCGCACGTTACAACAAAATATTGGGGACCAAGGCGAGCAAACGGATGTTGTGATCGAACCACAGCAACCGGGGCGATGGTCGCCGGCCAATCTCGCCATTGACTGGCTGCTGATTCCCGGCACTGAACCGGTCGTCGGCGGTGACACGCCGTTAGAAATTGATACGGGTCGACAACTCGTACACATTCAGGCCTACAAGGACAGCGCTTCAATCGTGCCAGCGTGTTCACCCGGTGCGACCAATGCGGTCAATCTGGTGGTGCTTCAACGCCTGCTTGAAAATTTTGAAACCAATCCCCCCCCACGTCCGGTCCTTTTGAGTGTGGTGAATGATCATGCCAATGGGTTGCGCGGTGAGGAGATGTTTGCCCATTATGCGTTCAGCCCTGCGGAGGCGTTGTGGCAAGAAGCCATTGAAATTGAACGCAATCTGAAACAGCGCCGGTTTTTCGCCAATGTCTACGGCAGCACACCGAGTTCGAGCGTCGTCCGTGGACTGCGCGATCGCACAGTGACCGTCGGCGGTCAAGTGCTCAGCGTGAATAAACCCGTGGTTGAGTTTTTGCGTCAGCAGCGCAATGTATTGCGTGATCGAATTCGCCAAACCGAAATACGACTGCGGCGCGCACCAGTCAATGTTAATGCTGATCAAGCGAATCAACTTGAAATTCAGCGACAAACCATGGTGCGCAACGACCGCGATATTGTGCGTTTAATGGGGCTGTTTAATCGGTTTGGCAGCAAAACATATTTCGATCAGGACGCGGCACGTCAAGCGCTGGGTGAAGATGCATTGGACGCGCTGTCAGCCGATCGGCGTCACGAACTGGTGCTCGACGATCACGATCGCAAGCACTTGGCCCAGGTGTTTGATCAGATTGCCCAACGCGAATCCATGCTCGCCGATGAACTGACACGCGCTCAGAAACGCTTGACCGCCGGGGCAGCCATCCGTCGACAACTTCTGTGGCTCACCAATGCACCGACGGCGCCGATGGATGAACAATGGGATCGGCAGATGTTGTTCGAACGACTGCATCCGTCGCTGCCTGCGGTGGCCGCGTTTACGTTAGACCTGGGGATCGATGGGGATCAACTGGGGTTTTTCCATACCGGCTGGTACGAGCATCCCGCCTCACCGTCGGTCGCCAGCGCCGGTGATCGGGCCACGTCGTTGGTGCGCTTTGTGATGGGAGTGGCTGACCAACTCGGACAGGAACAGTCGTCACCATCGTCAAAGACTCCGGCTTTGCTCACCGATACGTTGCGTGCTGCCAAGGGCATGCCATGGCAAGCCCACCTCGGCGGATATTTTCCGGCCGCCGCCAGTGTCATGCACCATTATGATCGCAACGCATTAACACTCACCACGGTGCAGGATGCCCGCCTCCGCGCGTTCACGCCACACGACACCACCGACATGCTCGACCCTGTACGCATCAATCGGTTGGTCAACAACAGTTGTGATTTATTGGCGCAAATTGTTCGCAGCACAGGCCTGGGCGAACAAGCCTACCGCCAACTGAACAACGCAGAAGCGATTTCCACCGAGTTGACGGTGCATCAACTGGATCGGCTCACGGTGAACCTAGCCGATTCGCCGATTGTGCCTCGTGCCCTGATCGTCGCGGCGCATAGCATGGACTTGCCCGATGGCATGACCATGCTCGGTGAAGTGCGGCGCTGGCCGGTGATGATCACTAACGACAGTGGATGGACGATGCTGCGTGGCGCGCGATGGGGCCAGGCCAACCTCGAGGTGTTTTCGTTTGATCCGAATTTTACCACGCTACACGGCGCATTGGATTATGGCGAGGGCGAACGACGCTTCAGTTCAAAACTACCTGCCGCGGTCAATACCGTGTATCGCCGACAGAAACTCATCACCTTCGAAGCGCAAAAGATCGACCTGATCGGCTTGACCGAATCCTTAACCCTGCAACCAGCCAAAACAATTCGTGTACTCGACGCCAATAGCAACACCACACCCCAACACTACGGCATGGCCGGCATCAAAGGTGACGGAATCGGTAAGGGCATCATTCTCGCTCGTGACGGATCCGGCAGCGTCTTTGTTGAACCGAACACGCGATTCAAAATCCGGACCGATCAGGGACTGGCCATCAACACACAATCGGGGCAACCCGGAACTCAGGCGAGTGGTTTTTCTGCCGATGCCCAGGTGCTCAGCAATCTGGTCTGGACCGGTGCCCACGACTTGCAACGCCTCAGCAGCGAGCGATTGGTCATGCTCGAAGACAAAGGCGTGATTGATGAAGCGGCCCGACTGTACACCGACGAGGCTGAACAACAACTTGAAAAACTCGAAACGTTCAATCCGTCAACATCTGCGTCTGCAACTGCAACTACAACTACAACTACAACTGTATCTACATCCGGGGTTGAGTCTGCGCCGAGCGATCTCGATCCATTGGTAATGGCCGAGGAGGCGCGCGGCCTGGCCTATCGCGCTTACATCCGTTCGCTATCGACGATGAACGATCTGATCCAGGCGGTAGTCATTTTTCTGGCTCTTGTGATTCCGTTTTGTTTTTTCGTGATGAAACTGATCACGCCGTTTACGGATGTGAATCGACAGTTGGCGGTGTTCTGTGGGATTTTTGTGATCATGGCGATTGTCCTGCGACTGGTGCATCCAGCGTTTGAAATTGCTGCGGCACCGCAAATGGTGGTACTGGCATTTGTCATCATGGGGATGGCGATGTTTGTCACATCCGTGCTCATCGGCAAATTCAATAACGCCATGACCCAGGCTGCTGAGCAGGCCCAACAGAGCATGTCGGTCGACGCGGCCCAGGGGCGACTGATGGGGGTTGCATTTTCCGTGGGTGTGAACAACATGAAACGTCGGCGATTGCGAACCACGCTGACCAGCGCCACCATCGTGTTGGTTACGTTCACCATGCTCAGTGTGATCAGTGTCAGACAGAATGTCGATCCGGCACGAATCCGCACAGCCGATACTGCCATGTACGATGGATTTGTTTTTACCAATTCGGGCATGGGCGCGATTGATGACATTCGGCTGAACCGTTTGCGTGCCCAGTTGGGCCAAGGTGCCCAGACGGTCGTTCGCGCCTGGGCACAACGGCAGGATCGATACGGCATGTACCTGCCCTATGTGTTGCGTCCAGTGACAGCGATCCCGAATGCGCCACAGACCACGCTCGGTGCCCAGGTGTTGTTGGGCATGGAACCGGCTGAGGATGGTTTCCTGGGACCGGCACCATTGGTCGCGGGTCGTTGGTTCCATAGCGCACGGGCTCAGGAGGTGATACTGAGCCAGCAGACGGCCGCGGTGCTGGGAATTAACGAGCATAATTTCCAGGGCAAAACGCTGTTTTTTCAGGGTCGCACCCTCGAACTGGTCGGCTTGCTGGACGATCAAGCCATGCAGGATCGTCATGACTTAGCGGACATCGGTTGGTTGCCATTATTGTTCGAAGCACGCGGCGGCGATCAACAGCAGTCGGCCCAATCGGATTCCAGCGATGCTCAACTGGGCACGTCGGCGAGCGAATTGCCCGGCGCGTATTCAGCTCGACCGCAGGATGTGGCCATCATGCCGATTGATCTGGTACGAGCGCTGCCCGACTCAGCGTGTCACACGTTGAGTGTGCGTATTCTTGATGATGCCGATGGTAATACCAACTCGGTGGTTGATGTTGATACCCATTCAAATGAAACCGGTAACCGCCCTGCCGATAGCCATGGCGACCTCAATGCCACACAACCCCGCACAGCATCGCAACGCGCCTGGGCACAAGCGCAACGCCTGATCGGTTTTCAGGACCTGCGACTGCATGTCGGATTGACCCAGGCAGTGCCGATCGGCGATGGTGATCGCTCGGTAGAGCCAGGGCAATACGCGGTGGCCGTGGCTAGCAACGCGCAGGTCACCGGCATGCTCAAGATCGCCATCCCGACCGTTCTGGCCGCGACCATTATTTTCAACACCATGCTCGGGTCGGTCATGGAACGCAAGCGCGAGATCAGCATCTACAACGCCATCGGACTAAATCCGACGCACGTCATGATTTTCTTCGTCGCCGAGTCGCTGGTGTTCGGACTCGTGGGTTCGGTGTCGGGTTACCTGATCGGACAGATACTCAGCGTGTTGATCACATCAACGGGTTGGCTTGATCTGAATCTCAACTATTCATCGATGGCGGTGATGGTGGTCATTTTCCTGACCATGGGTACCGTGTTGTTATCAACGTTATATCCCGCGATGATCGCCGCCCGCGCAGCGGTTCCTTCCGGGCAACGTCGATGGTCGGCTCCGGCGCCGGATGGCGATGAACTGACCGTGACCTTTCCATTTAGTTTCGACGCCTCGCGCATCCTCGGCGTGTGCGCTTACCTGCGTGCTTTTATTCAGGAAAATACCGACGCATCAACCGGAAAATTCTTGGCCAAAATCGGCCCCGTCGGCCTCACGCCACTTCTGGTTCCTCCATCGAATGAGGACGACCCATCAGCGACCGCCGTCGATTCGCGCTATGCCTATGCCATGATTTACGAGCTGGCACCGGCACCGTTCGATCTGGGCGTGAACCAATCCATGGAAGTGTATGCCTGCTATGACGCACAGATTCGAGCTCATGTGCTCAAGGTGCATCTGTGTCGACAGTCCGGCGAACGTGCCAACTGGGTCGCGGTGAACCAACCGTTTCTCGAATCATTGCGCAAGCGACTTTTAGGTTGGCGATCCCAGCCGACCGAACTTCAGGAATCCTATGCACAACAGGGTCGGACAATGTTTGCCGACGCCCGTGTCTTGCCCACCGTGGGCGTCAATAGTTCTCGTGATTTGGAGCGGCCTAATCAGCCGATGGATTGACGATGCCACCCAATCAAGACAAAGAGATTCAGCAGTATCGTGATCTGATGCAGCCGCCTGACGTGTTTGAAGACACGTTCGGTCCCAAGATGATTGTGGCCACGCTGTTCCTGGGTTTCCTGATGGTGCCCGGATCGATTTATCTGTCGCTATTCATGGGTGCGGGCCTTGGGCCGGCGGCGCAATGGGTGACGGTGATCCTGTTCGCCGAAGTCGCCAAGCGTTCGATGAAATCGCTCAAAACGCAGGAAGTTTACCTGTTGTTTTATATGACAGGATTAGCCGTCAGCGGTGAACTGCATGGCGGCATGCTCACGCAGTTGCTTTTCAATCAATACCTCGTGCAATCCCCTGCAGCTGAGGGCATGGGCATCGCCTCGGAGATTCCCGCATGGGTCGCACCGTCAGCGGAAATCATTCGTGAAAACTCACGCACCTTTATTTCCATGGCCTGGCGCGGGCCGGTGCTTTTTCTCATGGGCATGATGATTCTCAGTCGGCTCGACACGTTCGGGTTGGGCTATGCGTTGTATCGCATCACCGCGCATGTGGAGAAACTGCCCTTCCCCATGGCACCGGTGCATGGCATGGGCATTACCGCAATCAGTGATGATCGTGATCCGCGCAATCGCTGGCGTTGGCGCGCGTTCAGTATCGGTGGAATGCTCGGCTTGGGATTTGGACTGATCTATATCGGTGTGCCCGCAATCACTGGCGCGCTGTTTAACAATCCCGTCAAAATTATTCCCATCCCCTGGCTCGACCTTACGCCCGCCATATCAACCCCTGGGTTCATGCCTGCCACGCCGATGAACCTCGTGTTTGACGCAGGCCTCATCATCCTCGGCATGGTCCTGCCCTTCTGGGCGGTCGTCGGCGGATTCATCGGTCTGATCATCACGCTTATCGCGAATCCGATTCTCTATCGCAACGGCGTGCTCACCAGTTGGCAACCCGGTATGAAAGTCGTCGATACCGTGTTTTACAACAACCTTGATTTCTACTTGTCGTTTTCCATCGGATTAATGCTCGCGATTTTTGGCGTCAGTCTGTTGCCGGTGTTCAAACCCATTTACCGCGCGATCACGGGCAAACATTCCAAAAATACTCAAGCCGATGCCGCTGACGGTTCGATGCGCCCGCGCGATGCCCTACGACTGCTATTTTCCCGAGACAAACGACGCGGCGACATGTCTATCCTATGGGCGCTGCTCATCTATGTCGGCTGTACGTTGGCGTATGTCATGATCTCATTATGGCTCATGCCCGGCACACCCGAAATGGGATATCGCGATCGATTTCCCTGGATGTTTTTCCTGGCGTTCGGCTTGCTCTATCAACCGATCATCGGCTACACCAACGCCAAGCTCGAAGGCATGGTCGGCCAGACAATTCAGATTCCACTGGTGCGCGAAGCAGCATTTATTCTGTCCGGTTACAAGGGCGCCGCGATCTGGTTTGCCCCGGTGCCCATCAGTGACTATCCCGGCGCAGTACGAAACTTTCGTGTCATGGAACTGACCGGCACGCGGCTGTGGAGCATTGTCAAGGTCGAATTGATTGCCCTGCCGATTCTCATGTTCTCGTCACTGCTGTTCAGTGAAATGATCTGGCGACTGGCACCGATCCCCTCGGATGTGTATCCGTTTACGCAGGAAGTTTGGCATCAATTGGCGCTCAACAAAAGTTTACAGGTCACCGCTACCGCCGAGGGGTCGAGTCTGTTTTTAGAAGCCGTAAAATTCGACATCATCTCGTGGGGATTGCTGATCGGGCTGGGGCTGTTTGGCTTGTTGAACTTCCTGAATATGCCAACGTTTCTGGTGTTCGGTGCCGTGCGCGGCCTGGGGCAGACCACACCGGGTCATGTGTTGCCGGAAATGGTTGGCGCGTTGGTAGCGCGATTTTATCTGGAGCGCAAACTCGGGCGCCAGAATTTCAAACGGCAGATCGTGATCATCATGGCCGGTTTTTCGGCGGGGGTGGGATTGACCGCGATGATGTCGGTGGCCCTGGTCTTCATCGCCAAGAGTACGACGACTTTGGGTTACTGACCCGCTGACTATTGACGACTAATGACGACTAATGTGACGACACTTGCTGTGATAATTTTATGAACACCCCGACCCAAAACTACGAGCGAGCCGATCTCGAAAAACTACGTGATCCATCTGTGCCGTCACAGCCTGTACCGACACAGAACGATGCATCGCTCGATGATCCGTCCGCAAAAAACAGCCCCGCCTCAAACGCCATCGGTCGTGTCAGGCTGTGGCTGGTTTTACCCTTGTCACTGATACTCTGCCTGGTCCAGGCGATCATTACCATTGTCGCAGAAAACGTGCAGATGGCATCGACCACATCGACACAAATATCCGTGATGGCGTTTGCGGTGTTGTTGTTGCTTGTGCTGCTGATCAATCCGGTGCTGCGTTGGATAATGCGACCGTTGGGCCGTGCGGAATTGATGTGTATTTTTGCGTCGATACTGGTAACCGCAGGCGTATCAACTTTCGGATTGACCTCGCAGTTGGTCCCATTGATCGGGACGCCATGGAACCCGCAATGGAACACGCCTCAGCGTGGTTGGTCGGAACACGTCAATCCGCAACTCAACGAATCGCTGTACCTGACGGATCCGCAAATGGTGCGCACGTTCCGCGAAGGCGTGCGCGTTCCCAAGCCACCGGGTCAGGCAGGCATGGACCAATGGTTGACCTATTACAGCGATGTATTGGTCGCCGTGCCCTGGGGAGTGTGGTTGATGAAACTCGGCGCGTGGCTGGTTTTTATTACGGCGACGTATGCGATGTTTTATTGCCTGAGTTACGTGGTGCTCGACTATTGGGCGCGGCGCGAAAAATTGATTTTCCCGTTGGCCAAACTGGGTGAGGCCGTACTGCCCGATCGTGATTCGGGGCATTGGCCACATTTGTTTCGTGGCAGTGGATTCTGGATTGGGTTCGCTCTTAGTTTTTGCCTTCTCGGTTTCAATGCCCTGGTGGCGATCGATCTATTGCCGGGCTTCGGACGAATCCCGCTGGGCATGGATATGACCGGGTTTGAATCACTTTCCAAAGGCACCGCGCTTGAGGGACTCAGTGGCAATTGGCACGGCATGGGTTTTCTTATCGTTTTCACGGCCATCGGCATTGCCTTTCTTCTACCACTCGAAACCAGTTTCTCAACATGGTTTTATTTTCTGATGGGCAAGTTGATGCTGTGGGCATTTGTGTGGATGGGCATGGGACAGACCACCAGTGATTTTCCCAGCGATTGGCTTTGGCAACATAACGCGATCAGCGCCCAAGGCGCAGGCGGACTGATCCTGTTCAGTGCGATCAGTCTGTGGCGTTGTCTGCGCGAGTATGTCATTCTGGTCCGGCACCGTGATCGCTCATGGAAACAGCGATTCTTCATTGCCTTGCCCGTCGTCGGCCTGTTTATCAGCCAAGCCGTGATGGCTGGATGGTTGGCATGGAACAGCATCCCAATCCTCTGGGCATTGATCATTGTGGCGTTCCTTACCTTGTTGACGCTGGGGCTGATGCGCATTGTGGCCGAGAGTGGTATCTATTGGTTTCAAGCGCACGCCAGCTTTTTTCATTTTTACAACATGCTCGGCGCGGGCAGTTGGGGATGGTTAGGCGGAATGGCACTCAAACCAATCTTATTGGGGCCGTTGTTGCTGATTTATTCGCCGTTTTTTCTCGACCTAAAAACATTCATCGCGCCCAATCTGGTCAACGCCGCCAAACTTAACGACGATGTGCGCGGTGATCGTGCCCGATTTCATATCAACCTCATCATCACCCTGACTGTGACGGTGTTGGTCGCCTTGTTGTTCACGGTGTACATGGCCCATCTGCGCGGCGCCCAGCAAATGCATTCATGGTTTTATACCGGCGGGCCGACCATGATCATGGACGCAGCCCAGCGTGCAACCACCACCGCTTCCGAATTTGACGCTTCCACAACCGGTTGGCATCTGGTCGGCGGTGTGTGGGTCACGTTGACCATGATTATACGGCGGACGCTTTTCTGGTTCCCCCATCCGATCGGATACATCATGTTGGTCAATCCACTGATGTCGTCACTTTGGTTCAGCTTTTTCATCGGCTGGATTGTCAAGAAATTTGTCGTACGCTACGGCGGCAAAAATACGTTTGACAAGGTGCGTATCCTATTCATCGGCCTGATCCTGGGCGAACTGATCGCCGTGGCCCTGTGGACATTGTTGACCGCGTTGGATGTCATTTCCAATCCCGGTATCACACTCAACCGTTACTTCTCATGATCGTCTGTCATACCATCGCATCCCCATGAACCAACCTGCATTGGCCAACACGAATAGCGACACCCCCAGGCGTACACTCGCCTGGGCGGGACTGATGACGCAGATGCCCATCGACTGGCGAATCACCGATGTACAGGGTGATGCGAAGCGCGGTCGACTCACACTCGGTGACCGCCAACAGGTTCGATTCGAATTGGCTTGGGCCAGGGTCACGCGCAAACGTTTTGATCCTGAAAATTTTGCCAAGCGACAATTAATGCGCAGCGCCCCGCGTGGCCAGCGCGATATTTATCATGACACCATCACACGCAATGACACCGATGCGTTTAAGCCCTTGTTAACCGTGACCGATCCGCTGACCGGCATGCGTCGCGGGGTTGGGTATGTGCAGGCCAACCGTCGTGTCATCGAATACGCTTATGCCCCGGACCCTCAAGCCGATGCGGTGGTGCGTGATTTGTCGAACCAGGATGATGATGTTCCGCATCAGTGGGCGTTTTTTTCATCGGCATTCAGTACGCCTATCGACTTTGAACTGGAATCCTGCGAACTGAATCTTGGGGACATGCGTGTGTATCTTCAGACAAACAAAGGCCGGGAACGCCTGATGATCGCCCAGGTTTATCCCGACGATCTGGCACTACGACGCGGGGACCTGCGCTTCTGGCTCGATGCGATCATACAACCACAAAAAGGAATCTATCGTTTGCCACGCCGGGCCAAGCCGATCGAAATTAAAACCCCATTGGGGCCGGCGCTGATGCTGGACATGAAATTGCGCGGAGCGATTCGCCTGTTGCGACGACGAATACCACAGGCGAGTCGATGTCTGGTCATCCATGATAGCGAGCGGGCCCGGTTGCATCTGGTTTGCCTGCAAACCTCGAAGCACCGCATGGATGAGCGAATTGCTCAGACGCTTACCGGTTTGGAAGTAACCCATTCAGCCCGCGCATTGGAGGTGGCGACATGACTCAGGACACATCGAATCTTAATCGTACGCAGGCACTGCACGCACGCCCCGTGGCGGTGCCCGTGGTACATCGTGACGCCCAACCCAACGGCGGACAGCGCATTACGATTCGCGCCACGCCGGGCAAATGGCAACGAATGCTTCTACGCGCCAGTGCGCCAATCGAACGGCAATTCGATCTGGACGCCTATGGCGTGCGCGTGCTCGAATTATGTGACGGCCAGCGCACGGTCAGCCAGGTGATTGACGATTTTGCCCATGCGCAACGCCTGGACAATCAGGAAGCTGAACTGTCTGTTCTACCGTTCCTGCGTATGTTGATCAGCAAAGGATTGATCCACATGTTTGTGCCCAACGCCGACTCAACTGAAATCGAAACCGGGGACGCCCCATCCGACTAGGCCGTATCGCATGATGAAAAAAACAGCCGAACTATTACTGATCTGTGAATTGGAAGCGGACGATCCGCTGGTGCTGTCACTCGTATCGCAGTGCATCGAAGCGGGGGTTGATTTTGAAGCCGATGCTCAACAGCAATTGCCGCGCACGCTGCCGGTTGATCTCACAGGCTATCGTGCGATTCTCCTCGACCCGCCTGCGTTTGAACGCATCATGCAGGATACGGAGAATCGCACTCGGTTAGAAGCATATGTGCGTCAGGGTGGTTTTGTCCGCGGGATGGATCGGCCGTTAACCGGCGGTGATGCTGGACTGAATGTGAGTTTGCTAACCGACATGATCAGTTCGCATGTGGTCCATGATGTGATTTTACATGCAGGATTAACCACTGATTTTAATCGTGCGGACGGCATCAGGCCGATCGCCGATGACGCGCAGGTTTTCGCAGAAATGAAAGCCTTTGTATTGCAACGCATTGATCGGGGCAGCCAATGGGATGAATTCACACTGCATTTCTGGAAGGCTGGCAAAGCGCTGGCCGATGCTGGCCATGATGACGTTCGCGATGCGTTGTTGGCGGCGATTCGGCGTGCGGTTGATACTTTGCCTGATCCAACCCATGGCGACACCATCGGTGCATTTTCTTTGGTGCCATGGCTGGTTGAACAGACCCGCGAGACGGCACTGTTGGATCAGGTTTGCGCCGTGGTTGATCGGATGTTAGAACGCCGACCGCGTGAACAGGGCATCCTCGTCGCCAGCGGTTATATGGATGATCCGTTGGGACTGGCATCTGGTCACACGTTGATGCCGGTGATGGTCAATTCGATCATTCGTCGAAATGTGGTCTGGACCGAATCGTTACATTTTTACGGCGCTGCACTGACCGCGTTAGGCAAGGCCACCGAAAACCATCGCTACATCCACGAGGTCGAACTGATGGTCGATCATCTGGTTAAGCATCACCTGCGCGACGATGGCCTACTCGCGCATTGTTCGAGCCTGACCCATCCTGTCGCTATCGCCTGGGGCCGAGGCCAGACCCACGCGCTTTACGGGTTGCTTTACATTTTAGAAGAGTTGCAACCGACCGATCCGTTGTTTGAAACCGTGCGTGCCTTGCTCGAACGAATCGCCCGGGCGCTACTGACTTATCAGGATCAACAGACCGGCTTGTGGCGCAACGTCATCGATCAGCCGCATGCCCGGCTGGAATCGACCGCGAGCTGTGCACTGGTTACTGTATTAGCACGGGCGATCCATGAGCGTTGGTTATCCGGTGATGAATTTGGCCAAGCCACGCAACATGCCTGGCACGGACTGAAGCGCATGTATTGGCGCGGGGGTCTGTGCGCCGGATGCCGTGGCACGTCCGGCGCGATCGATATGTCGTATTACCTGGCCCGTCCCCATGGATGGAGCATGGTGCCCCAACTGGCCATCGCCGCTGAACTCATGCGAAACATCGCTTCATGAACTCGCGCTCTTGCAAACCGGCGGGCATTGCGAGTTTTCAAATAATTTTTATAAAAAAGTAACGTCATAAAATATGTATTTAGCACCCATGAGATTCAACATTACCAGTTCCCACTGCCTACCAATGACTTGGTGATGAGCCGACTTGGGATGAGCATGTCCGGGTGATGTATCGGAACAACGGCTGGAACGGCTGGGACTACCACAAGATTCGTTAACAGGTCAATTACTTATGCGTCAATCTAATATACGTCACCAACCGCGAGTCTTGAGTATGTGGGATGCGCCGATCAATGCGGCCTGTCTTGGTCCGCTGCGCGAAGTGGCGGAGGTGGTTGAGCATGAACCCGATCACCAATATCTGTCTGAGCACATTGGTGAATTCGATGCGTATCTGGCCACACTGCACGTGCGGTTCGACAAGGCTATGGCACAACGAGGCAAGGCGGGACGATTACGAATGGTCTGCACGCCGACCACGGGGCTGGATCACATCGATACCTATGCGCTGAGCGATTGTGGTATCGAATTGCGTTCCATCAAAACCGAATACGACCTGTTGGATCGCATTACATCGACGGCGGAACTGGCGTTTGGCCTGATGTTAGCGGTGGCACGAAAAATACCCGCTGCCCATCATGCTGCGATGGGTGGTCAATGGGCGCGTGATCGTTTCCGGGGACAACAACTCGCAGGCAAAACGCTTGGCATTCTGGGGGTTGGTCGACTGGGACGCATGATGGTGGGGATGGGACGCGGCCTGGGGATGAATGTCGTGGGATGCGACCCCGACCCCAGCCGACCGATCGATGATTTGACGTATCTAAAATTTCCAGAGTTTGCCGCGCGTTGTGATGTGATAACGATCCACATGCACCTGACGCCGCAGACCACGGGCTATCTCAGCGGCGAAAAAATTTCGATGATGAAGCGCGGTGCGATCCTGATCAACACAAGTCGTGGAGCATTGATCGACGAGTCGGCATTGCTCGCCGCATTGCAATCCGGGCAGGTAGGTGGATTTGGTGCAGATGTGATCGATGGCGAATGGCGCGACGATCTGCAAGACCATCCATTGATCCAATATGCACGCGACCATGACCATGTGGTGATCGTCCCGCACATCGGCGGTATTACCTGGGAAGCCCAGACGATTTCGCATGGGTTTGTCGTGCAACAGGCTGCCGAAATCATTCGTGCGTGGGACGGGGGCAATCAATAATGTGCCGTAATACCAATCCCGTTAAAAACTCGTGCGTTCTAAAAACTTCCATCAAACAAACCCTCGGTATTCACCGGGGGATGTGATCAATGCATGCACGAGTATTTATCGTAATTCGTATAACGCGCCGTGTATGTCCATCGATATTTACAATGAATCGAGCCTATCAAACATGAGTAACACGATGTTGGAATTAACCCCGCGTGAGCAATCGCGTTTCAGCGAATGCAGCCGAGCCTGCGCTGATTGGTATGTCAACAACCAGAACACGCCGGCCAACCCCTGGGGTGGCATGCACGATTCGGCTGACAACGGACGATTCATCTATGAATATTATCCGGCCACGGGCTGGTGCAGTGGCAACGGGGTATGGGGCCAGGCGTTGGGCATCATGGGTTTATTGACACTGGCACGGCGTACGGGAGCGGACAAGTATCGCCAAGCGGCATTGCTCGGTGGCGCGTATCTCAAATCATTGCAAATCGTGGACCCCGGCACACCCGGACGTCATGGTGGATTTCGTGAACAGACCCCGCAATCCACCTGGAGCTATCCGCGCGATGCGTCGACCGGCGCGATGGGATTGATCGCGTTGTACCGTGAGACCGGCGGCGAAGAATATCTCGAACGGGCGTGCTGGTTTGCCGATTGGTACCACGACCATGGCAGCGACGCATCGGGATGGCCATGGTGTACGTATGATTTTCAAACACAGGTCGGCGGTTACGAACAAGCCCAGGTGTTGGGTGATGATACGCACGGGGCCACCTTCATCAAAGGCGACTGGCAGGCCGGCGGCGGGTTGGTTTACTACTGGCTGTTTCGCCTCACCGGTGAGCAAAAATGGTGGGACTATTTCGCGCAGTTGATTAACCCATTGGTGGAATTCTACGAACGCGCCGCGGACAAACCAATTCGGTATGGCTTTCATGGCACGGTGGAAGCAACCTACGGCAACGATGATTTCGCGCTGATCGTGTTGATCGCGGCTTATCGCCAACAGCGCGAAGCGCGTTGGCTTGATGCGATACGCAGGCACCTGCATCGCTTGTGGACGGTCGCTGAATCGGATGGGAGCTACCCCAGTTATGCGGGGACATTCGTCTGCACGCTTACCAATATTGAGTTTTTGAAACTGGTGCGCGAAGAAAAACTCGAAGAAGATGCCGATGGTTTAGAACAACGGATTATGCTCAGCGCCCGCCGAGGCCTTGAATTGCAGGAAAACCGATTGCCTGATCGTCGCGCGTTCGGAGGCATGTACGGCCAAAGTGATTACGGCGATGCCCGCGACCGCATCCATCATCGGTCAACCGGCTATGCCTTGTTGATGTATCAACGACTGGTGGATGGGATCGAGGGCCAGACGCATGTGCCCTACTATTCAAGCTATGGATGGGACCGTGAACACGCCGATCGCTGAACTGGCGTTGATCGTGGATTCGTATGAGATTGCAAAAAAGCCACCCAAGGGACTCGAACCCTCGACCTCACCCTTACCAAGGGTGCGCTCTACCAACTGAGCTAGGGCGGCAAAACGATACTCGAAATATCACGCGCGAATTTACACTCGCATCATGCCTGATATTACCCGGGGCTATATCCGGTGTAGTATCCGGGATTACCCGCGGCATTGGCCAAACGCAGAGAACCAGAAACCTTAAAGGCCATGCTGGATCACCTGAGCCCGACAATGCCGAGTCGCTGAGAATACGCGGACACAAGGCTACGGTCAACTTCGCCTGGAGCGTTTTGCATAATTTGCGATCGCCCGGGACGTAATCCACACGGGTCACTTAACTGGCTAGGCCAGCGCGAGAATAGGATTTGAGCAACTGGTGTAATTCATCCTCGCGCTTAGGTAGAAACGCTGATACCAATCCTGTTTAGAACTCGTGTGTTCGCGCCGCCTTCTGGCGGCGGCTAACGGGAAATTACGCATGAGAATTTAATGGATTGCGTATGACAGGTGGATTTAAGTCCACCTGCCGGCGAGTAACGGCGGGCGTTGGCGGGATCATTTTTGAAATTTTTTGGAACTTTCGCACGACGGCTCTTGTGGGCATGGCCTAAACATCCTATTTTCGTACTGTTTAATCGCCGTAGAGTGCCAAACGATCGGCACTTTACCCACGACCGCACCCACAGGGCCTGACGCTCATCATGACGCTTGTTTCGCCGCCACGACGCCTGTCGATGGACTCGTTCGCTTGTGCTATGGCCATAGCGAAGCGTTCACGGTCGGCCGCGCCCGGATCTGCTGAAATCGGCTTATCCACATATGGGTCGTTACGCGGTGGGTCGGTTGGGCTGTGGATGGGCAACTTGATCGTCATGCTCGGTGTCTTGTTGGCCGGGTTGACGATCGCATTGGGAGCCGGACCAGCCCAGGCGTCGTGGATCAGCGAAATCTCACCGGCCACGCGGTCGGTCTGGTCCCAGGATGTGCCAGCAAGTCTTGCTGATTTGCCGCCTTACGTTGAAATCACCCTGACCACCCCGCGCTCCAACCAGCTCGACTTGATTCTGGTCAACGCCAGCACGTCCAGCTCGCGCTACGGCAAGATTCTCAGTGTGTTTTCGCTGAATATTCCCACCACAGGCTCGCCGACGACGCACCTGCTGATCGACAATTCGCTGGGAAACGCCACGCCCTGGCCGAACAACACCGATCCCGATTGGTCACAACTGCAAACGCTGGCCACACTTAGCCCTGATACGCTGGACATTCGCACCGACACCGCACTGGCCCTGATGCTGTTCGATGGCAACACCGGGCTCTCGGCGGTCGGCGGGCTCAAAATCCATCAGGTCGACTGGAAAGGTGCCACCCTCGACGATGTGGTCACGTTCGGGCCCGAGGCATTGGCCCAGGCTTTTCCCGGAAATCCCCAGGCTGGTGCGGGGGCATTCGGCGAAACAGTGTTGGCCATCAGCGCCGGCCAGATCATTGCCAGGCCGCTTGAAAATCTGGAAACGCCCACCAGTGCCCTGCATCTGGTCGGGACGCCTGATGCCCACAACCTGCTGACCAGTCCTGAGAGCGATGTGGCCCTGCTGCTCAATCCCGGGCTGGTCAATCTCAGCACATTCACGCTCACCCATGCGCCCGAACCGACAACGTTGTCGATGATTATCGGGCTTTTCCTGGCCACAGGCCGATTTCGCATGCGTAACCCTTGGAAAATCCGGTAAAATCGCCTATCATGGTGAAGTTGAGGTAGTTAGGTGGTTTTTCATACAACCATCAAGGCGTCCCATGAGGCGCGATTCGTGTAAACAGTATCGGTTTACTCCGCTTGAAATATCTGAAACATCTGCCCATCAACCCGGATGACGCCCCTGCATGACCCACACCACGCCAGCCATCATCAACACCACGAAGCCCACCAACGCTGAGGCTCCCAGTGCGTCACCTGCCTCCCCTGCTTCGCCGATGACCGCCGCGGAACTGCACACGCAGGTCGCCCAGGTCATTGAACGCATCAGGCCATCCATTCAAGCGGACGGCGGCGACCTGACTTTCGTCGGCGTCACCGACGCAGGCGTGGTTCAGGTCCAGCTACATGGGGCCTGCGTGGGCTGTCCCTCGAGTTCCATGACGCTCAAAATGGGCATTGAAAAAAATCTGGTCGACCATGTTCCCGGTGTGGTTGCAGTGGAACAAGTTGATTAAGCCATGTTTGAGCCTATGTGCGACCCATACATGACGCATGATTGCCTTCCCATGAATGATTCATGGCCAGCAGCAGACGCGGAGCGTCAACCCTAAAACTGTCTCGCTTTCCAAAGCCAACCTCACCTTGCCATGCGTGACCGTGACTTAGATATGGCATGCGTGCGGTAAATGGTTGGCCACACGCAGCAGGCACAACCCAAGTCCGACCAACGACAGACGACTCGCGACACAAACAAACATAAACGCATCACCCCCCAGCCACCATCAGCACCCCCAGCCCCCCCCAGCCCCCTATCGCACCCATGATCGCCTGCGATAATCATGCTAGCCGAGGCCTGTGATGCAAAAACGTCAAGCGCAACAACAAACGGATGAACGATACATGTTTATCCCGCGACCCACGCTCCGGTGTACGGAGCAGGCGTTCTGGAAAACCTGAACGTCAATCGGCCCGCAACGGCCGCACAAGGATGGCCCCGACCTTGGTGATATCGGGGCACGGACCTGTCGTTCGTAGGCCATTCAATGCCACGGATGCTAACGGCTTAGCCACACAGGCTGAAGCACCGCATCCTCGCATCGAAGAAACCCGCGACACAGGCAACCACGCAGGGAGCAGACCATGCTCGCATTGACCCGTCGTGTCGGTGAAGAAGTCGTCATTGGCGATCCGTGTCATCCACTCGGTGTCGTTCGTATTGTCGACATCCATGGCGACAAGGTGCGCCTCTCGTTCGATTTTCCACGCGAAATGCAAATCAATCGCCGAGAATTGGCCGAGCAAAAAGCCCTCGAATCTGCACAGCCCCCCACCCCATCCCCCGCCCCACCCGCTGCTCCAACCGCGCCACCAACAACGGCATCTGCACCGCCGTCGGCCCCCACATCGACGCCGGCATCTTCGAAACCAGCAACTTCGGCGCGGCCATCTAAACCGTCGCCATCTTCGCGCAAGCCAAACAAACCTCAATCGCCTCGCGATTAATCAACGCAACGCCCTGCCCTGAACTGGCTGCGTATCCGATTGACGATAAATTCTCATGACTCGTGCGTTAATTCGTGTTATACGAATACTGCTTAGAACTCGCGCGTTAGCCGCCGCCTTTATGACGGCACGAACACTGGTGTAAACACACGCCATCGCGCCGCCTGAAGGCGGCGGCTAACTATTATCCACGCGCGGAGTTTTTGCGGGACGGGTATTCATACGTTTGGCGTATTTTATACCCCCCCATCCTAGCCCCCGGTGAATACCGGGGGTTTGCGAGGGGGGTTGCGTGGGGAGCGCGTGGGGAGCGCGTGGGGGGGGGACGTGGGGGGGGACTTCAGCCCGCGCGCGTTCAAAATGAGATTGGCAAAATCAGCAGAATGGGATAACTACTGGTTTTCCAGCGCGACCGGTTCTGGCAATGCCACGTCCACCGATTCTTGTTGCAATTTCTGACGACGTTCGCTTTCACGATCCACACCCAGCACCCGCTCGAACATGGTGTCCGATTCCGGATCGTACATCAAGGCTCGCGTCAATCCTCGGCCGCCGGCACCGGACAGATCCACATCGACGAGCACGACGCCTAACCGCAGGTCGACATCGGATGACACATTGTCTGCCCGCATCTCGACCACTTCGCCCACGCTATCGCCAGGCCGAGCATCGAAATTCTGTTTGCGACGTTTGCCATTGAAAACCGTCCACACTTCAAACCGTGCCACGTTAGGCGGATTCGACGCCACCAGGAAAAATTCTTTTTCCTGTTCCACACGCACCGGCTCCGTCCACGCTGAGGCGTCCGATTCCAGCGATACCTTGTGGAAATAAACCTGACGTTGCTCGGGCTCTAACTGTCGACGAAACAGCGGGCTGACCACTTCGACCCGCAAACGATATCGATAGGTCACCGACGAATCCGCAGTCAAGTCATACGCCTTCAAACTCATGGTGCTTGGGCGATCTTCCGACTCCTCGTTCTGGCTATCCACACGATCATCAAGGGCAAACCCACCGCGACCACGCCGGGCATCGGGCATGGTGCCGAATCGTCCGGTCGCCACACCGGGATTACCAGGAATGCCGTCCCTTGGATCGACGCTGAGCCCCAGCAATTCATCCCGCCGTTGTTTGAGTCGTGCCAACTGTGCCTCAGCCCGCTTCGCACTCGGCGATGTCGCAGGACGATCAAACGCCATCGGATCTTCCAATGCACCGCCTGTGCCGCGAGCCACGCCCGCACGCCCACCACCATTTAAACGGGTCAGTTCCGCTTGCTGGCGGTTGATCTGTTCATTCAATCGTTGCAGTTGTTCCTGATCTTCCGGCGACAAATTTGCGCCGGCCGTTTCGTCCTCTTGCAAACCGGCCAACGGCAATTGTGGCTCTGCAATGCGCGGCTGCTCTTCGCGAATCTGTCGAATGATTTCCTGCGCTTCTTTGGCAGTCAACGGACGATTCATCCCGCGGAAACTCAACGCATTCGGAATCGCGGCAATCTGTTCAACCTCGCCCCACTGGCCGTTGTCTTCCATCGCCTGGCGTTCCAGCACCACCGTCGTCAGCAACATCAGATCACGCCACCATTCCTCAGGAATGGCCTGATAGCCCGCGGGCATATCCGACGCACGCAATCGCTGTTGCCACGCCGCAAAATCGAATTCGCCTTCCACCGCGATGTAGCGAAAATCCATCGGCTCATGTTCGCCCACCAGCGTGACATACGCTTCACGTACATCGGTCTGTTCGATCTCTCCCAACACCGCATGTTCGCTCGACACGTTTTTCAACGTTGGCGCAGGCGGCTTGGCTGCAAAATATGGTCGCATGCCATCATCGGCAGACGGTGGTTCAATAATATCCTTGCCCAATCCCACATCGGCCATCGGCACATCCAAACGCACAATCGCTTTGCCATCAGGCCCGGTGTTCAGGCTTTGATCCAAGCGCCGACGAAACAGCATCGTGTATTCAGGCACCACCAATGCTGGCAGCGGATTTTCACTGCTGCGAATCTCAGCGTCCAACGATTTGGAGGCCTGCTCCACCACTTGTTCCACTTCGTCGGGCGTTACATCCTTGCGTGATCCCACGTCCACCGTGTATGGCTCGCCGGAGGCATACAACCAGTACACCAGCAACCCCAGCAACAGGCCAACGACCAGGATGAACTTCTCAATATGCTGTTCGATAAAACTGACGTGTTTAATCTTCATAGATCTTCTCTTGGGGCCAGACTTATCCGATTCAAAGATCGGCCAGTTTTACACCGTGTTGCCGTGTTACCGTGATACGTCGTGACTTAGCTGTTCAGACTTCTTCGTTACTTATGACTTACTGTCGCAGCGATCCGAGGGTTTGAGAACTGAGAACTTGTGAGCTGTATGGTTGAGGATTGCGTGTTTGAGGACTGCGTGTTGGGGGCTTGGTCTGTTTCGCACGATCAGGTGGCCTGCTCAATGTTGTCTGCTCAACATGGTCTGCTCATCCTGTGTATTTCTCTTTTGTTCTCTCTGCTATGCGTTGATCTAGTCGTTCTTGTTATTTCTCGTTATTTCTGGTTCATCACAAATCCGAGATTTTGCTTGATTTCGTCAGGCATATATTTTGCCGTCCAGTCACGCAGCCATAGTGATTCGACCAACAGTTTCATTTCCACCACGTCGTCAGCACCGTACACATAGCCTTCGCGCAACAATTCGTATTCATCCAGATCTTTCATGTCCACGTGCAAGACTGACATGAAATTGACTTTGGCTAAATTTTCAAAAAACAGAGCGGTCCGCCGTGAATCAATATGAATCGTCAGCCACAAATGTCGCACGTCATACAACGCATTGCTACGTCGCCCTGTCGGTGCTCCGGAAAAATCTTCGAGCAACTTGGCATCGGCACTGCCGACATTCGCCGCCTGGTCAGGAAACGGTGCAGGCATGCGTCCTTCGTTATTGCTGGATGACCCTCGGTTTTGTTGGCCCAGCATCGCAATGCCACCGGCTGAATTGATGCCGACATAGCCTGGCACCACCTGGATTTTCAGCAGTCGCTTGACCGGTGCACTGATCACCGATTCATTACGTTGGCCCACCCGATTGGTCAGCATGATCGCGCGAGCGACATCCTGTTGCATCCACAGGTCCATTTGCCCTTCCCACATTTCGCTCCACGATGGCCGTTCACCCCGTTTACTCCATCGTCCCAAATCAAACGGATAATCGTTCTTGCTCGACTGCGTCTGGGCATAAACAAAAATGTTTTCCGCCTGATCGATCAGCTCTTGCAAATAGCGTTTGCGCATGTTCTGTTTTAAACGCCGAAAGTCCTGCTCGCTGAGCATGTCCAGATCGACTTCTTCAGCCAGGGGCAACATCTCACGCAGCAATTCGTTTTGCAAACGTGACCTCAACAACCCCAATTCATCGCTATCCAACGCCGGGGCTGCTTGTAGCCTTGGGTACAAGGAATTTTCCGCATAGGGCCCGAGCATTTCTTCAAATGCCAATCGATAAGCGCTTCGCGCGTTGTAGGGCAACGCGGGGCTTTCTGAATTGGGAAACAACTGATCCACCATCGGGAAGTGGGCATACTCGTTATGCAACACAGCCACTTCAAAAATGCCACGGTATTCTTGATCCAGCTTGCCGTAGGTGTCTTTGAGATAATCAATCGCGGCGGTGTTCACAGCCAGGATTTTGGTTTGTGGCGGTGCATCAGGAACCGCGGGCGGCAGTTCCACGCGTGTGCGTTTGAGGCCATCGATTTTTTTGATTTCATCGCTACGATCAGCCATCTGTTCGACGAACGAGCTGCCCTGTGTATGCATCCACACCAACATGCCCAGGCTCGCAATGACCAGGAAAATCGCCACCACACTGATCGGATTATTTTTGATCCACGCTAGAACGTACTTCACGCTTGATCCTCCTTCTTGGCCGATTCAGCCATAGGGGCGGTGGTAGCCGCGGGGGTGGCGGGTTCCGTTGGGTCCGCTGGGTCCGTTTTTATGCGCCCGATCGGCGACGGACTGACCGGCCCACTGGCTGTCTCGCGGCGAACTTCTTCGGTCTGACGCACATCCTGCGGCGACAACAACTGCACTTCCCATTCAATTTCAAACGACCAGTCTTCCGCATTGCGTTCCTGGTTGCCCGGACGTTCGGGAATCAAATCAGTCATGGCGACCGAGCGCTGGTTGCTTCCGCCTCGTGACCCGGTGGCATCTCCTCGCCCACTCGTATCAAACCGATTACCGAATCGACTCGTGACGGCATTCGCACCAGCGCCATTGTTCAATCGTGGGCCGGCGGTGTTTCTTCCACCAGTTGACCGGTTGCTCGCCACCACCGCACTCATCGGTTCAATGCGCACCAACGACGCGGGTCCGGCGACGATTTCATACGGGCGATTTTTTCGCTTCGCATTATCCTGAAGCCACTTGATAAACGTGCGACTCAGATCACGGGCCCCTTCACGCAACGGCGTGGTCCCTTGAATTCGAATTGTAAATTGCGGAGGCGTCGTATTGGCTGGCACACGTGCGGGAGCCCCAAATGGACTGTTGTTCTGTTCACTGGGGCCTGCTGGTGAAAAACGACGCTCGCCAAACATCTGTTCGTAGGACAGATTCTGTTTTCCGGTTTGGGATGGCCGAGCGAATCCACCGCCGCCGCCCATGGGTCCCATCGGGCCCATGGCACCCATCGTTCCCATCATGGAATTATTAACGCCTGAATTATTGCCTGCTGAACCTTCCAATGGTCCAATCGAATACGTCGCACTCATCGTATCGATATAGATTCGGCGTCGTTCAGTTCTTGGTATCTGCGTGTGCTGATCGTAATCGGTGCTGAGCAATTCTTCCTGGGGCGCCAAGGATGCCGAGGCCAAAGACATGTCGTGCAACAGCTTGGGCCAGACGTCACGGTAGTCGAGAATTCGACGCAGATTTTCAATGCGAACGCGCGGGTCTTGCGTGGCAATCTGGTTGTATTCGCTACGCAGTCGTTCGGCCTTTTGAATCACCTGTTGGATTTTGGGATTGGTTTTCTCGAATGAATTTTCATACACATTCTTGTCGTGTTGCAGCTTGACAAAACCCGCGCCCACAGCGACGGCCACCACGGCTGCGGCGGCACCGATCCATGGCTGTTTGGCTCGCCACAATCGTTGTTTGAGCATATGGCGTGGCAACAGATTCGCATTGAGCGATTCGGCTTCCAAGCCTTGCAACGCCAGGCCATACGCCGTCGCCAGGTTCAACGAATGGTCGGCAAAATCAGCGGCGTCCGATCCGTCCACACTCAGACGTTTGAAACTATCAGGGCGAACCACATCGATCTGCAATTGCTGTTTCAAAAACTTGATCATGCCCGGCAAACGGAAGGTCGAGCCGATGCCCACCAATTTTTCGATATCGCTATCGCGATTCATGCTCTGGTAATAGCCCAACGATCGTTGGATTTCCTGCACCAGATCGGAAAACACCGGACGCATGGCCTGGAAAATCTGCCGAGCGTATTTGCTGGTGCCTGCTTCACGTTTGAGCTTTTCGGCTTTGGGAAAACTCAGCTTGAATGCACGCACCAGCGCTTCGGTGAAATGATTGCCACCGATCGGCAAGGTACGCAGCCAAATCTGTCCGTGTTCCACGATGATGATATCCGTACTGAGCGTACCGATATCCATGTAAATTTCACCCGGCGTGTCATCGTTAATCTCCCCGTCGTAGACCATGGCGTTATACACCGCCAACGGCGACAACGTCAGCGCATCCAAGTGAATGTTGGCCACGCGATACGTCGACAGGAACTGGGCCAGGCGTTCTTTGGTAATCGCAAAAATACCCACGCCCACATCAGGCGAATCGTCCGAGGCGAACACCTGGTAATCCCATTCCACCTGATCGATGGGAAACGGAATCTGCTGCACAGCTTCAAATTTCACGATATCCGGAATTCGCTTGGGATCCACCGGTGGCAATTTCGCGAACTTCGCAAAAGCGGTGCTTCCCGGCACTGACACCACCACCGTCGATTTGCCGACCCGGTGCTTGGTCAGCAACTTGTCCAGATTCACGCGGATGGCTTCTTCCACGTTCAGATCAGGCGTGGTCAGTACCCGCTTAAACGGCAGCACTTCGTAATCAGCCACGTTGATGGTGCCGTCTTTGGCTTTTACCAAACGAATGGCCTTGATCGCATTTGAACCAATTTCGATGCCCCATGCGCCGTTTTTGTTAGCCATCGTCTACTCCTTGCATTCGCAAAACCAACTCAATCCCGACGCCCCCCCCACATATCCCCCCCACATTTCTCCCTCACATATCCCCCACACATACTCCCCTCACGCATGCCCCCATAACGTTCCCGTACCAGCCCATTCACACCCCACAATCGCCCCACTGCCATATCCACGGTCCAACGTCACAATTCATCTGGCTGTAAATTGCTTGTTTAAAACCGGGCTTCCGCGCGAACCCCGCTGCAGGCGGTCGTTCCGGGGGACAGAACACCGACCCACCATATATAGAATTAAACCCCTCATTGCGCCTAACGTCAAGCGCAGCACAACAATACCGCGCGATTCTTTTCCGATTTCAGAATCGCTTCAGCAGATTTTCAGCTCTTTTATCACTCGCAGAACCCCGTCAGCTCGATACCAGGTCACCTGCCAGGTCACCTGAAAGATAACCCGACACCATTTTAAGCAGGCCCGCTTTTTGGATCGGCTTGCTGGCGAATTCCGTGCAACCCGCCTCCATGCATTTCTCGCGATCGCCCGACATCGTATGGGCTGTCAACGCGATGATCGGCAAGGTCTCGCCTATTTCACGCAAATGTCGTGTCGCCGTGTATCCATCCATGATCGGCATCTGCATATCCATCAGTATCAATCGATATGGATTATCCGATCCTCGGCAAGCTTCGATGGCCTTAATCGCCTCCTCGCCGTTGTTCGCAATATCCACTTCCAATCCCGCTTTGCGTAACACAAAACTGATCAGTCGTTGGTTGTCCGGGCCATCTTCAGCCAGCAACACACGACCCTTCAACGCCTTGGCCTCTTTCTGATCGACCGAAACCTCCGGCTCTTCTTTGACCGTCTGCATCGCTTCGCTCATGTTCGTTAGCACCGGCACATTCGACATATCGCCCGGATCAATGGTCAATAAAAACGTGCTGCCTTCGCCGAACGTCGAGTCGATCGTGATATCGCCGCCCAACAATTCCGCAAAGCGCTTCGAGATCGTCAACCCCAGCCCCGTCCCGCCGAACCGACGCGTCATCGAATCATCAGCCTGAGAAAACGGCTTGAACAGTTTGTCTATCTGCTCCTGCGACAGTCCGATTCCGGTATCGACCACTTCAAACGAAATCACCGCAGGCTCAGGACGGTAACGCACCACCAGACGCACGCCGCCTTCTTCGGTAAATTTGATCGCATTGCCCACCAGGTTCACCAACACCTGCCGCAAACGAATCGCATCGGTTTTGACCGTCGCGGGAATTGGAAAAGCATACTCGGCTTCGAGCTTGATACCTTTGCCTTTGGCACGCACGCGCATCAACGACATCACATCACTGACAATTTGATACACCGACGTATCCAGACGTTCGATGGTCATCTTGCCCGATTCGATTTTCGACAGGTCCAGAATATCGTTGATGATCGACAGCAAATGGTTGCCGTTACGCCGAATCGTATCCAGGTAATTTGTCTGATCATCAGGGCGCAATGACTCTTCGCGCAACAGATCCGTAAAACCAAGAATCGCGGTCATCGGCGTGCGAATTTCATGGCTCATATTCGCCAGGAACGCGCTCTTGGTAAAACTCGCCGCTTCGGCTTCGGCCCGGGCTTCTTCCAGATCACGCGTCCGCTGTTGCACTTCCTTTTCCAACGCTTCGTAGCGACTCTGCTCGGCTTCTTTTAATTCACGTCGCAACCGCCTGGCCTGCAAAGACACCTGCAAGTCATTGATATTCCACAGAAAACGCCATGCCACGGCGCTGAGAACCAACATGATAAAAAACAGCAACCGATAGGCCGGCCAGAAAAACATCACGATCGACATTACGTAACCACTGATCGCGCAAATCAAAAACAAGTACGCCAGCATCATCAGTTTGGTGTTACGGTCATCCGGGTTTTCAGCCCGATAGGCCTTTTCCCAAAACACAAAAATTCGCACATAGGCCACGATGATCGCCCCCGTCACGGAGATCAGCCCGATGATCCAGGGCCAATCCGGGCTGCCATCTGCACGACGCATGCAATGAATGCGCGGCATGTACGCCCCGAAATTGGTAAAAAAATCGTATTTGGATAAGGCCGGGGCAATACTCTCGGCAATCGGATGGCCTTCATGCTGCATCATCGGAGCTTGGCCTGATGCGCCATCGTTTACAACGTCACTCGCTTCAGAATCTCGAGAGGTATCGTCCCCGTGCTTATGCTCGGCATGATCTGCATCGTGATAATGTGGCCCCATCTCTTCCACGATCGGCACCGCTGGCACCGCATACGTCATCGCGGACCAAGCCCCCAGGCTTAACGCCATCAGAATGGCCAACATAAGTGAGCCATTCAATGGTTTTCGCAAACCTGGTTTCCGCAACAACGTCGTCATGGACATTTCCCCTGTCATTCTGAGCATATTTCCGGCGTGTTGCCGGCTGTTGGCATACTGAAACATCGGTTGATTTAATTCGACAATCAAGCGGCTTATTCTGGTTATCGGCGGTCCATCAAATCGAAACACAACCCTGCCGTGTTGCCCGCTACGCCGACCAACGGTATAAAGACGCACTGACAATTGGATTAGCATCAGGGGCCGTAGCTCAATTGGGAGAGCGCTGTGTTCGCAATGCAGAGGTTGTGGGTTCGATCCCCATCGGCTCCATTTTGATGGTTAGATTGGTTTGGATTCGTTTCGGTTGGTTTTGACGCGTTAACCTGCAACTCAAGGCAGGTGTAGACGCCAATTCAGCCCATGCGTATTGACTCTTGTGTTGTTATGGGTCAAAACGCTTGTGTGGGGCTCATGTGTTTGCGGTGACCTGTCGTTTGTGTGATTCTGTCTGTGAGTACCTATGCCTGAATCCCCCCCCACATCCTCCCCGACACCCCCCCCCACTTCTTCCCCCCAATCTGCCCCCAAAATGGCGCCCTCCGAGGCCGAGGTCCAATCCCTGCGGCGATACTGGCGAACCAACGTCACGGCCATGCTGATCCTGCTTAGCATCTGGGCTTTTGCCGGCCTGATCTGCGGCGTGCTGATCGCGGATTGGCTCAATCAATTCCACATCGGCGGAGCGCCCCTGGGATTCTGGATGGCTCAGCAAGGTTCGATCATCGTCTTCGTGTTCGTCATTCTGGCCTACGCCATTTTCATGAACCGACTCGACAAAAAACACCACGATGAATTAGCGGCCATCCGACAAAACAAAAAGTCATCCTGAACGAACAGACCTACCCCGCTTTGTCTACCCCCACCCCCCCCACTGTTTCACTGCTTGACTGTTTCGCTGTTTGACCGTTTGACTGTTTGACCGTTTGACCGTTTGACTGTTTCACTGCCCCGCTTGTTCTCACTCACCTGACTCACCCCTACTCGGAGACGTCCTGAATTATGGATGTGAAAGCCTGGACGTATCTATTTGTCGGCCTGTCATTCACGTTGTATCTGGGTATCGCCTGGCTAGCCCGGGTGCGCGATACCAAGGGTTTTTATGTCGCCGGTCAAGGCGTGCCTGCGATTGCCAACGGC
Organism: Phycisphaerae bacterium; assembly: GCA_030426385.1. Classification (GTDB taxonomy): domain Bacteria; phylum Planctomycetota; class Phycisphaerae; order Phycisphaerales; family Phycisphaeraceae; genus JAUHYI01. Next base: position 66,004 of record JAUHYI010000010.1, read on the forward strand.
ATGGCCACCGGCGCCGACTGGATGAGTGCCGCGTCGTTCATTTCCATGGCCGGGCTGATTTCCACCATGGGATTTTCCGGCGGGGTCTATCTGATGGGGTGGACTGGCGGGTATGTGTTGCTGGCATTGTTGCTCGCTCCCTACCTGCGTAAATTCGGACACTTCACCGTCCCCGATTTCATCGGCGATCGTTACAGTTCCGACAAAGCCCGACTCGTCGCCATTCTGTGCGCCATTTTCGTCAGCTTCACCTACGTCGTGGGCCAAATGAAAGGCGTCGGCGTCGTCTTCTCACGTTTTTTGGAAGTCGAACTTTCCTCGGGCGTTTTCATCGGCATGGCCATCGTCTTTATCTACGCCGCGCTCGGCGGCATGAAAGGCATCACCTGGACTCAGGTCGCCCAATACTGGGTGCTGATCACCGCGTTCCTCGTGCCCGCCATTGCCATTTCCATCAAACTCACCGGCACGCCCATTCCACAACTGGGCCTGATCAGTCAGGTCGTCGATTCGGTCGATCCATCGCAGCCCTACCTGCTCGACAAGCTCAATCAGATCAATCACGATTTCGGTTTTTCCAGTTACACCGATGCGTTTCCCACGGCTAAATGGAACAAGCTCAATGTGTTCTGCGTGACGTTGGCACTCATGGCTGGCACCGCAGGATTGCCGCACGTGATCATCCGTTTTTACACGGTCAAAACGGTGCGGGCTGCGCGCTGGTCTGCATTCTGGGCCTTGCTGTTTATCGCGTTGTTGTATCTGACCGCCCCGGCAGGCGCTGCGTTTGCCCGCTATTACATGCTCGATAACGTCGCAGGCTTGAACGGGCGCACCGTCGACGATCTGCCGCAATGGTATGACAGTTGGAAAAAATCCGGCCTCATCGCGTGGATGGATTTCAATCAGGATGGCGTCGTGCAATTCACCAATCGCGACGACAACGAACTATGGAAAATCGATCCGGTGCCCACGGGCGTCCGTGATCAAATTGCCGAAGACCCCGCCGCATGGATCGCAGCCAACGGCGGACCGGCGGCGCGCGAAACCTTGGCATCCTTGGGTGGACAATCGCAGCCGGACAAGGACATCATTGTGCTGGCGACGCCGGAAATGGCGGGACTGGCGGACTGGATCATCGCATTGGTCGCTGCGGGCGGGGTGGCCGCAGCATTGTCCACCGCGTCGGGTTTGCTATTGGTGATTTCATCGAGCGTGGCCCACGACCTGTACTATCGCATGATGAACCCCCAAGCCTCCGAAGCCCAGCGCCTGCTGCTCGGTCGCGTGGTGATCGGCATCGCGGTGTGCATCGCAGGCTATTTTGGTATCAATCCCCCGGGGTTTGTCGGCGAGGTCGTGGCGTTTGCATTCGGATTGGCGGCTGCGTCATTTTTCCCGGCCATCGTGTTGGGCATCTTTTCCAAACGCGTCGGCACTGTCCCTGCGGTCACCGGCATGCTCGTCGGCATTGGGTTCACCTCGTTTTACATCCTGACGCAAAAGGCAGACCTGATCCTGTTCAACGCAGACGTGGCGAACATGATCTTCGGCCCGCCTGATTCAGCCATTCGCGGCCCTTGGTTTTTCGGCATCAATGCCCAGGGTATTGGCACCATCGGGATGCTGCTGAATTTCGCGGTGACGCTAGGCCTGTCACGATTTTTCCCACCGCCATCGGCTGAGGTTCTGGCCCTGATCGATAGCGTGCGTGAACCCGAAGACGAAAGCGCTGCGGTCGCGATCGAGACGGCGCCAGGGCACTGATTTTTTCGCGGCCGTTTTTCGATATGGTTTTTAGCCACAGATGGATGCAGATGGACGCGGTTAAACGCGGATGTTTTTAACGAGGAAATCAGGAACACAGGATTTTTGAAACCACAAGAAACCTCCATGGCCCACCGGCAGGTGGACTTAAGTCCAACTGCCAGATCACCAAAATCGTGAAAAATTAAGTTACTCTAGCTTTCCTGATTTCCTGCTTTCCTCGTTAAATTTCTGATGTTTTATCCGCGTCCATCTGTGGCTAAAAACCGACCGCCACGGCCAATTAACCGCATGAAAAACGTTTGCGAGAGGCGTTTTATTGCGGTACAGTGGTTGGACTATGAATACCACCAGCAATACATTGAAACCGTCCGCATTGGGTTTAACGCCAAGTTTCGGCTTCGGCGATCGATTGGGTTCGGCTACGCCCGGCCACCTCAAAGCGCTACAACAATGCGGCGACAAGGGCGGGATCAAAGGGATATTTTCCCAGCAATCCATCCGTGAAATGGCACGCACCGATCGCAACCCGACGCAGGTCATGCAGGCAGCGACCGAGGCCTTGGGCGCGGCCGGCTACACCGATGTCTGGGGTGCCGATGCGGATCACCTGAAAACGCATGCGGATGTGGACTACACCGCCGACGCGGGCTTCGTGTTTTTCACGATCGATCCGTCGGACCATGTGGACCAGAAAGCGGACAATTATGACGCAGCCACGGTGGCCACCAAGTTCGGCGAAGTTCGCGAACAAACCACCTGGGCCAGCGACTACATCGGCAAGACGATCAAGGTCAACAATGGGCCGACGCTGACATTCGACGAACTGACGGTGCAGCGGGCAGCGGTGAAATACGGCCCAGCGATTACGCATGCATTGGACATGGCCGCGTACATTCAAAGCGCCGCGGAAAAACGCAATCAGCCGCACGAAATTGAAATCAGTGTCGACGAAACTGACCAGCCCACGACGCTCGCTGAGCATTACATCATTGCTGAGCAACTGGTGAAATCCGGCATGAATCTGGTGAGCCTGGCCCCGCGCTTCGTCGGCGAATTGGAAAAAGGCGTGGATTACATCGGCGATTTGGCCACGCTGGAAAAATCATTGCAGGACCACACCGCCATCGCTGAACAGATCGGCCCGTATAAATTGAGCCTGCATTCAGGGTCGGACAAAATTTCGATGTACGGCCTGTTTGCCAAGGCGACCGGCGGCCGCTTCCACGTCAAAACCGCAGGCACCAGCTATCTCGAAGCGGTGCGCGTGGTGGCCCGACATGATGCCAAGCTGTTCCGGGCGATCGTCGATTTCAGCCGGGGTCGTTATGACACCGATCGAGCGACCTATCACGTACACGCGACATTGGACACCGTGCCAGCGCCAGCGGATGTGGCTGATGACGCTCAACTCGAATCGCTGTATCTGGAAAACTGGTCCGATGTCCCCGCCGGCAAGGGCTTCACCAACGCGGGTCGGCAGATCCTGCATTGCACGTTCGGGTCAGTGCTGACGGATGCAAAATTCGGCCCGGCATTGAAACAAATCCTGGCCGAACACCCGGACACGCACGAACAGATTCTGGCCGACCACTTCGCCCGCCATCTCGATGCGCTCAATTCGGGGCTGTGAGCGATAGGCCCGGGAGGCTTGCCCCGCCAATGGCCTGAAAATTATCGATCCGTCAATTGCGGGGGATGTGCTTGACGGATTGGATCAGGCGGATTACTCTGTGACGTTTCGACGGTGCCACGGATTCAGAATCGATCCCGTGGATTTTGTCCACCGATATCATTATTAGCCAAAATAGGTAGATGCCATGCTCCCGGTACAACGAAAAACACGCACGCAAGGCCGTAACCGACGTTCACACGACGCATTGACCACCCCACGCGCGGTGCATTGCCCCAACTGTGGCAGTTGGAAACGTCCACACGCCGCATGCAATGACTGTGGGTATGTCCGTCCGGGCCTGTCGTTGAAAAAAGACGACGCGTAACCACTGACAACAGGTGGGGGTTACCATAATTGCCGAACTGCCACGATGGTGGTTTTCGGTCAGGGCCGGTTTCGATCGCCTACGGGTGTTCGGGTAAGCAAGCCGGATTTCATCCGTTCATCGAGCCAATGTGTCTCGACACCGCACGCCGTCAGATTCTCCCCACCAGAAAAAAATGGTGATGCGAAAATCTGGGGTAACGAAAAGGAATATCTGTGCGAATCGCGATCGACGTCATGGGTGGTGACGACGCGCCTGACGCGATCCTCAAGGGCAGTCTGGACGCTGTCGAGTGCCTAGGCCCAGACGATACGCTGGTGCTGGTGGGTGATGCAGCGATCATCCGGGAGGAAATCGAGGAACGCGGGCTCGAAGGCCACAAGCAATTGGAAATCATCGGCACGACGCAGGTGATTGAGATGGACGACACGCCGGTCACGGCGATCCGGGCCAAATCCGATAGTTCGATGGTTCGCATGGCCGAACTGGGCAAGGCCAAAGCCGGTGCCCAGCGTTGCGATGTCATTCTTAGCGCGGGCAACACCGGCGCCTGTGTGGCTGCGGCGCAAATGTCATTGCGACGATTGTCAGGCGTTCATCGTCCAGGCATTGCGGTCACCATGCCGACATTTTTCGGCCCAATCGTGGTCTGTGATGTCGGTGCCAATCCCGAACCCAAACCCATCCATCTCGAACAATACGCCGTCATGGCATCGGTCTATGCTCACGAAGCATTGAATATCGAACGGCCACGCGTGGCATTGCTTTCGATTGGTGCTGAAGAGGCCAAGGGCAACGCCCTGACCAAAGAAACCAACAAACTGCTCAAGAAGCGGACCGACATCAACTACATCGGCTACGTCGAAGGACGCGACCTGTTCGCAGGCAAAGCCGACGTGATTGTGACCGAAGGCTTCACCGGCAACATCGTGTTGAAACTGGCTGAAGGCTTGGCCGCTGGATTGTTCCAGACGATCGCGCATGAGATTTTCGAAATCGACGCGCAGTTGGCATTGCAATTCGAGCCGGTCGTCAAAGCGATTTACAAAAAACACGATTACCACGAATTCGGCGGTGCCCCACTGCTGGGTGCCAACGGCATCTGCATTATCTGTCACGGTTCAAGTGAAGCGCGCACGATCACGTCGGCCATTCGTCAGGCCCTGGTGATTGCCAAGCATGATGTGAATCACGCGATCGTCGAAGCATTAGCCTCACCGCCCAAAGATCCGACGGATGATGCGGGTGGTTCTTCTGATGGCGACACACAGCCGGTCGCTGAGGGCGCGGTATGAGTTTGCGACATGTGGCGAAACCCGTCGGCGTGCGTTTGGCAGGCGTAGGGATGGCTGTGCCCCCACGTTGTGCGACCAATGACGACCTCTCGAAAATTGTCGATACGTCCGACGAATGGATTCGCCCACGCACAGGCATCAAACAACGACATCTCAGCGACGAGGGTTTGAAAACGTCAGACCTGGCGGCGCAAGCGGTGACCATGGCATTGGAAGACGCGGGGATTTCGCCAAACGATTTGGACCTGTTGTTTTGTGCCACGATGACCCCTGATATGGTTTGCCCTGCAACCGCGTGCCAGGTGGTAGCCAAAATCGGTGCCGTGCCCTGCGGTGCGATGGACATCAACATGGCATGCACCGGATTCGTCGGCGCGTTAAACATGGCTTCAAACGCGATTGCCAGTGGCATGTATAAAAACGTGGCTGTGATCGGGGCCGACCAACTGAGCACGATCGTCAATTGGGAAGACCGACGCACCTGCGTGCTGTTCGGCGATGCGGCAGGCGCTGCGGTGTTGACCGCTTCGGATAACGCGAATCAAGGCTGCCTGTATCAACGCATCTGGTCGGATGCGAGCAAAGCCGACGCGTTGTATATCCCACGCGATGAAAAAGATCTGCCGGCCAACATCGATGCAACCAATACCGATGAGCCGGGCTGGAACGGCCAATACGACAAGCTGCAAATGGATGGGCGAACGGTTTTTAAATTTGCCGTCAATGCGTTGAAAAGTTGCGTCCAAACCGCGCTGCAAGAAACCGGCCTGACGCCTGACGATATTGCGATGGTGATTCCGCATCAGTCGAACATTCGCATGCTGCAAACCGCATGGAAAAAACTGGGGTTCGACGACGACAAGATCTACATCAACATCGATCGGTTCGGCAACACCAGCGCCGCGAGCATCGGGCTGTGCCTCTACGAGTTAAAGCAACAAAAACGTCTGCACGAAGGCGACAAAGTTATCTTCGTCGCCCAGGGCGGCGGATTAACCTGGGGCGTCAGTGCGTGGGAACTGTAGGAATTTATGATTTGTGATTTGTGATTTTTAATTTCTGATTTGAGACTATCCGGACGACCAGGGATGGATCAAGAAGAACTAAAACAACGCACAAAAACATTTAGCATCCGGGTTATACGCTTGGTAAGCGCTCTGCCTAAAGACAGGGTAGGAGATGTGCTGGGACGCCAACTCCTGAAATCAGGCACCTCGATTGGGGCAAACTATCGTGAAGCATTGAGAGCATCGTCACGTCGGCATTTCGTCACCACGTTGGAAATTGCGCAACGCGAGGCTGAAGAAACACTATATTGGCCGGAGTTAATCGCAGAATCTCAGGTATTGGCTGCGAAACGGCTCGTCGATTTGCAGCGGGAATGTAACGAACTGATTGCCATCCTTACCCAAACCATACGAACAACAAAAAAAACATCGTGACAGAAAAATCAGAAATTAAAAATCAGAAATCCGAAATCATCCTATGCCCCGGTCAAGGCGCCCAAGGCGTGGGGATGGGGAAGTCCTGGGTCGATAAAAACCCGATGGCTGCGCAGGTTTTTGCGCAGGCGGATGTCGCGCTTGGGTTTGAATTGAGCAAGCTGTGTTTTGAAGGACCTGCTGAAGAATTGAATCGCACGGATAACGCGCAGGTGGCGTTGTATGTGGCTGGGGTGGCCTGCTATCGAGCGTTGGCGGAAGATGGAAAAATCGAGAACGTGGCAGCGGCCGCGGGTTTGAGTCTGGGTGAATTCACCGCATTGCATGTGGCCGGCGCGTTTGATTTTGAAGATGGTTTGAAACTGGTGCGATTGCGTGGGCAAGCCATGCAGGACGCTGCCGAGGCCAACCCCTCGACGATGGTAGCGATCACGGGCGACGTGACCGAAGAAAAAATTACCGAGCTGTGTGACCGGGCGCGTGAGGATCAGATTCTGGTACCTGCGAATTTTAATTCGCCGATGCAAGTGGTGATCAGCGGTTCGATCGAAGCCTGCGAACGCGCGGTGCCGATCGCCAGCGAGATGGGATTCAAGCCCACGCCGTTAACAGTCGCTGGCGCGTTTCATTCCCCGTTGATGGCCGCGGCTGCCGAACGTTTGGCCGGCGCGCTTGATGAAGTGAACTGGTCAGTGCCGACGGTGCCGGTGATGTCGAACGTGACCGCCCTACTGCATGAGAACGACATTGCATCGATCAAACAACGGCTGGTGGACCAACTGACCAATCCCGTGCGATGGTCGCAATGCATGCAATGGCTGACCGCTAACGCAACGGGCAACTATATCGAGTTGGCCCCGAACAAAGTGTTGTCGGGCTTGATGCGTCGCATCGATCGCAGTGTGAAAGTGGCGAACATGTCCGAAGCCTCGTGATCGAGGTCGTCGGGGTAAGTTAAATCATGAAAGGGAATGCGTGGGGGGGGCGAACCGATTGTGAAAACGGCAACCTGCGAGTATCAATAGCACGGGGGAAACGTGGGGGCAGTGGTACATTTTGAAATGCTTAACGAGCCGCGACCAACGTGGGAGGGTAACGTGGGGGGGGTGGGTGGTAATGTTGGGGGATTTGGTTAAGATTGCTGGACTATCGATTGTTAACTTTGTGTTGTTGGAATTGTTGCTATGAGTCAGGAAGAAACCCGCATTGCGATTGTCACGGGCGCGTCGCGTGGCATTGGTGCCGAGATTGCTAAAACGATCGCCGGCGCGGGACGCCATGTGGTGTTGATGGCCCGCAACGAAGACAAGCTGGCCCAGGTCAAAAGCGAGATCGAAAGTGCGGGCGGGGCCGCCTCGACCGCATCGGTGGACGTGTCGGACCATGCGGGTTTTGCCGAGGCGATTGAGCAAGTGGGCAAAACGCATGGACGGCTGGATATTCTGGTGAACAACGCAGGGATCACGCGGGACAATTTGTTGCTGCGGATGACTGATGAAGAATTCGACGATGTGATCAGCACGAACCTGAAAAGCGTGTTCGTGGCCTGTCGTGCGGCGCTGAGGCCGATGATGCGAGGCAAGTGGGGTCGAATCGTGAATGTGGGGTCGGTGTCGGGTTTGATCGGGAACGCAGGACAAGGCAACTACGCGGCAGCCAAGGCCGGCCTGATCGGTTTGACGCGATCGCTGGCCCGTGAGATGGCATCGAAGCGCATCACGGCGAATGTGGTGGCTCCGGGATTCATTGCCACGGATATGACTGATGTGCTGCCGGACCAGGTCAAGCAAGGCGCGGTGGCGATCACGCCGTTGGGCCGATTTGGTCAGCCCGAAGAAATCGCAGGTGCGGTGGGTTATTTGACGTCAGAACAAGCAGGATTCGTGACCGGGCAAGTGCTGGCGGTCGACGGGGGCATGACAATGTGCTAGTGCGGAGGCCGACGCCTAACCGGTGTTTGCCAACAGTGTGTTGGCGGTTTAGGCCCAACCGCGTTATATTCCCTAGCGCCTGTCCGACTAGACGAGACAGGCGCTTAACCCGCGAGACATATGGAGTCTTGCGTTTGCCAAGTATAGGAGTGTTTCGACATGGATGAAAACGAAATTCAAGAAAAGGTCGTTGCGATCGTCGCCGAACAAATGGGCGTCGACAAAGGCGAAATCAATCGCGAGACGCATTTTGTCAATGACCTGAATGCTGATAGTCTCGACACCGTGGAATTGGTGATGGAATTTGAAGATGAGTTTGAAACGTCGATCCCCGACGAACAAGCTGAAAAAATTCAAACCGTCGGCAATGCCATTGATTTCATCAAAGAACACATCGACAAAGCAGGCGAGTAAGCCTGTCGCGGGTTCATCCCCGCATTGGTCGATATTGTGCCAATTGATTCCATTCCCCCCGATGGCGTGTTACCCACGCTGTTATCTGCACCAATACTGCTCATGAGTCAGCGACGCGTAGTGATTACTGGACTGGGCTGGGTCACCAGCATGGGTTTGTCCGTCGATCAGGTTTTTAATGACCTGTTGGCAGGCAAGAACGGTATCGGTCCGATCACACGGTTCGACACGACCGAGTATCCGGTGAAGTTCGGCGGGCAGGTTCCCCAGGAAGGCTCCACCCCGAATCTCGATTCACGTGATGGCAAGCGACTGGACCGTTTTGCGCAATACGCGCTCAACGCCACAATCGATGCGGCCAACGACGCGGGTCTGGACTTCAAAGGCGATGACAAGCTCAACCTCTGGCGAGCTGGGGCCATCGTCGGCTCAGGCATCGGTGGCATCGAGGAATTCGAAGACGGCTACCAACGCCTCATCGATAAGGGTCCCAAACGGGTCAGCCCATTCATGGTGCCCAAACTGATGTGTAACGCAGGCTCGGGCAACATTTCGATTCACTTTGGATTGAAAGGCCCGAACACGGCCGTGGCCACTGCCTGTGCCTCGGCTGCTCATGCCATCGGCAATGCCGTCGATTGCATTCGTAACGACGCGGCTGACATCATGGTGTCCGGCGGGTCCGAAGCGGCCGTCACACGATTGGGCCTGGCCTGTTTCACCGCGCTCAAAGCCTTGTCATTACGCAACGATGATCCGCAGCGGGCTTCGCGTCCGTTCGATAAGGATCGTGATGGTTTCGTTCTGGCTGAAGGGGCGGGCATTGTGATTCTCGAAGAATACGAACACGCCAAAGCGCGTGGTGCGAAGATTTATGCAGAGCTGCTTGGCTGGGGTCAATCCGCTGACGGCTCGCATATCACCGCCCCACTCGAAGACGGTGCTGGCGCTGCGTATGCAATGGAACAAGCTTTGCGCGATGCCAAGCTGGCAACCGAATCGATCAACTACATCAACGCCCATGGCACAAGTACGCCCCTGGGCGACAAGGCCGAAACCATCGCGGTGAAAAAGCTGTTCGGCGATCATGCCAAAAAACTGGAAATCAGTTCCACCAAATCCGCCACCGGCCACACGCTGGGCGCCTCAGGCGGATTGGAAGCGATCATCACCGCCAAAACCATCGCCACCGGACAAATCTGCCCGACGATTAACCTCGACGAGCCTAGCCCCGAATGCGATCTGGATTACGTCCCCAACACCGCCCGCGAATCCGACGTACGATACGGCATGAGTAATTCATTCGGCTTCGGCGGCCACAATGTGTCGCTGGTCCTGGGTAAAATATAAAGCCATCAAGGGTATACAGGCGTAAAGGTATACAGGTGCAAGACTGCTAACGCCCCTGCGCGTGTCGACCTTCATGCAAGCGATGTGGCAGCGGCATGTGTGAGGGGGGCATGATGTGTGTGTGGGGGGTGTGGGGGGGGGCCATAAAAACACTTGTGTGCCTTAGAGTTAGCCGCCGCCTTCATGGCGGCGCGACGTCGTATGTTTGCCCCACGCTTCGCGCCGTCCAAGGACGGCGGCTAACCCACAAATTCTTACCCGGATTTCCCCCCGCCGCCCCACCCAATAGCAAATACCATCGCCCAATGCATCGCTACCACCTGCTTGGCACTACCCCAATATCATTGACACCCTTATCATGCGTAGCGATACTAACCACAACGTCCGGGGACGTTCTTCGGAATTGGTTCTGTATACGTACTGTTAGCGAGCTTTCATCATTCAACGTTTTGCGCTCATCACGGGGATTGCAGCCGTTGTTCTTTCAGTGATTGCTGCAGCAGGGCCATCTTTCGAGTCAGGTTTAGGAACGCTGATCACCGGACACTGGTCCGCCACCGAGTATTTTGCCCGGGACTGGAGCTTTGGCGGGGTCATTGTTTGGTTTGTCACTGGCATCGCAAGCATGATTGCGGCGATCATCGCGCTGTCGCGGCGACGGCTTGCAAAGTGGAGCGGCTTTACATTGCTAGCGTGCTACGTCGTTTCTTCGCTGTTTGCATTCTCAGCGCTGAGTTTCGCTGGGTCCGCTCGCTAACCAGCGTCTGCAGTTGACCGTCGACGCCCGCGATTTAAGATAGATTGTCGGTTTGTACGTTCGTTTCCGCGGGCGGCCGGCAACTGAGCCTTTTACGTTAGACCTCACACCGACATGTTCGCGCTTTTGCTCCTCGTGTTCTTGGCAATCGTAGCGGTTGACATCTGGGCCGCCGTCGCAGTGATGTGGCGCCCCGGTCTTGGTGGCTGGCTGCGTGTTTCGTATTGGCTCGTTATCGTTCTCGCGCTTGCGGGTACCATTGTAATGACGGGCTATTTTTCCTATTACGCCGATTCAAACACTCGCGTCTTTGGTTGGCCAATTCCTCGGGTGATTTTCCAGCGAGATACACCGGATGCGCCGTGGCTGGATTACATCGGACCAACCATCGTGTTGGCCTATCCCCTAAATTTTTTGCTCTATATATTTTTTCCGTCTATGGTTGCTGTCTTGCTTTCACGGAAGCGAAAATACAGAAACTGAAATGAGGTCTAGGCAAACTAAAGGAGTCGGGAGTCATTCTTGCTTTTTTAAACTCCCGGCCCCTTTATTTTTCTGTGTTTAAAGTCAAGCGTTTTGGTGTGAATTTTTTTTGTGTGTGGGGGGGGGCTATCATTGGGCAATGCGAACCGTCAAAACAGTGGTGCTTGTGTGGTTTCACGCGCGTGGGACGTGGCGTGTTGTTATTGGGCTTGCCTGTTTGTGGTGCATGTTGGCGATGGTGAACGTCGCGCGGGCACAGTTCCTATTGCCCACCGCCGATGGGCTGGTGACGGTGCGACATTGGGGCTATCAATTGCAAGGGCCACCGCCGGAGGGCGTGTTGGATAGCTATACGATTGCGCAGGGAAAACATGATCTGGTCGTGATGGATTTTTCGGCACATGGGGACGAGGCTTCGCGATTCACGCGAGAACAGATTGATGCGGTGAACTATCGGGGGAAATCGCATGACTCGGATCAGGCGAACCATGCGCGCCGCGTGTCTGTGGCCTATGTGTCGATTGGCGAAGCCAGTGAATTTCGCCGTGCGTGGAACCGCGCGTGGACGCATAACGGTCGGGCTGATGGTCGGTTGACAGCGAGCGCACCGACATGGCTAGGATCTGTGAATCCGAACTGGCCCGAATCGCGCAAGGTGCGTTACTGGGATGCGCGTTGGCAGCATGTCATTTTTAATGATGACCACACCGGCTGGCTGGATCAGGTGGTCAGCCAGGGATTCGACGCGGCGTATCTGGATATCGTTGACGCGTACTATTTCTGGGGCGAAGAAATTGATGCCGATCTGAAAACGACCGGCGACCCGACTGATGCTCAGGACGCAGCCCGGCGCATGATCGATTTCGTGGTGGCGATGGTGGCCCATGCTCGCAAGACCAACCCGACATTTTTTGCGATACCACAGAACGGGGAATTCATCCTCGATGATGCAGACGATGCGAAACGGGCTGCCGCATATCGTGATGCGATCGGCGCAATTGCGGTCGAGGACGTGTTCCTGCCCGGCGATCGCGAGATCAACAATCCATTCGAGCCTGATCATGAACGCATCGCGGTTTTGCAACGTGATTTTTTAGATCAGGGCATTGCAGTGCTGGCCGTGGATTATGCGAACGACCTGGTCCTTGTACAACGTTTCAAACAGGCCGCGCTGGACGCGGGGTTCATGCCCTATGCCGCACCGTCGCGTGCATTGGATCGGATGAGCGAGCCGATATCAGAGCCGTGAATGTCCCGAACCAGTCACCGAAAACACGCCACAAAAAAACCGGACTGGCCACAGTCGTGACCAGTCCGGGATATTTTCATCAACAGTGATTGACAACCAACCCACTCAGTCGCGCGGGACCTCGAAAATCGTCTGCGTACGCAGGACCAATCCGGTCGAGCCAAGCAGATGGTAGCTCTGCACGTGGTACTGGTCTTTGTAGTTCTGCGCATCGACCACCGACAGGCTCGGCTGACCGTCTTCGTCATGCCAGGCACGATGGATCGCATTGGTCTCAGCCGCAAAATCCATCATCTCGCGGTAGGTGGCCTGATAGAGATTGTCGGTCAGCGATTCGGTCTGAATCGTGGTGACATAGCCGAGGCCACTGGTTTCGCGGGTCGGCTCCATCTCGTAGTCTTTTTCGCCCAGGCAAGGCAACGCGTGGACCAGCCCCTGCTCGGGCAGGTGATCGCCACCTTCGAGGACGGTTTCCACCAGGCAATGGCCTGCGACGTAAAAACGGATCACATGGCCCGACGATACCAGCCAGGTTTCCACTTCGTATTCGTTCTGGCGATGGACGCGACGGCTTTCAAGGCTGAACAACTCCGGGTGCAATGCCCATCGGTACAGCATGAGTCGGAAAACCTGAGTATTACTTGATTTATGGCTGATGCTCATGATATTTACCTGTCCTGAATAATAATCACCAAATCCATTTGGGGTCCGCACAAGCGGGACATCCATGTCTGTATGTATACAAAATTCCAACCCCCCCCCCACATCCCCCCCACGTTTTCCCCCTCACGTTTCCTCCCCCCCCGCAATTTCACCCCCTGCGTTACCCCCGTAATTCGCCCCCTGCAATTTAACCCGAATATTTTTCTCGGCCCGCGTCTG
>JAUHYI010000121.1 GCA_030426385.1 Phycisphaerae bacterium
TACATTTTGAAATGCTTAACGAGCCGCGACCGTCAGGGAGCGGGCCAAACCTGTTGGAAACCCGCTCCCTGACGGTCGCGGCTCGTTAATGTGAACCACTACCGAAAAGTGGGGGGTGGGGGGGTTAGCGGAAGAGTTGGTTGAGGCTGCGGGAGCCCGCGAGGTCGAGGCGTTGTCGGCCCACGTCGAGGGTGTACACATTGAGAATACCGGTGGCATTGGCGAGGACGAACAACGATTCCTGGCCTGTGCGTGTTTGCGCGGTGAGGAACGTGATACCGCCGTCTGCGACGACCTGATCGGCCTGGACGGGCGTGGCGTGGCGTTCGGTGACGGTGACAAGCAACAGGCCCGCGAGGACAAAAGCAGAAGCGAGCAGTGCGTAACAAGCGGTTTGGGTGCGGTTCATGATGAAGTATCCGTGGTTTTTTATTTTAGTTAAAAGTCAAAAGTTAAAAGTAAAAAGTTGGGAGGCGTGAGTCGCCCGGGGGGAATGTGGGGAAAATGTGGGGGGGGGGGGTTATTTATTGTTGATACGGCGGTTGTTGGGGTTGAAGTCCGCGAGCAACTCTCGGCCGGCAATATCACGGAACTGGGTGGTGCCCGAATTGAATGTGATGGCCGCGACACGGTAGGAGCGTGTGTCGACGATGTAGACGACCTGTTCCTGAGTGACGCCGGTGGCCTCACCCGCAAGCATGGTGTAGGTGCTTCCGCCGCCGAGTTGGGCGAGCGCGGGTTGTGGGTTGGGGGAAAGTGTGACGATGGCGATGCCAAGGATCAGTGCGACGTTGAGGACGATCAGCGCGGTGAGCGATTTTTTAGTGTTGAGATTTTGTGTCATATTTTGCGTCATGGTGTTGGGTTCCAAAAAAGCGGTGGAGGGGAGGGATGAGTGTAGTGTGTGTGTGTGGGGAGGGGGACGAAATTTGTAAGGTGTTTGATGAATTGTAGCGCGGTTTATGGTACCAGATCAAGGTTGAGGTTGGGGGATTAGGGGGCGCTAAACCGCAAGCGGCGGGGGCCGAGCGTGGTCTATAACGCGGAGGCAAAGGTTAAGTAGATGTGGAGGGAATGCAGGAGGTAATGCGGGGTAGGTGCGGGGGAAATGGGAGAAGAAACGCGGCGGGAATGCGGCGGAAATACGGGGGAAATGTGGGGGGGCGTTTTTGTTTAGAATGGTGAAGATGGACGGACCGACTGCGACGATATCATGGATGGGTTGGGGTTTGTGCGTGGTCGGTGCGTATCTGGGCGGGTCGATTTCGTTTGCGTATCTGATCGGAAAAATACACGGGGTTGATCTGCGAACGGTGGGTAGCAAAAACGTGGGCGCGACGAATTGCGGGCGAACGTTAGGCCGCAAGTGGGGGACGTTGTGTTTTGTGTTGGATGTGGCCAAGGGATTTTTGCCGGTGTTGGTGGCGGGTTGGTTGATGGGCTTGCTGGGGGTACGAGCGATGACCGAGACCGCGGCCTGGGCATGGATCGCGGTGGCGGCGGCTGCGATATTGGGTCATGTGTTTCCGGTGTGGTTGAAATTCCGTGGGGGCAAAGGGGTGGCCACGGGTTTGGGGGTATTGCTGGGTTTTTATCCGATGTTATTTTGGCCGGGGCTGGTGTCGGTGGTGACGTGGCTGGTGGTGGTGAAAACGACGCGGTACGTGGGATTGGCCAGCGTGTTGGCGGCGGGTTTGTTGCCGGTGTATTTCTGGGGTTGGACCTGGTGGACAAGTGGACATGCCGCTGGCGTGATCGATAGCGGGCTGTGGCCGATGTTGCTGGTGGTGTCGGTGTTGGCGATGCTGGTCGTGGGTCGACATGCGGGCAATATGCGACGCTTGCTGGCAGGCACCGAGGCCAAGGTGGGACGCGGTAAGGTGGAAAGTGGAGCGTAAAAAGTAAAAAGTAAAAAGTTAAAAGTAAAAAGTTAAAAGTGGAGTGTGCGTGTGTGGGAAAATATTTGGCGAACAACCTACGCGAAACCTGACAAGAGCCCCATGAGAAAACTGGGGAAAGACTAGAAAAACCCTAGAAAATGACTGGGAAAACCCAGGGAAAATGTGGGGGGGTGGCGGGGGTGAGGTATATGATGAAGTTATCTGTGGTAATCCCGGTGTTTAATGAAGCGGCCACGATTGGGGAGATCGTGTCGGTGGTGCAAGGTGTTGAACTGGACGGGATCGACAAAGAGTTGGTGATCGTGAACGACTGTTCGACGGATGGCACTGCCGAGGCGTTGGAGGTGGTCGCCAGGGAGCACGCGAATGTGCGTGTGTTGCATCATCAGGTGAACCAGGGCAAAGGGGCCGCGCTGCGGACCGCGATCGCGGCAGCGACCGGCGACATCGTGATCATTCAAGACGCGGATATGGAATACGATCCGAACGAGTATCCGAAATTGATCGAGCCGATCGTGAGTGGCCGCGCGGATGCCGTATTTGGCTCGCGATTCTCAGGCGGACAATCGCATCGCGTGTTGTATTTCTGGCACTCGGTGGGGAATCGATTTCTGACGCTGATGTCGAACATGTTCACGAATATCAACCTGACGGATATGGAAGTTTGTTACAAAGTTTTTAAACGTGAACTGATCCAGTCGATTCCGATCCAGGAAAATCGGTTCGGATTTGAGCCCGAGATCACCGCGAAGTTGGCACGTCGGCGATGCCGTATTTATGAAGTGGGTATCAGCTACGCAGGCCGCACGTATGAAGAAGGCAAAAAGATTGGCTGGCGCGATGGACTGCGAGCGATCTGGTGCATCGTGAAATACAACATTTGGGAGTGACGGAGAGAAGTTAAAAGTTAAAAGTAAGAAGAAGTCGAGCGTAGAATCGGCGCGGAATGGTTAATGGTTAAAAATGCCAGGGGAAACGTGGGGGGGGTGGGGGGGTGGGGGGGTTAGGGTTGGGGGCGGTCACGGACGAGGGTGGCAGCGGCAGCGAGGATGAGGACGAAGGCGACGACTGCCATGATAGCCAGGGGTTTGGCACGTCCGAGGGTGGTGGCAAGAATGCCGCCGCATGAAAGGGTGATCAGCGCCGCGACGATCAAAGCGATCCCCCAGGCTCTGCCGAGCCAATTCTCAGCGCGATTGACCTGAGAGCCACGAATATTTTCGCCGGATTGTTTGCTATAGAACGTGGCGCATTCAGGGCAGGTGCCCATCACGGAACTGGCGCTGAGGTCGTAGCCGCATTTGCCGCAAATGTCGTCGGTCATGATCCGGTTATGATCGGCCCAGGTCCGTAAGGTTGCAAGTTTGTGGGATGTAGGGACGGTTGCGGATGGGATGCGTGAGTCAGTGTGAAGGGCAAATGTGAAGGGGAAATGTAGGGAGGAAGTAGGGGAGGGAAGTAGTGGGAAATGTAGTGGGAAATGTGGGGGGGGGGAAGGGGGGGGGTAGGATTTGAATTATGATGAGGCAGTGTGGTGGGTGTGTGGGAAAGACGGCGGGGGAAGAAGGCGAAAGAGAAGGTGGTGGAGAAAGTGGAGGGGCAAGTGTGGGTGTGGGGTTGGTGGGATGGGGTGAGGGTGGGATGGGGTAGGGTTGGTGGGGGGGTGTGTGTGGGGGGGGTGTGGGGGGGTAACGGTTAAGCATGCCAAGGAAAACGTGGGGGGGGTTGGAGTGATATTGACGTGGTTGAACAAGCAAAAATTAAACGTCCGATGGTGGTGGTGGTTCGTGATGGTTGGGGTCGGAATCCGAATGCGGAGCACGATGCGTTTAACGCGGTGAAGTTAGCGAATACGCCGAAGTGTGATGCGTTGTTGGAAAATTATCCATGGACGTTGATCAAGACGTGTGGCGAAGATGTGGGTTTGCCTGAGGGAACGATGGGCAACAGCGAGGTGGGGCATCAGAATATCGGCGCGGGTCGGATTGTGAATCAGGAATCGGTGCGGATTACCAAAGCGATTCGCACGGGCGAGTTTTTCGCCAACCCGGTGTTGACCGAAGCGGTAGCCACAGCCAAACGACGTAATCAATATGTGCACCTGTTGGGGATTGCGTCGGACGCGGGGGTGCATGGCATGTTGGACCATCTGTATGGCTGTTTGAATCTATGCAAACATCAAGGGATGCCAGGCGATAAAGTCGCGTTGCATTTATTTACCGATGGGCGTGACACCGGGCCGTACACGGGCAAGGCATTTGTCGAACAGGTTGAGGCGCGATGCAAAGCATTAGGCATTGGAAAGATCGCATCGATATGCGGTCGATACTATGCAATGGATCGCGACAACCGATGGGAACGGGTGGAGAAAGCGTACAGTTGTTTGACGGGCATCCGTGCGCGGAAACAGGAGTTGCCGATTGCGGCGACCGCGAGCGCAGCGATCCAACAGTATTACGATAATCCGACGACGCCTTCGCAACAGGGTGATGAATTTATAGTGCCGACGATGATCGGTGCGTCGATTGATGAAGCTTTGCCGATGCGCATCAGTGATTTGGATACGGTTCTTTTTTACAACTACCGTGGCGATCGTCCACGTGAAATTATCAAAGCGTTTACGTACACGGACAAGCTATGGAGCGAGGTTCCGCCGTCGCCTGATTCGGGCGAGCGTGGGTTTAATCGAGTGCGCCCACCCGCGACGCATTTTGTGACGATGACCGCCTATGAAGAAGGATTGCCAGTGAAGGTGGCCTATCCGAAGCCGGGCAAAATGGTGGATATTGCCGGGGAATATGTATCAAAATTGGGGTTGACGCAATTTCGCAGTGCCGAGACGGAGAAGTTTCCGCACGTGACGTTTTTCTTCAACGACTATCGCGAAGAGCCGTTCGCAGGCGAGTCGCGCGGCATGGCCCAATCGCCGAAAGTGGCCACGTATGACCTGCAACCAGAGATGAGTGCCCAGACGGTGCGTGATCTGGTGTTGGCTAAAATTGCCGAAGATAAAACGGACTTGATCGTGGTGAATTTTGCCAACGGGGATATGGTCG
This sequence comes from Phycisphaerae bacterium, assembly GCA_030426385.1. GTDB lineage: Bacteria > Planctomycetota > Phycisphaerae > Phycisphaerales > Phycisphaeraceae > JAUHYI01. Next base: position 4,958 of record JAUHYI010000121.1, read on the forward strand.
GACACACCGGTAAGCTGGACGCAGTGATCAAAGCCATCGAAACGGTGGACGGTTGCGTGGGCGAGTTGGTCGACGCAGTGACCGCGAAGGGCGGATGCCTGATCGTGACCGCAGACCATGGCAACGCGGAGCAAACGTTCGATCCGGAGACGAACGCGCCGCACACCGCTCATACGTTGTTCGATGTGGAATGCATTCTGGTGGACGATCGTTTGAAACAATTAGCCAGCGGGTCAGCCGACGATGCGAGTGCCGGCTTGCGTGGCGACGGCCGATTGGCCGATGTGATGCCGACCGCATTGGCAATGATGGGATTGGCCAAGCCCGAAGCGATGACAGGCGAAAGTCTGGTAAAGGATTGAAGGGATGCGGGGGTGGGGGGAATAGGAAGTTAAAAGTTAAAAGTAAAAAGAAGTCGAGCGTAGAAGTAGCGCGGAATGGTTAATGGTTAAGAATCCCAGGGAAAAGTGGGGGGGGGTGGGGGGATGTGAAGATGCTATGACGATTTTATTGAGCACGATGTGGACGTTGTTGGTGATTTTAGCGGTGATGTCCGCGATACAGGCGCGGTATCTGGGCCGGGGGATGAATGAAAATCACGTGCACGATCAGTTCGAAGCCTATCGGCCATTCGTGTCGGTGGTGGTCCCATTCAAAGGCGTGGAGCACGATGGCTCATTGGCCGACCATGTGCGGGCGTTGTGCGAACAGGATTACGGGAATACTTGTGACGAAGGCGATGAGGGAAACACTAAGCCGCAAGCGGCGGGGGATGTGGGGCGTGTGGATGCGAATGATGTTAGCCATACCGATGAAAAAACATTTCAAAAAACGAAAGGAAACGCGGGGGAAAACGTGGGGGGGGGGGGGTATCGGTTGTTGTTGGTGGTGGATTCGGTGGACGATCCTGCGTATGGGGTGATTGCGTCGGTGTTGGAGGAGTATCCGAATCGCGATGCGAGGTTATTGGTATCGGGTCAGGCCGATGACAACGAAGGCCAAAAAATTCATAACCAGTTATTCGCGATCGAGCAGTTGGAGCGTGACAGTGAAGACGATCACGTGTGGGTGTTTGCCGATTCGGATGCGGTGCCGAACGAGAAGTGGCTGGGCAAGATGGTTGGCCCATTGGTGTTGTCGGACACGGTTGCGATGACGACGGGTTATCGATACCTGACGCCGATGAAACGCGCGAAGAAAACCCAAGCGGACCGCGGGGAAAAACGTGGTGGTGAGGAACGTGCGGGGGAACGTGCGGGGGAAAGTGGGGGGGCGACGTTAGCCTCGGTGATTGGTTGCATTGCGAACAGTTCGGTGGTGTCGTTGTATGCGCGTCAGTATTTCACGCAAGCGTGGGGCGGTTCGATGGCCTTGACGGTCGCCACTGCCCGCGCGGGACGTTTGCAAAGTTATTTACGCGGCGCGCTGACCGATGATTATCAGTTCACGCGCATGTGTGGCGACATGGGCAAGCGGGTTTATTATGTACGGCAATGTTTGATTGCCTCGCCCGTTGATTTTGACTGGAAAAGCCTGGTGAATTTCGCGCATCGGCAATACCTGATCACGCGCGTGTATCGCCCATGGATTTATACCGCAGCCGTGGCGTTGACAGGCGTGTACGTGTGGGGCTGGTGGTCCGCCGTGTTGCATGCCGGGCATTATCTCTACCACGAACCTGCGTCGATGCGATGGATCCCCAGCGTGATCGTGCTCGCGATCGTGCACGGGTTCAACCAATGGCGATCCTATTTTCGGCGACGCACGTTGCGCTGGACGTTGGGCGAATCGTTGGTCGATCAATGGCGCGTCACCTGGGCGTGGGATCGATGGGGCACGATCGTATGGATGACCGTCCATCACCTGTTGATTCTGCGCAGCCTGATCGGCAACACGATGCAATGGCGCGGCATTCGATATCGCTTGCGTGGTCCGCAGGATGTGCAACGATTGCAGGGCTAGATGACGCGCGGATGTGGCAGGCATGTTGGCCGACCGCTCCAAAACGTAAGCCGCAAATTGATGGTGCAAAACGGCACGCGCCGCTCGCGGGAAAAATGGCCTACAATTAGCCCATGAGCAGCTTGCGATTGCACCACGATTTAAGACGGCCCGGCTCCACGCTGGTGATGGCGTTTTCCGGTTGGATGGACGGCGGCGATGTGTCGACAGGCACGGTCGAGCGGTTGGTCGATTTGTTGGATGCCCAGCCGGTGGCGTCGATCGAAGCGGATTCGTTTTACATTTTTAATTTCCCTGGCTCGATGGAAATCGCCAGCATGTTTCGCCCGGAAATTACGATTACCGATGGCCACGTGTCTGCGGTGGATATGCCGACGAATCATTTTTATCTGCCCACCGGCCAAGTCAATACAGATACGAATACGGGCGGGGAAAAGACTACGGGAAATTCGGAAAATTCGGAAAATTCGAGTGATGCAGGCGAGGCTTCGCAGCGGTCGGAAGATTCTTCGTCCGAAGCCCCGTTGTTTTTTGTCGGGCATGAGCCGAACTTGCGGTGGGAAGCATTTGCCGATTCGATTCTGGAATTTGCCGCGCGGGTCGGGGTGACGCGGTTGTTGTTTGTCGGATCGTTTGGCGGATCGGTGCCACACACGCGCGAGCCACGGTTGTATCTGACCGCGACGGACGATCACCTGTTACGCGAATTTGATGAATATGCATCACGTCGTAGCGATTACACCGGGCCCAGTTCGTTCACCAGTTACCTGATGACCCGGGCACCCGAAGCGGGCATGTCGATGGTGTCATTGGTGGCAGAAATTCCCGGCTATTTGCAAGGGACCAATCCGCTGTGCATCGAAGCGGTAACGCGGCGCTTGGCGAAAATTTTTAACCTGCAATTGAACCTCGCCGAGTTGCGTGTGGCCAGCGATGAATGGGAAGCCCAGGTCACACAAGTGGTCGCTCAGGACGAAGACCTATCGGAAAAAGTGCGCGAGCTCGAAGAGCAATACGACAACGAACTGATTGGCCAGGCGACACCTGCGGGTGAGGATTTGCCGAGCGCGGATGATAGTGTGGATCTGGATTGATCACACACGCGGCAGTACACTGTGTTTTTTTGCGTGCGCGTGCGTGTGTGACCCCATGCGAAAATTCCCGTTAGCCGCCGCCTTTATGGCGGCGCGTCGGCGTATGTTTAGCATACGTTTCACGCCGCCCAAGGGCGGCGGCTAACTATGAATAACGTGTGTATTTTTTATAGTCACGAAGTCTTGCAAAACACGCCAACGCTGTGTGTTTTTATTCCGTATCGTTTGCCGTTTGGTTCAATGCCTCGGTGATCGCGGGCACCATCTGTTCGGGCGTGACATTGCTACGGAAGCGGGCGATGACGATGCCTTCGCGGTTGACCAGGAATTTTTCAAAATTCCATTTCACCGGGCCTTGATCGTCGGCTGAGAGTGGCGTCTGGTTGCTGGTCAGGTATTGGTAGAGCGGGTTGGCGTCGTCGCCATTGACATCGATTTTGCTGAACATGTCGAACGTCACGCCGTAGTTTTGTTCGCAGAACTGTGCGATGTCGTCCGCGGTGCCCGGCTCTTGATTGCCGAACTGATTGCAGGGAAACCCGAGGATAGCCAAGCCTTGCTCGCTGTAGGTTTCATGCAGTGTTTGCAAGCCCGCGTACTGTGGCGTTTTGCCGCACTTGCTGGCCACGTTGACCATGAGCACGACCTGTCCCTGATAGTCAGCCAACGATTTTTCCTGGCCAGCTAGCGTGGTCATGGTGTGATTAAGCGCGGGCGGCGTGGCGGGCGTATTTGTGTCAGCCTTGACGTGTGCAGCGTCAGCGAGTGAAAAAGTCACGGTGGCCAATGCAAAGAGCGCGAGCATGACGGGGTAGGACATGGTGGGGTTCCTGATCGGTTTTCTGGTTGGAAGGCAAATCTGGTGAGTATGTTAATGATGGAATTATAGCGTGGGTATTGGCCGATTGGATAGGGCGCGTTTGTGCGCACCGATGAACGGGGTCGCGGGTAAAAAATGGATGAGGCAAGAATTTTTTTTAATCAGGCAATGAGCATAGGTTATAGCGCAATCAATCGGGGCGACGGCTATCGGTGTGCGCACCAGCGCGGACTTTGGAGCGATAGTAGAAGCGCGAAGGTAATGCGGTTCGCGGGGCCGGCGTGGCGAAGCGACCGATCGATGCTTGAGCGTTTTGCGATGACGGCCCGGCGCTTCGGCGCGGAGCGGTGCGATGCCCACGCCCATCAACGAGACGCACGACGACGAAGCCCGGACGTTTTTTTAGTGAAGCAATTGGCGTGATTAATCGCCATGATTTTTGTGCTCTGGACTGGCCGCTCAAGCGGCCAGTCCGGATTGCGGTGGAGAATGTTGAAGCCGTTCTTTACATGAGGCGTGATGATCCGCGTTTGTGACGAGTGTGTCGTTGACTGATTAACAAACTGGTCAAGCCGACAATCATGAGTGTGGCCGGTTCGGGGATGGTGGGCAACGTGTCAGCCACGATGAGTGCATAGCCAACGCCGCTTAAACCTAACACGAATGCCAATTCTCCCGAGCTATTAAAACTGGTCGCACCCCCACCCTGGTCTGTGCTGCCGGTGAGTAATTCGATGGAAAATATTTCGTGAAGGTCTTCAACGAGAGGGTCGTGGTTGATGTCGAACATGTCGCCTTCGCGGACAATCGTGCGAAGCGTTCCGTCCGGATCGATCACGATAATGGCGTTGTCGTCAGTCAAATTTGTGACTCCCGGTCCTTCAAGCGTGGCCAAAAAAGCGATCTGGCCCGCGGCATTCATCGTGAGCACGTTATGTGGATACGGAATCTGACCGAATTCGCTAATGGTGATGCCATCGCTTAACCCGGGAACTTGCTGTCCTGATCGGACCAGTTCCTGGAGTCCCTCGTCCGTTGATTTGAAAATCGCTGCGTACAGATGATCGTCATTCGTATCCACGATATGGCCGAGGAAAGCGACATTGCCGGTGGCATTTAAGAGGGGCGAAGTCAATCCGAGAAAAAATTCATTGCCACTTTGATTGGGAACCGGTTGGCCGTCACGCGCGATTTCGCGGAGCGTCCCTGAGGCGTTACTGTACAAAGCGTTACCCGCATCGGCACCAGTATTGGTGGCGCGGGTTGAACTAAACAAATACTGTCCGTTGTCATTCAATTGCAAGCCACTGAAAAGATCAAAGCCTACGGAATCGGTTGCGTCGGGCGGTATTTGACCTTCTATCGCGACGGGGGTCAGTGAACCGGGTGTGCCTGCATAAAGTCCGCGTATGTATTGATCGCTGGCCGGGTCATAAGTGTGAGCATACATACCAATCTGGCCGGATGAATTTATCGAGTTCACAGAAAAAGAATTGAAGACAGCGTTGGTCGTCGAGCCTGGCGCGGGATCATTTTCATGCAAGACCGAAACCGCAGCGCCAGGGGTTTGAAAATAAAGGACATATTGATCACCATCGGCGGTGATTGAACTTTCTCGAAAACCGGCAATGGGGGATTGTCCTGAGCTATTGATCAGCAGGCTCTTCTGTTCTGAGTCAAACCAGGTGATCATGTCTTGCGGGTTGGAGTTGCGAAGCGGTGCATTCTTACGAATCATTTCATGTGTGACACCGTCATGATGACGATAGAATGCTATTGAGTTGGAGGCCAAATCGTCAGTGGCATACAGTTGGGTGCCAAAAATGACATCGCCATTGTCGCTGATCACCGGACGAATATAGTAGTAGCTGGAAATCATATCGATGATCAAATGGTCGGGGCCATCTGGTGCGGCTTGGCCGCCTTTCACGACACGTGTGATTTGGCCCGAGTCTTCGCTGTAAATTGACTTTCCAAAGAAGTAATCACTCAAAGTCGTGGCGATAAAAGCGGTTTGCCCGTGGGCATTAATGGCTGGGGAACTAATTTGGCCAAATTGCTGTGTCTCGGAGCCTGTATTCGGTATTAAATCCCCTGTCTGGGCGACCGTTCGGAAGGTGACATCGTTGGCCGAGGTGGTGTGGACGCAAAAAGTAGCCAACAGGCTTGCCGCCAGAATGATCGGCATGATTCGCAGCCATCGGGAGGGTGGTTTTATTCTGATGATGGGGCGGATGTGGCGTTGATGTTGATGCGTTTTGCGGTGGCTACAGGATATGCGAAGGCAAGGGGTTGCCTTGTTCGTGGTCAATGCCGAATCAAACATTTTTCGTCTCCGCCGGAAGGGGCCGTACAGTTGAGGTGGTGCAGGGTGGTGCCGGAATAAAGCGGCCTCATTGTTCGCTGATTATAAATGGATCAGTGCAAGTATTCAATAAAATCTTGGCGTGCTATTGTGCGGTGTTGCAATTCTGCGAATCCACAGTAGTAATCACGCGGGGCACAATAGGTCGCCTGTAAACGAGATGTAAAAAACGGGCAGCCCGAATGGTATCGGGCTGCCCGTTGTTTTTTGTGGGTTCAAATTGGTTGGCCGCGCGATATTCATCGCGGGCTATGACTATGATCGTTGACGTGATGCTTTACGAATTATGCTTGACGAATCGCTTCTAACTTCTAACTATTCACTTTTAACATGTGACGTGTGACGTGTGACGTGTGACGTGTGACGTGTGACGCTGATGCGAATTGCGTTAGTTTCGTTTTCAGGTACGGTTCAGGCACGTCCTTCGTTCAATCTTTGGCCAGCAGTTCCTTGACATACAGCACGGTATCCACGTTGAGGTCGCAGAGGTTGCTGGCCAGGAAGATCACGCTTTCGATTCGGCCTTCGTTGAGCAATCGCTGACCTATTGCCACTTGTTTCTTCATCGTCTCCATTGGCATCGGAGCTTCGCCGCCGTAGTCCCACATGTAGATGCCCAGAACCTTGCGTTGGTTGGGTGCTTTCTTTTCGAGTCGGGCGAAATTGTCTTCCAGCTTGCTCAGATTTTTTGCTTTCCAGGTCCAGTACGTGATCACATCGCAGGCCTCGAGCCATGGTTCGACCGGGTGGTCGAGGATCTGGTCATAGGCCACGACCCACAGATCAAGCGACGCGTCATTGAGTTTCTTGCGGAAGCCTTTGGTTGCCTCGACGTTCCATCGGGCCAGGTCGTCACCTGTTCCCTTGGCATTGAAAAAGTCGTCCATGATTGCGCCCGACAGATTGGGAAAATCCGGCTTGAGCGCGAGCACCGGCTCGAGATCGGTTTCATGGTTGTTACGTGTGGAAGAGCAACCGCCGATGATGGACCAGACGAGCGATTTGGCATGGCGCATTGGCTCGGCATGGGGCTTGAACGGTGGCAGCGGTTTGTTCTGTACGCCGACAAAGATCAGCCGATCAATACCCATAAAAGCGCTGGCTTCTTCGGGCGTGATCGTTGAATCGACTGGAAGTTTGTACTGGCCGTTGTGGCTTCCGGGTTGGTGGCACCAGAGCCAGCAGTGGTCACGCAGGTGTTTGTTTTGTGGATTGCTCATCGTTTCACGTCATTCCTTTTTGAGGGTATATGATCATGTTCGGCTTCGGGTGGTTTTACCGAAAAACCCAAAGTTATTCAAAGTTAGTTAAAACGGGCAGTCCGTGTGATGTCGGGCTGCCCGTTGTTATACGAGGGTGCGGGTTGAATTAGTCGGCCGCGCGATATTCATCGCGGGCTATGAAGATCATGTTTTACGCATTGCTTCTAACTTCTAACTTCTAACTTCTAACATCTAACTTCTATCTTTTTACTTTTTGCTTTTTACGATTCACTCAAGCGAAGCGATCAGCCGAGCATGTCTTTGACGGTGTCGCGTTCGCTGACAAGTTCTTCGTTGGTGGCGGCGATTTTCTGCTTGGCGAAATCGTCGAGGGGATAATCAGTCAGGATTTCATAGGTGCCATGGCCTGTGGTTTTGACCGGCATGCCTGCCCAGACGTTGGGGTCAAAGCCATAGTGCCCGCCTGATTTGACGGCGACGGAATGGATTTTTCCCGGCGTGGTCAGGTCACGGACGTGATCGATCAAAGCGTTGGCGGCCGAGGCTGCCGAGGACAGGCCACGGGCGGCGATGATCGCAGCGCCGCGTTTGCCAACAGTGCTGCAGAATTCATCCTGTAACCAAGCGTGATGGCCAATGGTTTCCGGCACCGGCTTGCCGTTGATTTTGGCAATGTGGAATGCGGGGAACATCGTCGGGCTGTGGTTGCCGAAGATGAAAATGTCGGTCACGTCGGTGTTATGGACGGAGGCTTTTTTAGCAAGCTGGGTCTGGGCGCGGTTTTGATCGAGTCGCACCATGGCGGTGAAACGATCGGCGGGCAGGCGCTTGGCTTGCGAAGCGGCAATCATGCAATTGGTGTTGGCTGGATTACCGACGACAGCAACGCGAGCGTTTTCAGCGGCGACGCGATCGATGGCCTTGCCTTGGCCGATGAAAATTTTGCCGTTGTCTTTGAGCAGGTCAGCGCGTTCCATGCCTGGGCCACGCGGCTTGGCACCGACGAGCAGACACCAGTTGGCATCCTTAAAACCCTGGTCGGCGTTGTCGCTGATTTCAATCCCGTTGAGCAGCGGGTATGCGCAGTCGTCGAGTTCCATGGCCACGCCCTCGGCGGCTTTCATGGCTTTCTCAACTGGGACCTCAACCATTTGGAGAATGACGGGCTGATCGGGGCCGAACATTTGACCAGCGGCGATACGGAAAAGCAGGCTGTAACCGATTTGGCCGGCAGCACCAGTGACGGCAACGCGAATGGGGGCGGGCATGGGCAAGAATCCTTGTGTGGCATGTATGGAATGAAACGGATCACAACCCGGCATGCAATAGGCCGGGTTGGTCAGTATATGTGATTCAAGGTTGTAAGTCGTAAAAGCGGGGAGAGAAGTGGGGTGGAAGTGGAGGGAGTGGGGGGAGGCGCGGG
>JAUHYI010000122.1 GCA_030426385.1 Phycisphaerae bacterium
GGGGGGGGGGGGGGGGGGGGGGGGGGGGGGGGGGGGGGGGGGGGGGCGTGATGTTTTTGGGGTGTGACAGTCCGGATGTACCGCGGGCCTGGCTGCGGCGGGGTTCGCAGGTGTTGGCCGAAGGTGAGGCCGACGTGGTGATAGGCCCGGTCGCCGACGGTGGCTATTGGACGTTGGGAGTGGGTGGCCATGTAGGGCTGGACGCGCGGGCAGATGTGTGTGGGGTTGAGATGGGGAAAAGGCCCGAACACGGGGGGAAAAGTGGGGGGGAAAGAGTGGGGGGTGTGGGGGGGTATGTGCCGAGTTTGGTGCGGGGTATCGACTGGGGTGGTCCAAACGTTTATGATCAGACGTGTGAGCGAGCTGGTCAGGCGGGTTTGCGTGTGTATCATTTGCCAGCGTGGTTCGATGTGGATGAGCCAGCCGATATCGATGCCTTGCGTGCGCGTTTGCTCGAAGGCGAACGTGAACCCGGGGTCAGCCCTGATTCGGATGACTCAGCAGACCCAGCTTTATGGCGATTACGCATGACGTTGGACCGGGTGTTGGGCGTGGCTTCGTAATAGCCGGAGCGTGTGTGTGTATCGTGGGAGATGGAAAGGCCGAGAGGACATGGGGACGGGAAGACATGGGGACGGGAAGACGTGGGGACGTGGGGGGGGTGAGTGACCTGTGGTGGTGGGGAAAATGTGGGTGGGGCTGGGAAGTACTGAGTAATACAAGGAAATTTGATCATGGCTGAATCCGTGACACCGACTATAGATCCTGATAAATCTGCCGCCCCGATTGCTCAAGCGCAAGACGTTGAGCCGGATTGGAGCCAATCGATCATCCTGGTGGTGGATGACAATGCCCAGAACGTGGAGCTGCTCCAGGCTTATCTCGAAGCGATGGCCTGTCGGGTGCTCAATGCCTCGGATGGCCTGGAAGCGATGCGGTTGTTGGAAGATGACGAACAGCCGACGCCGGATCTGGTGTTGTTGGATGTCATGATGCCGAAGATGAGTGGCTTCGAGGTGTGTCGCAAGATGAAAGAGGATCCGAAGCTGCGTTCGATTCCGGTGATGATGGTGACAGCCCTGAATGAGCTGGGGGATATCGAGCGAGCGGTGGAGTCGGGGACGGATGATTTTCTGTCGAAGCCTGTGAATAAGCTGGAATTACTCACACGCGTGAAGACGTTGTTGCGTGTGCGTCATTTGAAGCAGGAAAACGAACGCTACGCGGCATATATTGAAGAGCTGGAATCACGCGATAGTTGATGGGCTTCGAACGTATTGCATCATTTGTGACCGCAGTGCAATTGCGGGTTAGAACTCGCCCGTTAGCCCCCTCCGTTAAGTCCCGCCGTTAGCCGCTGCCCTTGGGCGGCGCGTCACTATCAATGAACCCCAGCCCTCCCCCGCGCCGCCCAAGGGCGGCGGCTAACGGGCATGATTTGCTGTCGGCAGGCATTATTCGGACGCATCGGGGCAAAAATTTTCGATCGGCGGTCATTTTTTCGCTTAAATCCGGATATTGGCGGGGCGGTGGGCTTGCATCGTCTCGAAAATTGCAAAAAAAACCGAAAAAAATCGGGATTTTTTTTCGACACGTGGTGCCGGTCGTGGAAGGCCGATGGGCAGATAATGTCGTTTTGAGTTGCTGGAGCTGTCCGTTTGTAACGGTTGTTGCGGCTGTGCGAAATGTAGGGTCGTAACAGACGGCGTTTTCCGTATGTTTTGACCTCAAGCGTAATAGTCGGACGAAAGTTAACCCGATGACCTAACAAGCCTAATCCCGGCAGACGTCAAAGTCGGGCAAGAAGGCATGAGTGTCGGCAAAAAAAATTGGGAACACTTGACAGCCGTCAACCCAATATGTCGACAACAAGTTTAGGCGTGAGGGTCTGAGTCGATCCTCACGGGAATACAGTCGAGCCTTCGGTTAGGACCCGGTGGCTTGGGAGGTTGAAAGCCTATGAGTCGGATCAATACCAACGTCAGCTCTCTTGTCGCAGGCCGAATTCTCGGTCAGCAAAACAAAGGGCTCACCCAATCCCTGGAACGATTGAGTACCGGTTTGGCGATTAACCGTGGGGCCGATAACCCCGCCGGTTTGATTGCCAGCGAAAAACTCCGTTCTGAAAAAGCCTCAATCAGTGCGGCCATCGGCAATGCCGAACGTGCTGAGCAGATCGTCAACGTCGCTGAAGGCGGCTTGCAAGAGGTGTCAAGCCTTTTGCTCGAACTGCAGAGTCTGGTCAGCGAATCTGGCAACGAAGCCGGTCTAAGCGATGCTGAAAAAGAAGCGAACCAACTACAGGTTGATTCAATTCTCGGCGCGATCGACCGAATTTCGCAATCGACCAGTTTCGCAGGCACACAACTGCTTAACGGCACCTATGACTATCAAGTCACAGGCGTCAACGCCAAAGTCGATGACTATCAGGTCAACGCGGCCAAGTTTGAGCACGATGGATCACGAACCGTTCAGGTTCTGGTCACCGCATCGGCCCAACACGGTGCGCTGTTCCTCTCGACAGGCGGTAACCTGAACCTCGGCGGCGCCACTTCGAGCTTTGTCTTCGAAGTCACCGGTTCCAAGGGTTCGCGAGAATTCAGCTTTGGGTCCGGTACGACCCGAGCCGTGATCGTCTCGGCGATCAATACCTTCACCAGCGTCACCGGCATCTCGGCCGGCCAGCAGGGCACAGGTATCATTCTCAAGAGCGAGGAATACGGCACGTCAGAGTTCGTGGAAGTCGATATCCTCGACGAAGGTGGCATCACCGGGTCTGGTGGTATCCACACACTCAGTACAACCAACGAAGCCACGGTCAAGACGACCGGTAACACGGCCTTCTCGGTCGGTCTGACGGCTCGCGATGAGGGCCAGGATGTGGCAGCGACCATTAATGGTAAAGCGGCAGCCGCCGACGGCAAGACCGTACGTCTGGCCACCGACGACCTCGATATCAAGATGGTACTGACTGATGGTACCGGTGGTGGTGCGACCAAGGTGGGTGCGTTCTCCGCACTGACCGTCAGCGGTGGCGGTGCCAAGTTTAATATCGGACCAAGCGTCGACCTGACCAGTCAGGCCAACATCGGGATCAGCAACATTGCGACCCGTACGCTGGGCACCAAAGCCATTGGTTACCTCGACGAGCTCGGCTCGGGTAACGCCAACAACGTGGTGGATGGCGACATCAGCCAGGCTCAGAAGATCGTGAATTCAGCGATTGATAAGGTGTCGTCGCTGCGTGGTCGTCTCGGTGCGTTCCAGAAAAACACCATCGGGTCGAGCATCAGCTCGCTCGGCGTGGCTCTGGAGAACACCAGTGCGGCTGAAAGTGCGATCCGTGATACGGACTTCGCTGAAGAAACCGCTGCTCTTACCCGGTCGCAGATCCTGGCCGCGGCAGGCAGCACGGCATTGTCAATCGCCAATGCCCGACCCCAGAGCGTGCTTCAGCTACTCGGCTAAACGTCGATAAGAAGCTACGTCTCAATAATAGATTCGACTATCCTCGCAGGGCGGTACTGAAAAGTGCCGCCCTGTTGTTTTATATGATGCGCGTGAGATTAATTCCGTTAAAAATTCGCGCGGTCTACGTTTTTCTTTAGACAGACCCCCGGTATGCACCGGGGGCTAATATGAATTGGCGCGTGAGTATGTAGCGTCATTCGTATGAGTCGTGAGTCGTGAGTCGTGAGTCGTGAGTCGTGAGTCATGAGTTGCGAGTCATGCGTCACAATAACATCGCGCGATGCGCCACCATCACATCTAATATTTAATAGCCCGCGATGCATATCGCGGGTCGATCGTCCAATAACTTTTCTTTGATGATGCACGCGCGTCATTGACGTGTTCCGTGTACGCCATAAGTGCGTCATACGGATGTTTGCTTTCTATCTATATAGAAGAATAGAAAGTAGAAGAATAGAAAGAGTTTTTAGGATATCGTGCGCGATAGGGTTGGCCTGCCGTGCGGTATGCCTCGCGAGCTAACAATGCGGGCTAACAATATTCTTTCGCATTCGATTTCATCACGGCTCGTTCAAAATCGCGATGCGTTTGGGCGGTATTTCTGTGACGCGTTCGTATATTTCCAGCATTTCCAGGCGGGGCGTCATTTTTTTTCGTGTATATCGCCAGGTCGGCGTTTGCAGCCTTGCCACGCCGTTGTACACCCGATAACGGCGTGGGGCTGTTCACTTCATAGGGATAAACCCGGTGTTTTGGCTCGCAACGATCAAGCCGTCTTTAGTGGCCTTGCCGTCTGGTCGATCTGGTCGGCGTGAGCCGTTCGCATCGGCGGCAATGATTGGAACAGAAAAATGAAAAAAAACGTCTGTTCCGATTATGCCGGTCTTAAGACGCATACAGAGTATGCCGATGCTACGGATCAGACGGGTAAGTAACCCGTCGTCAAGCAGCCTCGAATGGCTTGCTCGATCCTGGCCGATCGCCCGTTGGGGAGAAGATCAGCCTGGGGCGAGTGGGCGAGCCAAGGCCGCGAGACCATGACCTAGGACAGGCCCGTGTGGGTCTGGGGTCACGAGACAGTCTGAGACTGGCTCAGTCAGAATCGGCATGAGGCCACAAGCGAACGCAAACGTCAATTCGTTCGTCGTCCAGCAACGCACGCTCAAGGAGGATTACTCACGATGAGCCGCATCAACACCAACGTTTCATCACTGTTGGCCCAACGAATCTTGGGTCAGAACAACAAAGGTCTCACGACGTCACTCGAACGTCTGAGCACCGGCCTTGCGATTAATCGCGGGGCAGACAACCCAGCCGGCTTGATTGCCAGTGAAAATCTTCGCTCTGAAAAAGCGTCGATTTCCGCAGCCATCAGTAACGCCGAACGCGCCGACCAGGTCGCCAACATCGCTGAAGGTGGCTTGCAGGAAATCAGCTCACTGTTGATTGAACTGCAAGGGCTCGTCGGTGAGTCTGCCAATGAAGCCGGTCTGTCGCAGGAAGAAAAAGAAGCCAACCAGCTTCAGATCGATTCGATCATTTCCACGATCGATCGGGTCGCCAGCTCGACCAGCTTCCAAGGCACGAAATTGCTCAACGGTACCTTTGACTACCAGATTTCCAGTCAAAACACCCGTGTTTCCGACTTCAACATCAACGCGGCCAAGCTCTCCCACAACGAGACACGTACCGTCCAGGTACTCGTCACGCAGTCGGCTCAGCACGGGGCGTTGTACCTGTCGACCGGCGGTAACCTCGACCTCGGCGGTCCGACTTCAAGCTTTGTCTTTGAAATCGGCGGCTCCAAAGGATCACGCGAATTCACCTTCGCTTCGGGGACCACACGGGCCGTCATGATCTCTGCCATCAACACCTTCACCAGTGTGACCGGCGTGTCCGCCTCCCAGCAATCAACCGGTGTCTTCCTGAAGAGCACCGAGTATGGCTCTGACGCTTTCGTCGAGTTCAAGGTCAGCGATGACGGTGGTATCACCGGTGCTGATGGTATTCTCAACGTCAGCTCCATTAACGAAGGTGTGGTGAAGACCGGCAGTGCGACCGTCTTTACCAGCACCAATGCCATCCGCGATAGTGGACAAGACGTCGGTGCTGTGATCAACGGTATCGAAGCGGTGTCCAAGGGACTCAACGCTCGAATCAGTTCCGACTTCCTGGATGTCGAACTGACCCTGACCACCGGTACCTCGGGTGGTGCTACCAAGCTCGGGTCGTTCACAGCCTTCGGCATCACCAGCGGTGGTGCGAAGTTCAACCTCGGACCGAACGTTGACATCATCAACCAGGCCAGCCTCGGCATATCCAACGTCGCAAGCCGTAACCTCGGCGATCTGACCAACGGTTATCTTGATGATCTGGGTTCAGGTAAAACGGCCAACGTGGTCGATGGCGATGTGGCCCAGGCCCAGATCGTGGTCAACGAAGCCATTTCCCAGGTGTCGACGCTTCGCGGTCGCCTCGGTGCATTCCAGAAAAACACCATCGGTGCAACGATTCGTTCGCTGGGTGTGGCTTTGGAGAACACCAGTGCTGCGGAAAGTTCGATCCGTGACACCGACTTTGCTCAGGAAACAGCGGCCTTGACGCGTAATCAGATTCTCGTCAACGCTGCGACTAACACACTGGCTATTGCAAACAGTCAGCCACAGTCAGCCCTGGCACTACTCGGTTAAGTCGTCCAATAATGAGAGAACCCGGGTTCGCTCGTGAGTGAACTCGAAGTTTGATGCGGAAAGCGGCGGTCCATCAGGGCCGCCGCTTTTTTATGCGCATCATTCGTTCGGTATAAGAACAGCATACGTTTGGCACAAACTTGGCTTGCGCTCGGCGGGGAAACTTACAAATTTACACGTTGTTTTCCTGGCTCAGCCTGTGCATCACGTGACAGAGGTCCAATAATACCTCTGGCATACACGCGCACGATCTGCGCTGAAATTCTACCGACACGCGAGCAGTCAAAGAGTGAGGGACGAAAAAACACGCGATATGCCGTGATGGGCTGCGATTAACCGCTTGTTACTATGAAAAAGAGCATGACAAGAGCGCGACGAGATTGCGTTTAATCGCACGGAATAAGGCCTCTGGCATCGTCGGTTCCGATAAATATTTTTTAAATAACACGCTCGCCCGAACGTCCGTAAACTGCCGAACACTACATCGCGGCGTTATGATTCTTAAATCAAAACGTTGGCCAAACGTGCGACTTGTGGTTGCACAGAATGTTTGTCATAGCGGAGCGACTATTTCACGGCAGGACGCCGAGATCGCCCGAGTCCCCCGGAAGCATTTCTTCCAAAATCGGTTTGCGACCTGTTTTGACAGGACGGCTTCCGGGGGACTCGTCTCCATCCTTCACGGAGGAATTGTTCCATGAGTCGTATCAACACCAACGTCAGTTCTCTTCTCGCCCAACGTGTGTTAGGTCAGAACAACCGAGCCTTAAGCCAATCACTTGAACGCTTGAGTACCGGCCTGGCCATCAACCGCGGTGCGGATAACCCCGCCGGTCTGATCGCCAGCGAAAACCTGCGTGCTGAAAAGGCTGCCATCTCCGCAGCCATCGGCAACGCCGAACGCGCCGATCAGGTGGTCAACATTGCCGAAGGCGGTTTGCAGGAAGTCAGCGCTTTGCTGATTGAACTGCAAGGCCTCATCGGTGAGTCTGCCAACGAAGCCGGCTTGTCCCAAGAAGAGCGCGAAGCCAACCAATTGCAGGTCGATTCGATTTTGTCCACGATCGATCGAATCGCCGCGTCCACCAGTTTCCAAGGGGTCAAACTGCTTAACGGCACGTATGACTTCCAGGTCTCCGGCCAGCACGCCAAGGTTAATGACATCAACATTAACCAGGCCAAACTGTCCGCCAATGAAAACCGTGAAGTCCAGGTCATCGTGACCCAGTCGGCCCAACACGGTGCGTTGTACCTCTCCACAGGTGGCAATCTTGACCTGGGTGGACAGACTTCGAACTTCGTGTTTGAAATCGCCGGTTCCAAAGGCTCTCGCGAATTCAGTTTTGCATCAGGCACCACACGTACCGCGATCGTCTCGGCCATCAACACGTTCACCAGCGTCACCGGCGTCTCGGCGACCACCAACTCAACCGGTATCTTCCTCAAAACCAAGGAATACGGTTCGAGCGAATTCATCGAATTCCGACTGTCCGACGATGGCGGTATTGCCAATGCGGATGGTGTGTTCAATGTCAGTTCGATCAACGAAGCCGTGGTAAAAACTGCTAGCGCTTCAACCTTCGCTTCACTGGCCAGCTCCAACGCTGTGCGTGATGATGGTCAGGATGTGGGCGCCACCATCAACGGCATCGCGGCAACCAGCCAAGGCACCACCGCGCGGGTGACCAACGATTTCCTTGACCTTGAAATCGACCTGACCACCGGTGCATCAGGCGGTGCAACCACCCTCGGAGCATTCGCCGCGTTTACCATCACAGGTGGTGGTGCGACGTTTAACCTTGGGCCTAACGTTGACATTATCAATCAGGTCAACATCGGCATCACCAATGTCGCTGCACGTAACCTCGGCGAATTGGCCAACGGCTTCATCGATGACCTGGGATCAAGTCGCGCCGCCAACGTCGTCGATGGCGATCTGGCCCTTGGACAAGTGGTTGTCGACAGTGCAATCAAGCAGGTCTCCGAGTTACGCGGTCGTCTCGGTGCGTTCCAGAAAAATACCATTGGCGCAACGATTCGTTCGTTGGGCGTGGCTTTGGAAAACACCAGTGCCGCCGAAAGTTCTATCCGCGATACCGACTTTGCTCAGGAAACGGCCGAACTCACTCGGGCCCAGATCCTGGTCAATGCTTCGACCAACACGTTATCGATTGCCAACAGTCAGCCGCAGGCCGTGTTGTCACTGCTCGGATAATTCAATCCCATTTACAACTTCACTTTCATTCAGTCCCGTCCGGAGTGATACTCGTTATCGAGAAACTCCGATCACTGATGCGAAACGACGGCCGGTTATCCGGCCGTCGTTTCTTTATGGGGTGCGTGATACGAAATCCCAAAAATAATGCCGCGTCATTTCCCGTTAGCCGCCGCCCTTGGGCGGCGCGAAACGTGGGTGATGCGCCTACCATCGCGCCGCCCAAGGGCGACGGCTAACGCGCCAATATTTAACGAATTTTGTATGAGTCGGGACGTGGGGACGTGGGGACGTGGGGACGTGGGGGGGGTGGGGGCTATTTGATTTTGGCGAAGGCATCGAGGGCGCGTTGACGGGTTTCTTTGAGATCGATCATGGGGTCGGGATAATCGAGAGGGTGTGCTTGTAATGATTCCCACGGCGCGTGAATGTTTTTGTCATCGAGTTGGGCCAACTCTGGCAACCACTGTCGCAAGTAATCGCCCGTCGGGTCGAAGCGAGCGCTCTGGGTGATCGGATTGAAGATACGGAAATAGGGCGCCGCGTCAGCACCGCAGCCAGCCGTCCATTGCCAACCCTGCGTGTTGTTCGCCAGATCGGCATCGACGAGCGTATCCCAAAACCAACGCGCACCGTGTTTCCAATGGATCAACAGGTTTTTGACCAGGAACGATGCGACGATCATGCGCACGCGATTGTGCATCCAGCCGGTGGCCCAGAGTTGTCGCATGCCTGCATCGATGATGGGGTAACCGGTTCGGCCTTGCTGCCAGCGCTGGAGCGATTTTTTATCGTTTTTCCAGGGGAATTTAGCGAATTTTGGCTGCATCGGTTTGGTCGGCAGGGATGGAAAATGAAACAGCAGGTGGGCGGAAAACTCGCGCCAGACCAGTTCGCGCAAAAATTTGTCAGCATGTTCGTGTTGGCATTGTTGGCCAATCGCGTGCCAGATTTGCTGTGGACTGATTTCGCCGAAATGTAAATGGGGTGACATTTGTGACGTACCATCGATGGCCGGGCGGTCACGATCGGTGTCGTATTGATTGATTGCACCAGTCAGAAAAGTTTCCAGGCGTTTCTGGGCGGCTTGTTCACCGACTTGCCAATGATCGTGCAGGCCTGCGTCCCAGTGGATGGTCGGGCGCAGGTTGAGTTGGTCGATGGATAACGAAGGCGGAAAGGATTGAGGTTTGGCCATCGGGCCAGCGATGGATTGTGGTTCCCGTGGTGTGCCGAAGCGTTGGCATGATTTCCAGAACGGGGTGTAGACGCGCAGGGGTTCGCCCGCTTGGCTGAGGATGTCGCCGGGTTCGTGTAGCAGGGTGGCGTTGAATGTTTGGATGGCAATGTGATGGCGATCACGCAGATTTTTTTTGATGCGCGTGTCGCGTTTGATCAGGGCTGGTTCGTAACAACGATTCCAATAGACATGAGTCGCGCCGGTTTGCTGGATGAGTTGTTGCAACGTGTCGAGCGATGGGCCGAGGCGGATGATCAATTGGTTGTGATGTTGTCGCAGTGATTGGTCGAGGCTGCGCAATGATCGGTCGAGCCACCAGCGTGACGCAGCACCGGGTTGCCACGGGGCCTGTTCGTCGGGTGCGTTGATATAGAGACAGACGATGGGTTGGCCACGGGTGATGGCCGCGTTGAGCGCGGGGTTGTCGTGCAATCGCAGGTCACGACGAAACCAGACGATGGAGGGTGTGGTATTTCTAATTTCTAATTTGTGATTTGTGATTTTTTCAGACTGTGACATTTTAGAAAGTGGGATGATTGGTACGTCACAAATAGTGCCCCAAAAATCCGAAGTTAGAAATCCGACATCATGAAACGGGGTCGGTGAGTTTGTCGATCAAAACTGATCGGAAAACATCGAGCGGGGCGGGTTGGCTGGTCCATGCGGTGAACTGGCTGGCGGCCTGGCGGACGAACATTTCCGTGCCGGGAATGGTCAGGCAACCGGCGGAGCGCGCATCGCGGAGCAGTTGGGTTTGGATGGGATTGTAGATGGTGTCGAACACGACGGCACCGGGGCCGAGGCGATTGAGCGTGTCGGCATCGAGTGGCGAGGCGTTGATGTTGGGATACATGCCGATGGGCGTGCAGTTGATGAATAGCTGGCAGCAGGTGTCGCAGAGTTTGTCGAGCGGCGCGGCGACGATTTTTCCGCCCGCGAGTTGGGCCATGTCGCCGAATTCGTCGGCCAATCGTTGAGCGTTTTCGACGGTGCGATTATAGACGACGATGGTGGCTCCGTGGTGAGCGAACCCCGCGACGATCGCGCGGGCCGCGCCGCCTGCGCCGATCACCGCGACGCGCGTGTTGGCCAATTCCTGGCGCGTGATACTCATGCCATCGCATACCGCGTCGAGCGCGCCATCGTAGTCACTGTTGGTGGCGAGTAACTGGCCATCGGGTTGGACGGTCAGGGTGTTGGCTGCGCCGATTTGCTGGGCCAATGGATCGATGATGCCGTCAAATTCATCGACGAAGCGCAGCAGGTTTTGCTTGTGGGGAATGGTGACCGATGCGCCGCGAAAATGTAGCGAGGACATGTCGAGCATGGTGGCGACGGTGGCTTTGAAATGTTCGTATTCGGGCGGAATGGGTAATGGAAGATAGACGCCGTTGTGGTCGATTTTGTCGAAGCCTGCGTTGTGGATGGCCGGGCTCATGGAGTGGCCGACGGGATCGCCGATCACGCCGTAGATGGCGGTTTCGGGATTGATGTGATGCCATCGATAGAGTGTTTGCAAATCGGCGATGGTGGGTTGGCCTGGTGCGGTGCTGGCGTCGGGGCTTGGCGAGATGGTGGCGAAGGTGAGCAGCGCGGCGAATTTTTTCGCCAGGACGCGGGACATCAGACCGTTTTCGCCCATGCATAGCGCGATGGTGGGTTTGTGGCGTTCGGTGATGATTTCGAAAGCTTCGATGTTGTCGCGCAGGCTGCGGGCACGCCAGGCTAGTTTGATGACCCGGCAAGCGGGGGCAGCGGCCATGGCTTCGATGCGTTGAAACAGATCGATCGGGCGTGATTCGAAATCGTGGCTGGACAGGATGAGGCCTGTGGTGGGCGGGGTGTTGTGGGTCTGGGCCGGGTGATCGACAAGGTTAAGAATGCGCTGACGAAAGACCGGGTCACGCTGGAACGCGAGCAGCTCGACATCGATGTAGGCCGGTCCGTTGACACCGGCACAGGCGGCTTCGAACACTGCCGCGCGATCGTTGTCATCGCCTTCGTATTTTCCACCTTCCCAATCGGGTCGGCACGTGATCAGGCAAGGCAACGGGCTGGTTTCAACCAGTTCGGTGATGGCCTCGGCGTCTTCGATGAACGTATCGATGCGGTATTCAACGAGGTCCGCGCCGCGTTCAGCAGCGACAGCGGCGTCAGCGAAGGCCTGTTTGAGTGAATGGACGTAGATGGCAGCGGTGAGATGGGTCACGGGTGGATATTTCTGATTTAGGATTTCTAATTTTTGATTTAATTGTGGGATAGTAGGTTTTATACACGATTGTGTCGGTGTTTTGTGTGGCGGGAACGTAATGGGATTTTAAGGCGAATTTTGAAGGGGAATGCAGGGGAGGCGTGAAGTGAAATACGGCGGGGAATGTTGTGGGTATTGTTGTGGGTATTGTGGAGGGGAATGTGGGGGGGAATGTGGGGGGGTGGCCAGCGATGCGGTCTGTGGGTAATCTGTAGGGGATGATGGGGGTTTGCGTTTTTTAATATTAACCATTGGAATTTTTGACGATGCCGACGATATCACCGATTCCCGCGGTGGGATTTCCTACCGAACGATCCACGGACCTGAGCGATTTGATTGCACCGCCTTACGATGTGCTCAACGAAACGAGCAAAGCGGCGCTGTTGGATCAGAACAAGCACAACATTGTGGCGATCGATTTGCCGCATTTGCCCGCCAAAACAGTGGGTCCTGATGCGACGTACGAGCAGGCGGGGGCGATGTATCGCGAATGGTTGGCCCAGGGCGTGCTGGTCAAACGCGATAAGCCTGCGCTGTTTGCGTATCAACAGACGTTCACGACCGCGGCGCTGGGCGAGGTGAAACGTCGAGGTCTGTTTGCGAACGTAGGCGTGCAACAGTTTGGGCCTGATCCTGCGGGGCGTGGTGGGATTCATCCGCATGAGCAAACGTTCAGTGGTCCCAAAGAGGATCGCTTGAAATTGATGCGGGCGACCCAGGCCCAGTTGTCACCGATTTTCGGGTTGTATTCGGATCCGCAAAAGGTGATGGTGGCATTGCTGAGCGAAGTGATCGAATCGGGTGCGTCAGCCACATGCTCGGGGCGAACAGCCGACGGCGTGTTGCATGAATTGTGGGCAGTGGATGACGATGGTGCGATTGGCAAATTCCGCGAGGCGCTTGAAGGGCGTGATGTTTTTATCGCGGACGGACATCATCGTTATAACACCGCGCTGAACCACCGCAACGAATTAGCGGCAGCCGCTGGCGGTGAATTAGCCAGCGATCACCCGGCCAATCATTGTCTGTTTGTGTTGATCGCGATGCAGGACCCGGGAATGATTGTGTTGCCTACGCATCGCGTATTGGGCGGTATGCGAGGGTTTTCGATTGAAAAACTGGTCGAAGCCTCACGCGGTCAATTCCTGGTGACGCCGTTTCAGGGTGAATCCTTGAGCGATTTGGAACATGCCTTGGAAGGCGCAGCCCGGACCATGGGCGGTCATGCCATGGGACTGTACGCGCCGGGCGATGTCACGACGATGGCGATCTTGACGACGTCGTCACGTGATCCGTTGGCCGAATTGCATCCGGAAAAAAGCGACGCATGGCGAGGGTTGGACGTGGCCATTCTGCAGCATCTGTTGGTTGAGCAGATTTGTCAGCCCACATTTACCGATGGCACCGACGGTGCGGTGAAATGGAAATTCCCACACGATTTGAAAGAACTGCGCGAAGATACCGATGGCGAAGCGTATCAGTTGGGAATCATCATGCGTCCGCCGAGCCTGGAGTCGGTGCGATTGGTGAGCGAAGCGGGCGAACTGATGCCACAGAAGAGCACGTTTTTCTATCCGAAACTGGCGACGGGGCTGGTGGTGAATCCGTTGGGTTGAGGGGTGAGTAAAAAGTAAAAAGTAAAAAGTAGGGAGTGGGAATTAGGCGGGTGTGATGTGGGGGGGCTAAGCCGTAAGCGGTTTGGTGAGGGTGGGGTAATGTGGAAGGTGGGCGGGAGT
>JAUHYI010000123.1 GCA_030426385.1 Phycisphaerae bacterium
AACCACAGAGGCACAGAGAAGGAGTTAGCAAGGTGGTTGAGATAGGGGATTTGATTTTTTATAGCCCGCGATGAATATCGCGGGGTTGGTTGGTGTTGCATGGAAGATTATGGGGATGGCACTAATCGGCAAGCGGCGGGGTTGAGGTGGTGGGTGGGGTTGCGGGTGTGCAAGTATTCATCGCCACGTTTGAAACCACGATCCGAAGTGAAGATATGGTAGAAAACGGTAAAGAAATGCAGGGAAAATGCGTGGGGGGGGTGGATTGACAGTACGGGGTTGGCCGATATACTGATTCAGATCATGATGAACGTACCCATGGCCTACAGCAACCTATCGCTCAGCCTGCTCCTTAGCAGGGGCGGTTGCTGCGTGCGTTGAACGGCCGAAAATAATCGGCCGAGTTTGGAAAACGCGAAACGGAACAACCGCCCTGTGATGAAAATCGGCAGGGTTTTTTTATAGCTATTTTTAACCGACATTTAACCGACCATATTTTTCAGATAACAACATTAAACAAGTCTCTGCATCATGGGCAGAGGCGAGATAGAAAGCTGGTTTTAAGATGAGTGACGTAAGCACGAACGAACAGGCAAAGATGATTCGAATTTTTGATACGACGTTGCGCGATGGCGAACAGTCGCCCGGGGCCACGTTGAATCTGACCGAGAAAATAGAAATTGCCCGGCAATTGGATGTGCTGGGTGTGGATGTGATCGAAGCGGGTTTTCCGATTACCAGTCAGGGCGATTTTGATGCGGTGTATCGAATCAGCCGTGAATTGGAACGGCCGATCGTGGCGGGATTGTCGCGATGTGTGCCGCGTGATATTGATCGTGCTGGCGAAGCATTGCAAGGTGCCAATCGTCCACGGATTCATGTGTTTTGTGCGACGAGTAAAATTCATCGCGAGCACAAGCTGCGCAAGGCGTTTGATGAGATAGTGAAATTGGCGCGAGAAAGTGTGAGCCGGGCCCGGCAGTTTGTCGATGATGTGGAGTTCAGTCCGGAAGATGGCTCGCGAACCGAGCTGGATTACCTGGTTGAAATTACCGCCGCCGCAATCGAGGCGGGAGCCACGACGATTAATATTCCTGACACGGTGGGGTACGCGGTGCCCGAACAGTATGGACATATTTTTGCGTATGTCCGCGAAAAATTGCCGCAAATTGATCGAGATGGCATTTATCTGTCGAGCCATTGCCATAACGATCTGGGATTGGCGGTGGCGAATTCAATCGCCGCGGTGCAGAACGGAGCACGTCAGGTTGAATGCACGATCAACGGGATCGGCGAGCGGGCAGGCAATGCGTCACTGGAAGAAATCGTGATGACGCTGCGGACGCGTGCTGATTTTTATCAGCCCTATGACACGGGGGTCGTGTCACGCGAGATTTTCAAGACGTCGCGCATGGTCAGTAATCTGACCGGGCTGAGTGTGCAACGCAACAAGGCGATCATTGGTGAAAATGCGTTTGCGCATGAGGCGGGGATTCATCAGGATGGCATCATGAAAAAACGCGAGACCTACGAAATTATGGATCCGCGTGAAATCGGCGTGCCTGAATCGAAACTGGTGTTGGGTAAACATTCCGGACGTCATGCCCTGGCCAAACGGGTGAGCGATCTGGGGTACACGGTTGATGACGCGACGCTGCAACAAGTTTACGATCGTTTCAAAGCGTTGGCAGACAAGAAAAAGGACGTGTACGACGAAGACGTCGAAGCCATTGTCGATCAATTGTTGGATCAGGATCGGCAATTGTGGGAGTTGGTGAAATTCAACGTGACGGCCGGCACGAATGAAACGGCAGTGGCGTTGGTTGAACTGCGTGATTCGACAGGCCAAACCGGCAAGCAGGCGGCGTATGGCGACGGCCCGATTGATGCGTGTTACACCGCGATTCAGTTGATCACCGGCGTGCAGGTGTTGCTGGAAGATTACCAGACGCGCGCGGTGACCGGCGGTAAAGATGCGCAGGGCGAAGTCAGCGTGCATATCAGTCACGGCGGTCACAAAGTACGCGGTCGCGGACTGTCGACGGACGTCATCGAAGCGGCAGTGTTGGCGTACTTGAGCGCGATCAATCGGATCAAAACGGACGACATGAAAACGGTGCAAGCCACGACGATGGATAGCGATGATGGAGCGGATTCATTGTCGGGGCAGGTGGTGCAGCCATGAGCTTTACCCTGCAAGTCGACGATGAGATATCGTTGCGCTTGATTGAGCCCGAACATGCCCAGGCCATGTATGCGGTGATCGATGCGAATCGCGAACACATTCACAACTATTTGCCGTGGGCGACGCCGACGTCTTCACTAGAAGACGTGCGTGCGTTTGCCACAAAAACATTAGTGGCATTTGCCCAACGCAAAGAGCTATCGCTCTCGATACTGGAACATGGCCAAGTGGTCGGCGGAACAGGCTGGAACCATTGGGTATGCGAAACCAAAGATGAATGGCAGTTATCCATGTGCCATGCTGATATCGGTTATTGGTTGGCACGCGATGCCCAGGGCCGTGGCATTGTGACGCGAGCTGTGCGCGCGTTGTTGCGCTTGGGTTTCGAACAATATGGCATGGCCCGCATGACGATTCGGGCCGAACCGGAAAATGTCCGTAGCTATGCCGTGCCCGAGCGTTTGGGTTTTACCTATGAAGGAACGCTACGTCATGTCTGTCATTGGAAAGATCGATGGGTGAATCATCGGCTGTATTCGATGTTGCGTGACGAGTGGCGTGAATCATGTCGTGTAAGCGATCTGGGACACGAAGGCAAAGAATGCGAAAAGGGCAATAAAGGCAATGAAGGCAATAGAGATGTTAGAGGTGTTGCCGGTGTTGTTAGCCATGAAGGTGCTGAGTTATGAAGAAATCGACAGTGGAAGAAATTCGCGCGCGGTTTGATGGCGATGTCGAACGGTTCAGCAATCTGGATACCGGGCAAGTGGCCGCGATGGATTCACCCGTGCATATGGAGTTGGTCGCCAGCGCCGCCGCTGCGGTGAGTGGTCCGATGCTGATACGCGATTGCAAGGCAGGGGCAAGTGGGGTAAGTGAGGGGGGTGGAGGGGTGTTGGATATTGGTTGCGGTGCAGGGAATTACACATTGAAACTATTGGAGCAGTTGGACAAGTTGGGGGTCAAGCCGCGCGTGTCGTTGATTGATTTGAGTAAGCCGATGCTGGATCGCGCGGTGTTACGGATCAGCGAAGCGATCGGCCAATCGCCTGAAACGATCAATGCGATGCAGGGCGATGTGCGTGAGGTTGAATTAGGCGAGGCCCGTTATGACATCGTGATGGCTGCGCAGTGTCTGCACCATCTGCGTGAAGACGCAGAATGGGAAGCAGTGTTTGCGAAAATTTTTCGGAGTCTGAAGCCAGGTGGTTCGTTCTGGATCGCTGATGCGGTGGTGCATGACATGCCTGCGGTGCAGTCGATGATGTGGGCACGATGGGGTGCGTATCTGGCCGAGGTGAAAGATGAAGCGTATCGCGATCACGTGATGGCCTATGTGGAGAAGGAGGACACGCCTCGATCGTTGGCCTATCAGATGGGACTGATGCAGTCGGTAGGATTTGTGGCCGTGGATGTGTTGCAAAAACGCAGCAAGTTCGCGAGTTTTGGCGGGGTGAAGCCGGGGTGAAACTTGGGCGCAATCAATGCGATGCGTGAGTATGTGAGAAGTTCACGGGGCCGAGGTCATTGAATCATCAAAATGGTGAAAAACGGGTCCTCCCCGCAAGGTTTCCAGCACCATTAAGAATGCCAGGGGAAAGTGGGGGGGTGATAAAAACTGTGTTCAGGGGGGTATTGATCAAATTCTGACGCAATTGCTTGTCAGGGGATCGGTTTTATGCCGATACAGGGGATAGAATGGTTGGAGAAAAAAGAATGCGATATCGATGAGCATAGAAAAGTTGTAGGCTGTTGTTTTAAGTCAGGACATCACAGGACAAAAACAGTTTGGCGCAAACCGAATCCCTACCGTCGGCCGTTTCGACCGTTTCCCCGAATGCGACAGTGGCTCCTGACCAGGTGCCGTCGTCATCTCCCGCCGAATCCCCCGCGGAGTCCATGACAAACGATGTTGATGTGAAGTATTTCGTGTTAGACACGAATGTGCTGTTGCACAATCCATCGTCGCTGTTCATGTTTGATGACAATCAGGTGGTGATTCCGTTTACGGTGTTGGAAGAGCTGGATAAATTCAAAACGCAGAACGACGATGTGGGTCGCAATGCTCGTCAGGTGATTCGTCATTTGGATACGCTGCGCGAAAAAGGTCGGCTACACGATGGCGTGCGTTGGAACGGACATCACGGCACGATTCGCGTGGAATTTGCCAGCGAAAATCGACCGCAAGCGATTCGTGATGATAAGCCGGACAACCGGATCATTTCCGTAGCGTGGAACCTGCAAGAGGCAGGGCAGCGCACGATTCTGATCACCAAAGATATCAACGTGCGTTTGAAATCCGATGCGCTGGGCATCACGACCGAAGATTTCGAAGCGCAAAAAGTTGACGCGGATCACATGTATCGTGGGTACGTGCAATTGGATGTGCCTGGCGAATTGATCGACGCGCTGTACCAGGAAAAACAACTGGAGCTGAGTCGGCTGACCCCGTATCTGAAACAGACCGGTGCGGATGGTCATGAAGTTGCGGTGGATGTGCTGCCGAATCAGTTTGTGCAGATGCGTTGCACGGTGGACGATTCGCACACGGGCTTGGCGCGACGGCTAGCCGATACCGATCATCTGATTCCGATCCAGGCCCCGCGTAAGCCGGTGTTTGGCATCATGGCCCGCAACGTGCAACAAACGATGGGGTTGGATTTACTGTTGGATGATGAAATCAAACTGGTGACATTGCTGGGCACCGCCGGGACGGGCAAAACATTGTTGGCCATTGCGGCGGGCATGGTCAAGGTGATTCAGGAACATCGCTATGACAAGTTGCTGGTGGCTAGGCCGATCATGCCGATGGGGCGTGATATCGGTTACCTGCCGGGCGATAAAGATGAAAAATTATCCGCATGGATGCAGCCGATTTTCGACAACCTGAGTTATTTGTTATCGACGCGCGGTGCCGGTTTGCCAGGCGGTCAACATGCGGATTCCAAAACGCCCGAGTCGCGGGTGGAAACATTGATGGGGTCGGGGCAATTGGTGCTCGAGCCGTTGACGTACATCCGTGGGCGATCGATTCCGCATCAATTTATCATCGTGGATGAAGCGCAGAACCTGACGCCGCACGAGGTGAAAACAATTGTGTCACGCGTGGGTGAAGGCACGAAAATTATCCTGACTGGCGACGTGGCCCAGATCGACAATCCGTATCTGGATACGTCGAGCAACGGTTTGGCCTACATGGTCGAACGCATGAAAGGCCAAACGCCGGTGGGCCATGTGACATTGGCCAAGAGTGAACGGAGCGAATTGGCAAGCCTGGCGGCGGAGATGTTGTGAGCAGGAAATGCTATCAGGGGGGCGGGGCATGAAGGCAATGTGGAAAATAGAATCTTAAGTAAGAGGTAGTAAAAAATTGCCTAAGAACACAGTTTTAGGTTAGCAAAAACTTAGTCATGCACGAAACACACGAGGATATGCAAGATGGCAACAGTAGAAAATCTCTACGTGGTTGGCTCATTTTTCTCTTTCACGGTTTCGTAATCGGGTTTTGTATTGTTGCTTTATTTATTTGCATGATGTTCGGCACGTTATTGTGGGATTGGCTGTCCATGCCAGGCCGAGAAGATGCGGAGAAAGCACTGGCGTTGACAATTGATGAACTGCGGGGGCATGATTCACCTGAGATTGAAGTCGACTACCCATACATATTGGATGAAGACTTGAAATCAGAATATCAAATTGAATTTGGTGGCCAGAGAGTGGGCCCTTCATGGGAATTTACGGTGATATTTCCATCAGGCCATCGTTACATGTTTGATCTGTATAGCCAGACGCCTGGATGGTTTGTGCACGTTTCCGCACTGACGATTCAAGTTGATGAGCCGAGTGAATAGTTCGCACGATGCAAGTTGGATTAGCTAACAGGAGGGATAGTGACAGAACGAAAAGTAGAGGATTTGGAATGCTGTAAATTATTCCCAATTTCATTTTGTTGATTGCTTGTCAACTCACGGATTCATTATTTTTCATAACAAACGAATAAGGAAACCAACGCGTCGCCCGCTAAACGTGAAATAGAAATTATGTCGTTTGGCCGGTGTAGGCTTCGTAGAGTAGCGAGATGGGGTGGGCGACGTTGAGGTCCATGTGGATGCGGTGGGCTTCGGATTGGATTTGCATGGAGCAGCCGACGTTGGCGGTGAGGCAGGTGTTGGCGCCGGTGGTTTTGATGTGGTTGAGTTTTCGTGTGGCCAGGTCGCGGGCCATGTCGGGTTGGGAGAGGTTGTAGGTGCCGGCTGCGCCGCAGCACATGTCGGATTCGGGCAGTGCGATGACGGTGAGGCCATCGATCCAACTGAGGATCTGGCGGGGCGCGGCGGTAATTTTTTGGGCGTGAGCCAGGTGGCAGGCGTCATGGTAGGTGACGGTGCGATTGACCGCGTGGGTGGGGCGCGGGGGATCGAGTTCGACGAGCAATTCGCAGATGTCGCGGTTTTTGGCGACGAACTGTTTGGATTTTTCCGCGTACTGCGGATGATCACGCAACAGGTGATCGTAATCTTTTAACATCGCGCCGCAGCCGGCGGCGTTGTTGATGATGTAATCGATGCCGGTGTGGGAACCGTCGGGGTTTTTATAAAAATCAAAGGCACTGATGTTGGCGATGGCCATGTTCATCGCGTCGTGCATTTTGCCGCCATGGTGATGAATCGCGCCGCAACATTGTTGAGTTTTGGGCACGACCACGTCGCAGCCGGCGCGTTGCAGGACGGCGATGGTCTGGCGATTGACATGTTGGAACAGGACACTGCCGACGCAGCCAGCGAACATGCCGACGGTCGCGCGTTTTTCGCCGATGGCGGGGTAGTGCGTGGCGAGGTTGGATTCCCAGATCGGTGCGGTCGCATCGTTGGGTAGCATCTGCTGCATCTTGTCGAGTTTGATGGGCAGGCGTTTGCGAATGGCGTCGGCGGTGACGAATTTCCACAGGCCGATTTTTTGCATGAGGCGCACGGGCAGCATGGCCAATTTCAATCGCGTCGGATGCGGGAACACATGGAAAAACATGGATTCAACCATGCGATCGACGAATGTTTTGGGGCGATCGACGTTTAGTTTTTCGCGGGTTTCCTCGATCAATTCGTGATAGACCACGCCGGATGGGCAAGCGGTTTCGCACGCGCGACAATCCAGGCACAGGTCGAGGTGTTCTAGCACGCTGTCGGTCGGTTCGATGCGACCGTCGGCGAGGCTTTTCATCAGATGGATGCGGCCGCGCGGTGAGTCGGCTTCCAAACCGTTTTCGGTGTAGGTGGGACACGCGGGCAGGCACAATCCGCAGTGGACGCAATCGAGAGCGCGGGCATAGGTGCGCTTGTCGAGATCGAGTATGGATAAACCGTGTGGGGCATGCGATCCATGTGGCGCAGTATTCGACGACGAATGGCCAGCGGATGCACTGGACTTGCCTGCGTTGTTTGCAGTGCTGGTCGACTGCGGGTCTAAGCCTGAAATGGTGCGCGGTGTGGCGGTCATGATGGTTGTGTTTTTCGTCGTGGTAGGCCGTCAATCATGCGGGGGAAAAATGGGGTTGGATGTATCGGCCGGGATTGAACAGGTTGTGGGGATCCATGGTTTTCTTGAGGGTGGCCAGGAAAGCGTGATTGGATTGGGCTGGTGCGACCGGTTCGAATGTCGCGCTGGTGGGGCGTTGTATCCAGACGCGCATGCCGCCGATGGATTGGTGCAATTGTTCGATGGCGTGATCGAGATGGCCCGCGGCGTCGGCGTCGAGATCGCCGCCGGCGTAGAGGGTGCCATGAACGGGCAAGGCATCGATCATCAAAGGATGGTCGTGAGCGCTGGCCCATTCGCACAGGGATTGGGCGGCGGCACCAAAGTGGACCGGCGGGGCGATCAGCTTGACCACGGCCGGTGCGAGGCGTCGCCAGGCGGTCAGGGTCTGGTTCTGGTTGCGTTCTTCATCGAGCGTACGAATGCCGTTGGCGACGATGTGGATGCCAGCCTCGACGAGGACCGGATGAGTTTCGAGCAATGTTTCGAGCGATCGCATTTGCGCGGCACAAGCGAGCGGCTTGCCGACATAGGCGAGGCGTAACGTCCATTGCGGTTGTGGGCAAGGCATGGCCAGGTGCATGGACATCGCGGCGGGTGCGGCCTCGGTAACGAGCCAATCGGTCATGGCCTGGCCGAGTTTGCTCGGGTCGTTCAAGCGCAGGTCGATGGTGCTGATTTGTTGTGGGATGGCATAGGTGCGCAGAGTGGCTTCGTGGATCAGGCCCAGTTCGTTGAGGCTGCCGACCATGAGTCGGGTGACGTCGAGGCCGGCGACATTTTTCACGGTGCGTCCGCCGACGTGGATGTCACGTCCGAGTCCATCGATATAGCGCAGGCCCAGAAGGTGATCGCGTACCGAACCGTAGCCGACGCGCCATGGCCCCCACATGTGATGGGTGATAATTTCGCCGAGGGTCAGATCGTCGTCGGCATCGATGGGCAAAAACTGTTGCTGTTTGGCCAGTTCGCGTTGCAGGTTGCCGAGCGTGGCCGCCGCTGAAGCGCGCACGGTCATATCGCGGGTGTAGTGTTCAATGATGCCGCCGTTGGGCGCGTCGTCAGGCAATTGGAAATGTAGATTGACGTGCTCGTTGGCCGTCGGTGGATTTCCCATGCCACGATGAGCCACGCCGTAATCGACGATGGGCATTTTGTCGGCCACGCGACGTTCGACCCATTCGACAAGGCCTGCGGCGTCCTGAATTTCAACGGTCATGGTCATGGTGTGTGGGAGAATTTCTGATTTATGATTTATGATTTCTGATTTGTAAGTTCTGATTTCTGAATTATTTTTTACCGGTTCGCCGCGTCGTACACGAGCGAAACATTAGTGCGACATCGCACCGCCGGGGCTGCCTGATTTTGTGGGCAGCAACAATTCGATATTCAATGTATCGCTGGGAACGAGTTTGCCATCGTTGATGCGATGGTCGGGATCGAATGCGGTTTTGATTTTTTGGAAGGTATCGATGGTGGCGGGGTTAAACATTTTGTGCATGAGGTGCAATTTTTCGACGCCGACGCCGTGCTCGCCGGTGATGGTTCCGCCGATGCTGATGCAATAGGCCAGCAGCGCTTCGCTGGCCCGCAAGGTGTTCTGCACCTCGTCGGGGTTGTCTTCGTCGAACAGCAAAATCGGATGGACATTGCCATCACCAGCGTGAAACACATTGGTGATGGTCAAGCCATATTCACGGCCGATGCGTTGGATGTTGTCCATCACCTCGGGCAATTTCGAACGTGGCACACACGCGTCCTGCGTGCAATAGCTTCGGCTGATGCGACCGATGGCACCGAACGCGCTTTTGCGGGCTGACCATAATTCTTTGCGCTTCACCGGATCGGAACATTGCTTGACATCGGTGGCGTGATTCTGTTTGGCAATGTCGACGATGGTGGCTAGTTGATCATCCAGAATGGTATCGACGCCATCGATCTCGATCAGGAGCAATGCCTGAGCGGTCGTGGGAAAACCGTAATGGAATGCATCTTCGACGACCTTGATCATGGCCCCGTCCATCATTTCCATGCTGGTCGGCACGATGCCGGTGGCTACGACGTCTGCCACGGTGTTGCACGCGTCAGCGGTGGTGTTGAACACGCCATAGACCGTGCGAAAATGCTCGGGTGTCGGCACCAGTTTGCACCACACGCGTGTGACAATGCCGAGGATGCCTTCGCTGCCGCAGATCAACCCGGTCAGATCGGGCCCGACGCTGTCGTAATATACAGTGCTTGGGTCTGTCGTGCCGACGCCTCCGGTGATCAACACCTCGCCGTTGGCCAGCACCATTTCCACGCTCAGCACATGGTTGGATGTGACGCCATGTTTGAGCGTATTGATGCCGCCGGCGTTGGTCGCGACGTTGCCGCCGATGGTCGATGCCCGTTGGCTCGACGGATCAGGCGAAAAATGCAGATGAATATTTTTGGAAGCCCCGACCGCTGCGACCGTGTCCGACAGTGCGAGATTGCGCACGCCGGATTGCACGACAGCCACGCGATTGTCGAGATCGATATTTTCGATGCGCGTCATGCGCGTGGTGTTGATCAACACGCCCGCGCCATAGGCCACCGCACCGCCCGCCAAACCCGTGCCACTGCCGCGCGGTACGATCTGCAATTCATCATGTTTGGCAATGGCCCGCACGCATGCCACGACCTGGGCCGTATCGCTTGGAAACACCACGGCCGTCGGCCAACCGCGAGCCACCGTGAAACCATCGCATTCGTACACCGTCATCTCATCGCGAGCCGACACCACGGCATCATCGCCCAATAGCTGACGTAATTCTTCGATCACCGGATGGGTTTGGGATTCGGTCACTACCATCATGTGAATTGTAGCGGGATTACCCCCCCCCACAACACCCCCCATATCCTCCCCCACAACACCCCCACCCCACATCTCCCTCACATCCCCACGCACACCACGTTCCCCCGTCGTTTTTTATGCGTATGCCACGAACCCTACTCATCCAGTCCTAACATCAGCGCACTGATTCCACCACGGTCTCGCTGTATGTCCGACGATGTGTGCGATCGCGAACGTCGCCTCGGCCGGTGGTGTAGGTGTGATCGTATTGCCGTTGGATCGAGCGATGACGCACGGCCGTTTGTGGCGGGCCTGTGTATGTCGCTGCAGGATGATCGCGCCGATCCATATACCAGGGCAAGTATCCCGCCGCGATCATGGCAGGGTCCGGCGTGTACGATGCGAGATCTTCGCTGTAGGTCGCCAAGGTTTCGCCGGGAATGTGTTGCGTATTGCGTTCCACAGGCCGCGCCGTTTTTGCCGGAACAGCGCCAAATTCTGCGTATCCCAGATTCCCACCGCCAGGCGCAGAACAGCTCATCAACAAGCACGCGTACGCACCGATGGCCATGCCTAACAGCCCCAGGAATAGCCGTTTCAACCCGTTTACAAAATCATGTCGCATGTCAGTCGAGATTGCGAACAGGGTGCCGCGATCAAAACGGCTTGGCGATGAAATATTGCAAGTCATTGAAATGGCAGTGTTTGCAATTGGTTTTTTGTGGCTCAATGCTTGCCGCTTTTCATGCTGGTCGTACCGGATGTTGCCCACAGGCCACATATGAATGTGCTTCGATACCCACATCATTTTTATGACCCTGACCCTAGACAATCGCCATGAACCTTTATAGCATTGGCGACCCGTAGGTTTTTCAACCTCACTAACCCTTATAACCCTGAACCCGATTTTGATCCATAGGAGGCTCATCATGGCCGTACAAGTTGGCAATCCTGCTCCCAAATTTTCCGCTCAGGCCTACGTTCGTCCCACCGACGAATTCAAAACCGTCTCGCTCGACGACTACGCTGGCAAGTGGCTTTACCTCTATTTCTATCCCATGGACTTCACCTTCGTCTGCCCAACCGAAATCAAGGCATTCGATGACGCGCTCGGCGAATTCGAAGATCGCGAATGTGAATTGCTCACCTGTTCAACCGATAGCCATTACGTCCACAAGGGCTGGTGCGATGCCAAAGAAGAATTGGCTAGCCTCAAGCACCCCATGCTCGCTGACATCACCAAACGCATCAGCATGGACTACGGCCTGCTCATTCCCGATAAGGGCGTGGCACTGCGTGGCTCGTTCCTGATCGATCCTAATGGCGTCGTCCAATGGGTCAACGTCAATGCCCTGAGCGTCGGCCGAAACGTCGAAGAAGTCCTGCGCGTCCTCGATGCCTTGCAGACCGACGAACTGTGCCCCTGCAACTGGAAAAAAGGCGAAGAAACCATCAACGCCTAACCCCCCCCCACATTCCCCCTCATCCCACATTTTCCCCGGATTACATTTGTATTTTCTGGGGTGATGATGTGAGGCATACGATGATCGCATTGAAGCCCACGGCATATCCTGCCGTGGGCTTTTTTTATTGATGCTCCAGTAGGTCGCCTCAATTCCCAGAGGGGGTTACAATGTCTAGCCGTTTTATCCCGGCTTTATCGTCGTGGCATGCTCTGTCGCAATTGCTTTTTCTTAAATCTACGTCGAACTCTGTAACACTAATAAGGCACATCACTATGAATCACATGACTCAAACGAACGCTTGGCAATTCATTGGCGCACTGCTTTTGGTCGCCACGTTAACGTTGACCGGCTGCGGGGATAGCTCCGAATCATCGAGTGGGGCAGGGGATGCTCATGGTGGTACTCATGAAGATGTCGAAAGTGCTCACGGTGAAAATGCTGAGGTAAAGGTTGAAGAGCATGACGATTTCGAATCCCTGATGTTGGCCTACATGGGCAAAATCGAATCGCTCACCAAGCAATTCAAGAGTGTCACTGACGAAGCAAGTGCAGAAAAAGCCGCGCCGAAAATTCATGCGCTCTCGAAGGAACTGAATGTCATGAGCGAACAGTTCGATAATGCTGACCCCATGACCAAGGGCATGACCATGCAAAAACATATTCAGCGTTGGATGACGATCAGCAATGAAATGGCCACAGAAATGAAACGCATCACGGATACGCCCGCGCTGGCCAAGCACCTGGGCGACGCGATGAACGTCAACCTTGCCAAGTAAAATTCCTGGCCAGAACACATCAAGACCAAGCCGATTGCATGTTCACGGGCAGACTTCATAGCCATTGCCGTACGGAGATGTTGGCTGTGTTGCGCGCATCGTCATGACGATGGTTTGATCGGTACGGTGCGAGCGTCGAGCGTCGAGCGGACTTGGCGGACGCCGTCCGCCAGCTAGAGCAACTGGCAAAAACAATCTCCACGGCCCACCGGCAGGTGGACTTAAGTCCACCTGCCAGATCACCAAAAACGTGAAGATTACTCACGCCAGTTGCTCTAGCTGCTACGGACATTCAAGCCGGTTGATGATTTGCGCCGACATATTGATTTTTGGTCAAGGTCAAGGAGGACCCTGATGCGACATCGCCACGAGTTGACCGACGCTCAATGGCAGCGGAT
>JAUHYI010000124.1 GCA_030426385.1 Phycisphaerae bacterium
GGCGACGGTGTACGACGGCATGAAACATGGCCGATCCATGACGCACTATTACGATCCGATGGAAATGATCATCGGGTTCGTGTTGGCATTCGTGTCGGCGATCATTGCGGTGAAATGGATGGTCGCTTATCTGAAAAGTCATGGCATGGAAATTTTTGGATATTACCGAATTGCCATCGCGATTGTCGTGGGGGTGTTGGTGGCGATGGGGATTATTGCCGACGCGTAGGTGGTGCGTGTTGTGTGGTGGAATGTGTCATGGCGCCTATCGTGTGTGTGGGTTTGTGGGGGGGGGGGAGGGGGGATTTATGGGGCAGTGGTACATTTTGAAATGCTTAGCGAGCCGCGACAGTCAGGGAGCGGGCCAAACCTGTTGGAAACCCGCTCCCTGACGGTCGCGGCTCGTTAAAGTGAACCACTACCATTCATGGATTAGCCCCACGCGAATGCAGCCGGTTTGCTACACTGCAAAGCTATGGCGAATCAATTTGCAGTCATCATTCCTGCCGCAGGCTTAGGCAAACGTTTTGCGGGTGAAGCCGATCAATCCGGCGATGCGCTAGAACACACGTCGCAACCCGCGATCAACAAAATCGAACGCGAACTGGCGGGTCGGCCTGTGTTTTTACGCAGTATCGAATTGTTTGCTGCACGTTCGGATGTGTCGCAGATCGTGGTAGCGGTTAATCCCGATGCGGTCGATGCATTCAAGTTCAAATACGAGGATCGCCTGTCGGTGTACGACGTTTCGATCGTGGCCGGTGGCCGCACCGAGCGATGGGAAACGGTGCAACGGGCGCTCGACGCATTGGATGATATTGCCCCGGACTGCACGCATGTGGCGGTTCACGATGCGGCCCGGCCGTTAACCAGCGATGCGGTGATTGACCGGGTGTTTCGTGCTGCGGCGCGGTTTGATGCGGTGATTCCAGCCATGCCGGTGTCGGGAACATTGAAACGCGTGACGGAACTATCGCTTAACGAGAACGGGGTAAACAGTGGCGGGGCAGATCGAGAATCGGCAGATCCATTGGATGCTATTTTTGACGATGCTCCGCGTGAATCGCATGATGCCCCACGCGTGGTGCAGGAAACAATTGACCGCACGAACGTGGTTGAGGTGCAAACCCCGCAGGTATTTGAAAAGGCATTGTTGAAACGCGCGTATGCTCGGATCGTGGCGGGCCAGGTCGATGTAAAAACGATCACTGATGACGCGGGCCTGATTGAATTGATGGGACATCGCGTGGCGGTGGTCGAGGGCGATGTGATGAATTTAAAAATCACTCGGCCTGCAGATTTGGATTTAGCCCACGCGATTTTTCAGGCTTATCATCGTGAATCAGAAATCGATTCCGCGGCCAGGCGTTTGTTTGCGTCCGATGACGACGACGAATAATCAAGCCAATGGCCAAGCGTGATTCTGTAGAGTGGCATTGCTGGGCAGTTGTCGATCACCCCTCCTGCGTGCCGAACAATTGATCGAGATCGCCCGCACATAAATTTTCTGGTCGCACCGCATCCATGCGTACCGTGATCTCTTCGATGAGTTGTTGTTTGTCTGCGCCGAGCCGATCCAATAACAACTGATGCGGGCCTTCGGTGTTTAGCAGGGTGAGCAGGATATGGTCGGTGCCGATCTGTTGGTGTTTGCGTTCATCGGCCAGTGCGGCGGCGCTTTCGAGAATCGGTGCGATGGGCATCGGTTCGATGCCGGCATTGATTTCAGCGAGCATTCGCGTGTGGGTGACGCCTTGAACTTCCAACAGGTAACTGGCCACGCCGCCCGCGTGAATGATGCCCAGCAACAGGT
This sequence comes from Phycisphaerae bacterium, assembly GCA_030426385.1. Lineage (GTDB taxonomy): Bacteria > Planctomycetota > Phycisphaerae > Phycisphaerales > Phycisphaeraceae > JAUHYI01. Next base: position 1,814 of record JAUHYI010000124.1, read on the forward strand.
GTTGCGGCCCCGGGTCGTTTTTCCCCAAGGCGTGGGCCTGTTCGTTGGCTTGTTCAACAGCCAGGGTAGCAGCGGTAGTGAAGCGATCGTGTGGCATGATGAAATTGTACGGGATTCCGACGCGTGTCTGGGGACATCGGCCGTTTGTGGGTTTGAGTTCAATGAAATTACTGAGTGAAACCGTGGCAATCCGTGTGATTTTTTAGGGTAATCGTGGCAACCGCGATCGTTGCCAACGTTCGTCGTAATCCAAGCTCGACAAAATCAAGGCGATAAAAATTGTTTGGCCGGTGAATTAGGATCCAGTTCCACCGCACGCTCCGCGGCCGCGATGACTGCGGGCTCGTCTCCGAGTTGACGTTGCAGATAGGCCAACCGCGTGAAATGAATGGCGACCTCTGGTTCTAAAATCGCCAGAGCCTGCAGGTGATGCAGCGCGCGATGCTTGTCACCGCGTTGCAATTCGATGGTCGCGGCCAATTCACGTGTCGAGGCGTTGTAGGGTTGGCGTTGCAACGTCCGCTTCACAGCATGAGCGGCCAAGTCCAGTTCACCGCGATCGCGATGCAGGTTGGCTAGCAGTAGGGCGTATTCGCCGGTGGCCTGATCGGCTTCATCAAGCGCCGCCAGCGCACCGATCGCCTGATCCCATTGCCCGGTGCGTTGAGCCAGCTCGACCAGTTGTCGATTCGGCCAGGGATCGACCGACCTAGCTGCAGCATAATTCAACACCGCCCGTTGCGCGGCCATGGGGTTTGTGTTGGCCTGATAGTGCATCGCATGTTCAGCGACAATGCGCAGCAACGTGGGATTGTTCGGATAACGTTTAATTAATTGCTGCAAACGCGTCGGTTCGATTGGATCTTTCGATTCGATCACCGCAATTAATTCCGGATCGTCGGGCAGTGGCCCCAGCCCCCAGCTTACAATTTGTTGATGGGCCCATTGTTTGAATTGGGTCATGAACGTTTCGCGATCCACGCCGAGCACCTGTTCAACCGCAGCGACATAACCCACGCCGTCGCGATATTTTTCCAGCATGGCAATGATGGCATCATGCCCAACATCAGCGGTGATATATTCCAACATCCAATGCGCCTGGGCATAGGCAAGCGGACGATCGGCTGGTGTCTTAGGTCGCACAAACGCGAAATTTATTTCATCCAAATCGAACAGGCGATCGGTCAACAATGCCTGGGCGAGCAACTGGCACGAATTGTAATCACGCGACCCCGGCTCCTGCGATACGGCGCATGCCTCGGTAAACCAGTGAGGAATGCGATTGCGTGTTTGATCCAACGTGACCGTGTGCACGAACTCATGTTGGATGACACGGAACCAATCGAACGCGCCACGTTGATGGCTGCCGCCGCGCGGTGGGGTCATGGCAATGACATCGCCGGTCGACGCGGCAATCGTCCAGATATCGGGGATGCCGGTGATGCGCACGCCGAATGCGCGTTCATCGGGGAGGATTTCGATGGAAGTTTTTCGCGAAGGTTGATGTTCGAAAGCGGCGGTGACGGTGGCGTAGATCTGCTCAAGGGCCTGGGGCATATCCCGAGCCAGCACGGCATCGATGCCGTCGTTTTTGTCGGATTTTCCCGCGTATTTGATGATAAAATGTTCGGTTTCGATGCGTTCGTAACCCAGAAGTTGTTCAACCATGGCCAACTGATTGGCGGCTCGCACATTGAACGGATCCAAACGTGTCGCATGGGACAACACCACGTGGGCCCGCTTGTCATCGCCATATTGCATGAGCAACAATCCCAAATCAATATGCGGTTTGGGATCATTCGGTTGACGCTCGATCGCTTTTCGCAACATGGCATCGGCATCCAGATATTGTCGCGCAACACCCAACACATCGCCGACCATGGCATAGGCTGCGGCGCTACCCGGTGCCAATTTTTCAAAACGCGCTAACGTCCGCTGCAATGCCTCTTGATCGTATGACAGTGCATCGGCCGCCGCCTGTAATGCCAGACCATCACGGTGATCCGGAAAGCGCGACAGCAACTTATGAATGGCTTCGCGCGCTGAAACAGCGTCTTTCTGAACCATGCGAGTTTTCGTTTCCAACAAATCAGCCAACGGATGCGTCGGATTGATCTCTCGCAATCGTGATAGGCATTTGTCCACCGCATCAAAATTAAAACCATCCGCAGACATATCCCCCAGCAGATACAACGCGTCGGAACTGTTGGGATTCAATGCCAGCGCATCGAATAGTGCGGCGGCCGCATCGCTGCGATTATCCTTGGCCAATAGCAACCGCGCTTCGGCCACCATCGTCGGCCAATGCCATTGATCCAATTCACTGCGGGCCCGTCCCAACAATTTCATGGTTAGTTGATAGTCATACGCCGGTCGGCCTTCCAAGTGGGCCAACAGTGCCAGGGATTCTGCCGCGGCTGTTAGCGTGGCCGCGTCATCGATTGCCTCGGTTTCCATGCGCAATCGAATCGGCATCAATGCGGTCACAGCCTGATCCATTCGTCCGCGATCCAGATGACATCGTGCCCGCAGCAACGCAATTTCCGGATCATCGTCGGGTTCTTGAGCGATTAAATCCAGCGCGATGTCGGGTTCGCCGCGTCGATGTGCTCCATGAGCTCGCCATCGCGTAGGCACTTTCGGGTTGTTCAAAATCGGATCGTCGAGGGCATAGCGCTGCAACGCGATGTCGGCCTGTTCGGTGATGGTGGGCGCATCCAATTGCTCCCATTGCCCGTGAAATAATTGCAGCCTGCGCCGCTCGGCATCGGACACCACGTCATCATCGATCATTGCCTGCACATGTGGGGCCAGGGCTGATTGATCCAATTCCATTTTTGCCGCATGGCTGGTCATGCAAAAAAACAGGGCCAGCGTCGATGTCAGACAAACCCACCACGTGCGTGTGCTGCTTGACCAAGGCCAGACCTTACGCTTGCGCATGACACATGGCCAACCTATGGGACTGGGACGGTCTGGCTTGATCGAATCAGGCTTGCAATATTCTTTCATACGGGCGATCCTTCATGCGGGCGTTCATGGCCGAGACGATGCCTCAGAAATCCGGTTGCCGATTAATCCTCACGATATAATATGCCAAGGGCAAAGCGATGGGGCGCATTAACAATCGTACTGACAATTATGACTGATCCGTGTTTCGATAAATCGCCACATTTTCCGATCGTTGACTCGATGGTTTTTCTCAATCACGCGGCGGTGGCGCCGTTGTCGCCACCTGCGGCAGAGGCTTTGCGTGACTATGCGGATCAAGCGGCATCACAAGCGTATGTCGGCAGTGGGTGGTATCGTGCGATTGAACGCCTGCGCGAGGTTGCGGCGACTTTGATCGGTGCTCGCGGGCAGCACGAAATTGCATTCATTCCCAACACGTCTACCGGGCTCAGTCTCGTGGCCAAGGGATTCCCGTTTCGCCAAGGCGATGAGGTGGTCATCACCAGTGTCGAATATCCGGCCAATCGTTATCCGTGGCAAGACCTGGCGCGGTTCGGCGTCAAGTTAATCGAAGTTCCCCAACAGCGCGATGGGCGCGTGGATGTGGATGATGTCATCGACGCGATTACCGATCGCACGAAAATCGTGGCGGTTTCCCATGTGCAATATGCGACCGGCTATCGCATTGACTTGCGGGCCATCAGCGATGTCGTGCATCAGGCCCGTGGGTATCTATGCGTGGATGCGATTCAATCGGTCGGTGCGATACCGATGGATGTGCAGGCGATGGGGATTGATTTTCTATCCGCAGACGGACACAAGTGGATGCTGGGCCCTGAGGGCGCGGGGCTGTTTTATTGTCATCAGGACCTGGCAGAAATGTTGCACCCCAACATTGTCGGCTGGTTGAACATGCGTGATGCTCATAACTACGGTCAGTATGACTTCACCTTCGAACGTAACGCTCGACGTTTCGAGCCCGGCACACACAACATCCCCGGCCTACTCGCGCTGGGCGCGAGCCTGCAAATGCTGCTCGACATCGGCATCGATAATGTCTGGCAACGCATCGAGCAATTAACCAGTCATCTATGCGATGGCCTGACCTCACTGGGCCATCCCATCATCAGTCCACGCGAACCCCACGAACGCAGTGGCATCGTCACGTTCACACCCTCGCCACGCTCGGAAACGTCGCACGCGAAGAATTCAAGCGTTGATCAAATTGCGGCCAGCCTCGCTCAACAAAACATCATCATCGCCACACGCGAAGGGCGCTTGCGCGTCAGCCCGCATTTTTACAACACGATCGATCAAATCGACCAATTGCTCAATGCGCTGTAACCTCTGCACGCACGACCCGTGATATGCATCACGGCCCTCCCACATACATACACATTTTTCTTGTTTTCCCCTTCACTCCGCATCTTGCCAGGGTGTGATTTCGACGAGCCAACCTCGGCCGCGCGGTTCGCTCACGTCGATCACCGATTCATCCACGGGGTCATTGACCACGATTTTTCGCAGGGTGAATTCCTGTTCGTTTTCGCCATCGGGATCCAACATCGACACTCGCACGGGCACGAGAAGTTCCCGGTCATACCACACATCGATTACGGCCAGGTCTGCCGACCGGTGCGGCAGGGGGGATAGTCGTAGGTGTATACTTTTGCTCGCTTCATCAGCATTAGCATCAGCATTGTTATTATCGCGGTCATCCGATTCAACCAATGTCACATTGAATTTTTCCAACACCTGGTGCTTGCGTGCGGTCAACGGTAATGAAAACGGTCCCCGGCCCGAGGCCAATGGATCAACATCTTCAGGCTTCGCATCGGGTGCGACAATCTGCCGTTTGAAAAACTGTTTTTGATCGTCGAGCCGTTCGACCAGCCATACGCCATCAAACAGATACCATCGATCCTGTTTTTTTGAACGCCCGTCGTCAGCCATCACCTTGTTGAAATGAATCGCATATCGCGCGGGCGGCCCTGCGATAAAAACCAGTTCGCCAAAGCGACGCTGTTCATCGCCCAACAAATGGTTCCGCCGATCGTATCGGATGTTGGCCTGAATCGATCCAATGTGATCGGCCCGGTCACTTATGCGATCGAGCCAACCCTGGGATTGATCGCGACCTGAACGCGAATCTGACCTGTTTGCGGTTTCGTTTGTTGGCGTCGCAGCATGGTGTGATGCTGGTTGTGTGGTCGGTTGGCGGGTTGCAACCTGAGCGCAGGTATGGCTGGCCAACATGCATGTCAGCAACAGTGTCAAGACCATGGCCATGTGGCTGACTGAAGACTTTGCAACACAGGAAAAACGCGGACGCCTTAAATCGGTTCGTCGCGCAGCAGAAATATCGGGAGAGGTAGATGGCATGTCTGAATTGTACGTGGGAACGCATGCACAGGTTCGCGCTCGGCTGATAAAACCCACGCCATTCAAGACCTGCTCGATTCACAGCAGGCCAAAAGCAACCATGGCATAAATTCTTAAGACTTCTTACCTGAACAGGACCATTTCCTAGCCCCTCTGGCCCGACCTAGCACGCCACCGGCATATCGCGGAACACCCGTCGCGTCGGATCCATTTGCCGCACTCGGCGGGTTACGCGGTCGGCGATGGGCGTGTGCTGTCCAATTAACCAACCTGCCAATGACGGATGGCTGGCGAGCCGATCGATTTCGGATGCCAGGTAGGTTGTCGAGGCAGGTCCATCGGTATGCGCCGTGGGAATCGCCTGGATCAATAAAATCCCCGCGCGATCAGCAGCGTCGTACAACTGCGGTGGCCCGAAATGTCCACGCACCACCAGCAAGCTCGTCGCGCACACTGGAATCAATTCCGATTCATCATCCGGGCCGATCGCAATGATTTCACGGATATCGCATGCTCGGCCGTTGACCAGTAACATCAAATGCGAATGGTCCGCAGCGTTTTCGCCTGAGGCACGCACTGACGTTAACCCCAGGGTATGCGTCCATGTTTCCACTTGGTGATCGTCAACGATCAGCTTGACGGTCAGTTGATATAAAACCTGCTCCCCCAATCCCGCAGGCCACCATCGTTGCGGACGGTTTACGGTGAAGCGAACCATGCCGGTCTGTTGGCTGTCGCATTGGCCGGGCCGTTGGTCAGCCAGTTTCAAAACAGTGTGGCGTTTGTAGGTTTGTTCATCGGCTGCCAATTCCAGGTCGACCTCGAATTGTGTATCAGGCCGTTGCACCGCGTGTTCATCCGGGCACAAGGTGAAACCAATGTCGATGACCGCCTGCTCCTCATCGACGTACCGCACCAACGGCCGAATCGACGAATGGGCAAAACCAGATTTTCCTGTCGCGTAATCAGATGGGACTGTCGGCATACATGGATCTCCGTTGAATACTGGGATCACACAAACACACAACCGCTTCTCAAAATGACTATCGGTTGATCGCCAGTATTCAATACAAATTCTATGCCAGAAAAATGTCAGAAACCACGCGGGGGCTTTTTAAATGATTACAGGCTGATCGATTGGACTTGGAAAGGGCCGTGGCCTATTTAACAGGCAAACATGCGTAAAAACCGCGCAGTAAAAAAACGAGAACCGCGCATGCATGTGGTATGCATGTGTTTTTGAAGAGGTGAGAGGTTTGATCGCGAAACGGGTGCGGGTGCGGGACTTAAGTGACCCGTCCGATTTGCGATGCGGTAACCACAAATCGTGCGATTTTTTTAAACGCAATACGCAAACTAAACGGACTAAACCCACACGAATCGCGATGCCGATTGCATCACTTGCCGGTGAAAAATTTCTTAATGTGATGCACCGTCAACTGTCGGCCCGTGGCTGCGATCGATTCGGTCAGTGGGATATCTTTCGGGCAAACTTTCACACAGTTCTGGGCATTGCCGCAATCGCTGACGCCACCGACTTCGGAAAGCGCGTCGAGTCGTTCGTCTTTTAAGGTCGCACCCGTTTCGTGTTCATTGAAATAGCGTGCCTGACTGATCGCCTGGGCGCCAATGAATTCATTGTCGATGGTGAATTGCGGACATGCTTCGAGACAGCAGCCGCATGTCATGCATCGCGACAAGGCGTAACGCATGTCCTGTTGCTCGGGTGATTCCTGGGGGCCTTCGCCCAATTTGTGCGTGCCATCGATCGGCACCCAGCCCTTAACTTTTTTCAGGTTTTCAAACATCCGTGAGCGATCCACCCACAGATCGCGTACCACAGGAAACTTGCTCATCGGTTCGAGCGTGATAATCGTATCGCCGGTTTCGTCGAGAATCTCATCGACCAAGGCCGAACATGATTGCCGGGCTCGGCCATTGATGACCATCGTGCACGACCCACACACTTCTTCGAGACACGAACATTCCCACACCACCGGGGCCACATCTTTGCCGCCGGTCGTCGTGGCATGTCCCGCAATGTACTGCAGGCAACTGATGATGTTCAGGCTAGGCCGATACGGCATATCAAATGCCTGCCAGTATGGCTCGGACTTCGGATCGTCCTGTCGTTTGATCTTGAATGTCAGCGTCTTGGGTTTATTGCTCTTAATCATTTTGGTTGCTCGTGGTTATTTTTTTTGTCCACAGATTTTCACAGATGAACACAGATTTTTATGTACGAGGAATTCAGGAAAACGGGAAAACAGGAAATTTTATAAACCGAATTGGTTCAGTTTTTTTATGACCAACGGTTCACCATTTCTCAAGACGTTCTTTCCTGTATTCCTGCATTCCTCGTTATCTCTTTCTTGTTTTTCGTATCAATCTGTGTTCATCGGTGAAAATCTGTGGACAAAACTCTGCTGTCTTATCTCTGGATTTCTGCGCCGCTGTGCCTTAGTGGTTTTCTCAATCCACTTTGCCATACGTTCGTGCCCGCGGTTCGACCAGAGGCTGGGGCACGTCTTCATATTCCAATATCGGCCGATCGTTGAGCACATCGTACTTGGCAATCGTGGTTTTTAGAAAACGTTCGTCATTGCGTTCGGGGAAGTCCGGCCGATAGTGCGAGCCGCGTGATTCCTCGCGTTGCATCGCGCCGAGCAGGATCGCTTCGCCATAGGCGAGCATGTCGCCCAGTGCCCGCGTGAAACTCAGGTTCTGGTTGGTCCACATGCCCGTGTCGGACAGTTTCACCTGCGCGTATTGTTCTTTGAGATCGCATAACACATCATAGGCCTGTTCCATGCGTTTTTGTTCACGCATCACCGTACACGAATCGGTCAGTTCGTCGCCCAGTTTTTCGTGGATGTGGTATGGGTTGAACTTGCCGTTGTTTTCGCTGAGTTTGGTAACCTTGTCGTTTTCCTGATCGACATATTTTTGCAGCAAACTATCCGAGGCTGACTTGCCCGCACTGATCTGCTCTTTGGCATAGTTGGCCACCGACAGCCCGCAGAACAACCCGTCAAACGTACATGACAGCAGGGCGTTGGCACCCAATCGCGTCCCGCCGTGATATTGATAGTTCACTTCGCCGAACGCGTACAACCCCGGGATGTTGGTCATCATGTTGTTGAGCGCGCCGTGCTTCATTCCCTTGGAATCATCCTCGGCGGTGTAGGTGGTGTACATACCGCCCATGGTGTAATGGACTGCCGGGAAAATTTTCATAGCCACATCGCGCGGATTGTCGCCGGTGAATTTTTCGTAAATTTCAAAAATGCCTGCCAGCTTGTCCTTGGTCGCATCGGGCAGGGCGGTGCAATCGAGATACACCATGCGTCCGCCGTGCACGCCGTAACCTTCCTGGCATTTCCAGAATAGTTCGCGCGTGGCAATATCGCGTGGGACCAGATTGCCATAGCCCGGATATTTTTCTTCGAGGAAATACCAGCGTTCGCCTTCGGGAATTTCATTGGGATGACGCGGATCTTTTTGCTTGCGTGGCACCCACACGCGACCGCCTTCGCCGCGTGCTGATTCTGACATCAAGCGGCATTTGTCTTCGCCTGGAATTGCGGTTGGATGTACCTGAATAAATTCAGCATTGCCCAGCCATGCACCCGCCTTGTAACAGCGGGCCGCAGCGCCGCCGGTGCAGATCACGCTGTTGGTACTCTTGCCGAAAATCAAACCGTTGCCGCCTGTAGCCATCACCACTGCCGCGCCACGGAATGCGCGAATTTCCATCGATCGCATGTCCTGGGCCACGATGCCTCGGCAAACGCCGTCGTCATCGAGCACCGGCCACAAAAACTCCCAGAACTCGTGCTTGGTCACACTGCCTTCGACTTCGCAACGTCGCACCTGTTCGTCCAGTGCGTAGATCAGTTGTTGGCCTGTGGTCGCACCGGCGAAGTGGGTACGTTTGAACAACGAACCGCCAAACATGCGCAGGTCGCGTTGGCCTTCTTTCGTCCGATTGAACGGCACGCCCATCCGATCGAACAGATCGATAATATCCGGCGCCCAATGCGTCATCGAATACACCGGCGGCTGGTGATTTAGAAAGTCACCGCCGTACAGGGTTTCATCGAAATGCTGCCATTCGGAATAGCCCTGTTGTCGCGCGACTTTGTTGCACGCATTGATGCCACCCTGGGCACACACACTGTGCGACCGCTTGACCGGCACCATCGAAAACAGGTCTACTTTCATCCCTGCCTCAGCCACGCGCATCGACGCGGCCAATCCTGCCAACCCACCACCTACAATAATAACCCGATCACTGCCAACCCCACCCTGCGTGTCCGGGCCAGTTGTCGTTTGATTTGCCATCGATTCGTATTCCTTGCTACTTCGGCTACTTCGCCGATGGGCCGCTAATGGGCCAGTCTTTTAATTATGTCGGACAATCGCCTGAGGTGACATCAATGCCCGGAGCTTACCCCGGTCCCTGCGTCTTCTGGTGATTTGGTTTCGTGATCTTCGGGATGGTCGACTTCGATATTCGGCTCGTCAGTGCCCGCCAACTGGGCGATGGCTGCCTGTTCCTGGGCAGTGGGTTCGTACGACATGGCACCATAGATCGCCGCAGCACTGAACAGTCCCAGGCTGATGCCCAACACCGCACACACGCCGCCCCAGCGTTTTTGTGCTTGCACGCTGACGGTCAAGCCCCAACTGATCGCGGCGGTCCACAAGCCGTTGGCCCAGTGATAGACCACGCCGTACACGCCGATGATATAGAACGCCAAGACGGCATAGGAGGATTGCAATGCCATGGCAGTACTGGCATGGGCCAGCGCCAGAGGTTCGCCATCGTCACCGCGAGCGATGACTTCGCCGGTGGCATGGTTCACCGCATCGAGATAGAACGGCGTGTGCCAACCCCAGAGATTTAATCGCCAACGCAAGGTGGCCACGTGTGCAAAAATAAACACCAATGCGATCCATGCGGTGATGCGTTGCATGGTGTATCGCCAGTTATCGCGGTAGCTGTAACTGATGGTGTTGGGCACCCAGTTCATCATGTAGCCGATGCCTAGCAAGGCATGAAACCCGATCGGCAACCACAAGCCAAAAATTTCGATAAACAACAACGCAGGCATCGAGTGGATGAATGCCACTTCGTGTTGAAATTTTCCTGGGAACACCATCTGCATGTTGGTGAACAGATGGAAGATGACAAAGATGCCCACGGGCATGATGCCCGAGAGCGAATGCAATCGTCGCAAGAGGAAATGATGTCGGGCCAACGGGCCTGGCGTGGATGATGAAGCCGTGGAGGTTTGGGTGGGGGTGTGGGGGGTGTGGGGGGGCATGGGGTGGTACTTTTGATTACGGATGTGATTTCTAGTGGGGCACTAAATATCGCGACGCATTATGGCAACGGGTCACAGACAAATCGCAAACGGCAACCTGCCGTCACAATCAGTGCTACCGTTCGCGTGCCTGATTGGATACCTGAATGTAACGCGAGCGCAATTCGTACAACGTCCCAGCCAGCATGGATTGCTCGTCGTCGCTGAGGTTGCCGTTTGTTTTTTCTTCGATCACGCTGAGCATGTCGATGTGATGGCGGGCCAGTTCCAATTGCGCGTGCCGTTGGCCCGTGCGTGGATCAGGAATCGCGCCCATCGAAAACAGCGCCTGCGTGGCCATCGTGGAGACCAACGTTTCAAAATTAGCAGGCGGCATTTCTCGCCCACCCGGATTGCCCCCGGCGGCCTTGGCACCTGCACCGCTGGGTGATGCGGATTGACCGCCACCAGATGCGGGAGCCTGGGCCGTTTTGGTCGCTTCTGCTAGTTTTTGTTTTTCAGCCTGGGCTTGGGATTTCCAGTCGCTGTCGATGTGCAATTTGGGAGCGTCGTCATCGCTCATGGTCGCGCCTCGCGTGCTAAATGTTT
>JAUHYI010000011.1 GCA_030426385.1 Phycisphaerae bacterium
AACAAGCGCGTTATGAAAAGCAGGGAAGCCTGGCGATGCGCGATGACAAAGCGGTTGAGGTGCAGATGGCCAAAGCGCAAGCGGACCAGATTCGTGCGCGGGTTGATCTGTTGCAAAACCAAATCAGTCGAGCGAAGTTAATCAGTCCTATCGATGGCATTGTGTTAACCGGCGACTGGTCGCAACAAATTGGTGCACCAGTGCGGACGGGTGATCTGCTGTTTGAAATTGCGCCGATGCGTGGGTTGCGGGCGGACTTGTCAGTGCCGGAAAGTCGGATTGCGGATTTGGAAGTGGGACAGCTAGGCGTGTTGGCTACCGCATCGCATCCGAGCGAGACGATGAAAATTCAGGTTGAACGCATTCATCCGATTGCCGAAGTCCTGAATCAACAGAATGTGTTTCAGGTGCGTGTGCGCATTGTGGATGCCGAGCCGTGGCTGAGGCCCGGGATGGAAGGTGTTGCCAAGGTTGACGCGGGACGACGGCACTATGCATGGATATGGACACGCGAGTTGATTAACTGGGTGCGAATGCGGTGGTGGTTGTGATGGGGCCTCGTACAAAGTTAAAAGTTAAAAGTTAAAAGTACAAAGCGCAGAACAAGCCCGTTTAATCAGGGCAAATCGTGCGGGGGTAATGTGGGCGGGCGGGAAGAGATATGGCGATTGATCGACCGACATTTCATGAAGCGTGGTATCGCGTGGCCGCTTTGCAGCCGCGATTGCGATCGACGGTTCAAACGAAACGCCAGCATTATCGCGGGCGGTTGTGGCATGTCGTGGCGGACCCGGCCAACAATAGTTTTTATCGATTGGATGACGCGGCGTACCAGTTCATTGGCATGTTGGATGGCCATCGCTCGGTGAACGAAGCATGGAGCGCGTGTCAGGAACAACTGGGCGATCGAGCGCCCACGCAAGGCGAAGCGATTCGCCTGTTGGGCCAGTTGTACACGTCGAACCTGTTGCAGGCTGAATTGGCGGGCGATGCGGCGGGGATGTTTGAACGGCACCGCAAACGCAAATCGCAAGAGGTACGCGGGTACCTGATGAATATTTTGTTCGTGCGATTGCCATTGCTCGATCCGGACGCGATGCTGGAACGGTGGATGCCGTTGTATGGATGGATCTTCAAAAAGTGGGGCGTCGCGCTGTGGGGTGTGTTGCTGGTGATGGGCATCATGAGTGTGGCGGGTCGCTATGGGGAATTATTTAATTCGGCGGCAGGCGTGTTGGATCCGAACAATCTCGTGTGGTTGTATTTGAGTTTTGCCGGGATCAAACTCGTTCACGAAGCGGGGCACGCGTGTGCGGCGAAAAAATTCGGACACGAAGAATGCGGCGGAGAGCATGGCAGTCACACGGGTGGTGCCGGTGAGGTTCATGCGATGGGCATCATGTTATTGATGATGATGCCGGTGCCCTATGTGGACGCGACCAGTGCGTGGGCACTGCGCAATAAGTGGCGACGCATGTTTGTGGGCGCGGCGGGGATGTATGTGGAATTGGCTGTGGCATCGATCGCGGCGATGGTCTGGGCCAATACGTCGAGTGGATCGGCTATCCATGCGATTGCGTACAACGTGATGTTCATCGCGAGTTTGACGACGTTGCTGTTCAATGCCAATCCATTGTTGCGCTATGACGGGTATTACATTTTGTCGGACATGTTGGAAATGCCCAACATGGCGCAGCGCGGCAAGGAATACGTGTATTACCTGGTGAAGAAAAAAGTGTACGGCGTGCGGCGTGCGCGGAATCCTGCACATGGGCGCGATGAACGTGGGTGGCTGTTGGGGTATGGGGTGTTGAGCGCGTGTTACCGCGTGTTTGTCAGTATGTCGATTCTGTTGTTCGTGGCGGACAAGTTGTTCATTGCGGGCGTGGTGATGGGGTTTGCGGCGGTTTATGGTTGGCTGATCAAGCCGATCGGGCGATGGGTGCATTACCTGTCGACGAGTCCGGAATTACAACGCAATCGGCAGCGTGCGATAGTGAGTACCGCCGCGCTTGCCGCGGTGGTGTTACTGATGGCTAGTGTGGTGCAGTTGCCGGATCGTGATCAGGCGATCGGCGTGATTGAGCCGCGACATCTGGCCACGGTGCATATGCAGGCGGATGGGTTTGTGGAATCGGTGTTGCCTTCGGGGACGGCGGTTGAGCCGCGCGAGGAAACGTTGGTGGCGGCGGAAAATATGGAATTGCAAACGCGTCGACGAGAACTGGTCGCGCGCAAAGAGTTGGCGGAAACCCAGAAACGCGCGGCATCGATCGATGAACGGGCGCTGGCGCAGAGTCTGGGAAAACAAGTCGTCGCGCTCGATAGCCAGATCGCGCGATTGGATGAACAGTTGGCAATGCTGCAGGTCAAAGCGCCGTTTGTCGGGACATGGGTGGTGCGCGATGCGAGTAAATTGCTCGGGGCGTATCTGCGACGCGGTGAAGAAATCGGCGTGATCGCGACGATTGATGATCTGGTGATTCGCGTGGCGGCGGATCAACATCTGGGACCGAGGATCGAGCCGGAGTTGGGCGTGGGTGGTGCGGTGCAACTGCGGGTGAAGGGTCGACCTGACATTGAATTCCGCGGGACGATCACGAAGATTTTGCCTGCAGGCCAGAAGCGATTGCCGTCGCCTGCGTTGGGCTATTTGGCGGGCGGATCGATTCGCGTGGATGGTGCCGATGAACAAGGGACCAAAGCGATGGAACCGTTTTTTGAAATTCATATCGAGCCGACACCCGAGAGTGTCGCGTCGTTGGATTTATTCAGCGGGCAACGGGTGATGGTGCGATTTGATTTGCCATCACGGCCGTTGTTGAGTCAAGGTTGGCGGACGTTGCGGCAATTGGTGCAACGGCGATTTCAGATTTGAGCGGTGTGAGTTGGAAGCCAAACGCGTAAACGTGTGAACGGATCGAGAAAAGTAACAGCATGACAACATTGTCGAACAATGCGGATCTGGGTGGGTATGGCGTGCGGTCGGATACGACAGCAGCGCCGGGTGTGCCTAGCGCGACGTGGCGGATGCTGGGATCGGCACGCGGCAAACAGAAATTGCCCAAGGGGTTGGATGCGCTGTGGGATTCAGGCGTGGGGATTGTTCGGCGTTCGATGTTGCGACGGCATCGGTATCTGAATCGAGCGAACCAAATCCTGGCGAGCCAGGCGCGGTTTGGGCCGTTGAGCGAAGGGGCGTTGCGTGATATTGCGGAGCGGATGCGAGATAAATTTCGATTGGGCCGGGAAACGCCGGACGATCTGGATACAGCGTATGGCTTGATTCGCGAGTTGGTATATCGACAGTTTGGTTTTCGTCTGCATCGATCGCAAGTGGCGGCAGCGCTGGCATTGCATTTTGGATGTATTGCGGAGTTGGCCACGGGTGAGGGCAAAACGTTAGCGGCAACACTGCCTGCAATCGTAGTGGGATGGCGCGGGCGCGGTTGTCATGTGATCACCGTGAACGATTATCTGGCGACGCGCGATCTGGCCACGATGAAGCCGTTGTACGAAGCGTGCGGTTTGAGTGCGGCAGCGATCGATGGCGAGATGCGCCATGAGAGTCGTCGCGCGGCGTATCAGGCTGACGTGACGTATGTGACCAACAAAGAAGTGGCCGCGGATTTTTTACGCGATCGTTTGGCATTGGGGCAGGCCAAGGGATTGACGACAACATTGGTGCGGCAGATTCTGGCGCGAGGTAATCCGGAAGAGGCGACAGCATCAGATCAATTGGTGATGCGCGGTTTGGAGTCGGCGATCATTGATGAAGCGGATTCGGTGTTGATTGATGAGGCAGTAACGCCGTTGATTATTGCGGGTGACGCGCCGAATGCGGAACAGATGGCATCGTTTGTTGAAGCGCACGATTTGGCGAATCGTTTGGAGCCTGAGGTTCATTTTGAAGTAGATGTGCGCTACAAGGAAATAAATTTCACAGCGGCGGGTCGAATATTTTTGCGAGAGATCACCCGCGAGATGGGTGGGATGTGGTCGGTGGCACGTCGGCGAGAAGAATTGATCAGTCAAGCCATCACGGCGCGTGAGTTTTACAAACGCGATGAACAGTACGTGATTCAGCCGGATGAGGATGGTGACGATCGCGTTGTGATTATCGATGAAGGCACGGGGCGGTTGCAGCCCGATCGAACCTGGCGGGAGGGATTGCATCAGGCGATCGAGGCGAAGGAGAAAGTGAAGCTGACACCGCCGAAGGAGACTTTGGCGCGTGTGAGTTTTCAACGGTTTTTTCGGATGTATCGTCACATGGGTGGGATGACAGGGACAGCTGAAGAAGCGCGGAATGAGTTGTGGCAGATTTATCATCGGCCTGCGGTGCCGATTCCGACGCATCGGCCTTGCATTCGCGAACAGTCAGCCGACCGTGTGTTCGTGACCGAAGAAGCGAAGTGGCATGGGATTGTGGCAGAGATTGAACGGGTGCATGCGGATGGTCGGCCGATCCTGGTGGGGACGCGTAGCGTTGAGTCGACGAAATGTTTGAGCGCGTTGTTGGATGAGGCAGGTATTGAGCATCGTGTGCTCAACGCGGTGAATCACGATGAGGAAGCCGCGATTGTGGCCGAGGCAGGACAAGCGGGCCGAGTCACGGTGGCGACAAACATGGCGGGGCGAGGCACTGATATCAAGTTAGGCCCGAACGTGCGCGACAAGGGCGGGTTGCATGTGATCGTGGCCGAGCGCAATGAAAGCGGGCGCGTGGATCGGCAATTGTTTGGTCGAGCCGGTCGACAAGGCGATCCGGGAAGCTGCGCGGTGTTTGTGTCGTTGGAAGATGAACTGATACGTCGTTACGGCTCGAGACTAAGTACGGTGACATGGAAAACGCGCGGCGATGGTTCGGGAGAGCTGTCTGCGAAAGCAGCGCGGATGTTCCGGGTAGCCCAACGCAAGGCCGAATCGGTCGCACTGAATCAACGGAAAAATGTGCTGCGCAATGATGATTGGCTGGATGACTCGTTGGGCTTCGCGGGGTTGGAGTTGTGAGTGGGTGGGTTAAAAGTAGAAAGTTAAAAGTTAAAAGTTAAAAGTTAAAAGTTTAGAGTTAAGAGTTAAAAGTTGAGGTGGGGGGGTAGGTTTTGAGTCGTGAGTCGTGAGTCGTGAGTTGTGAGTCGTGAGTCGTGAGTTGGGGGGGCGGGGGGCGGCTACTCAAAAAGCGTCAATCAAGCCGGAGGAATGTGGGGGAATGTGGGGGGGGTGTGGTGGGTGGCGAGGAGTTGGATGAGGTCGGGTCGGATTTTTTCGGGGATTTGGCCGAGGACGAGGGCCTGGATGACATCGTCCTGTTGTGCGAGCCAATCGAGGGTGCGGGGTAGGATTTCATTTTCGCGTAGGCCGGTGCGCTGGGCGATGGTGTGGATGATCGGGTGCAAGTCGGGTGGGGGAGCGGGTGTTGGGTGTGATGATGCGGATGTGTTGGGCGTGGGAGCGACGAAAGATTCGTCGGAGGTTTCAGGCATAAGGTCGGGGATGGTGTTGTCATCGATTGGCTCTTCGCTGTGTTGATCATGTGCATCGGTGTGCGCGTTGGCATTGTGATTGGCGTCGGCGATGGTGGTTTGAGGGCGTTGTTTGAGCAAGGCTTCGGGTGATCGTCGCGTGCCTAGCAGTGCATCGATGGCCGCGAATCCATCCAGCCATGTTTCCTGTTGAGGATCCCAGATGCGACTGGTGTGAATCATGGTTTCGGGTTTGTGGTTGGTGTCAGCGTCGTGTTGTGATGCGGGGTCGATGACGGGTTTGATGCCGGGAAGCCAGAGGACGCGATCGGTGTCGATGATCGGTGTGGCGGTTTGGATGTCGGGATGATCGGGCAATAGCACGGGACGATGAACCAGATCGCGATGGCCGAAGTCGCTGATGAGGTTGTCGGCAAAATCAATGGCGCGTCG
Organism: Phycisphaerae bacterium; assembly: GCA_030426385.1. GTDB lineage: Bacteria > Planctomycetota > Phycisphaerae > Phycisphaerales > Phycisphaeraceae > JAUHYI01. The sequence goes on from JAUHYI010000011.1 coordinate 5,919, forward strand.
CGCGTCGACGGGAAAGTCAAACAACACGAGCAAGCGATAACGGCCATCGGGTCCAGTCTCTTCGAGGATGGGATCAAAACCGCGTTTGGCTAATCGTTCGTACCACCAGAGCGCTGCGTGGAGATTATCGCCGGGGCCGGTGGGGTCGGGCTGTCCTGCGGTGTCGTTGTGACGATGGACGAGAATGGCGAACCATCGGCAGGTGTGTTCGAGTGAAAGTGGCGGCAAGGCGATGCGCTGTTTGGGTGAGTGGGATTGAAAATGTGTAGCCAGGTCAGAGAGGGTGAGTGTGCCTGCGGCGCAGCGCAATTTGGCGTCGGGGGTGATGGGTTTGTCATTGACGGGCACGACCCACGCGTCGCGCCGATTGACGAGATACTGGTCCGCCCAGTTGGCCAGTTCGTTGGCGCGTTGTGGCCAGGCTTCGATGATGGGGGTGGGGATGGGCGTGGATATGCTGGTGGCAATGGAATCACGTGGCGTGTTGAATTTGGCGTGAGATGATGCGGGGCCAGCCAGGGGTGAACTGGCAAAGTCAGAACCGACCGACGTGAGGGGCAGTGATGAGATGGGCATGGGGTGACCTCCTGGCCTGGTGATAGTGCCTGGTAAGCCTCCGCGATAGTTATCGGACGAAAGGTAGAGCAGGTTGAGCTGACCCAATCGGGTGTTAACCAAAATTTAACAATTGTGCTAAAATGAGGGATTGAAAGGATTTTTGCATTGCTGAGCTGGCTGACAATTGCGGGTGGAGTGGCGTTGATCCTGTTCGGCGTGCGCTTTTTGCGCAAAGGATTGGATCGGATGTTCGGCCCCCGTTTGGGCCAATGGACCGGGCAGATTACCCGGCGGTGGTGGACGGCACTGGTCGGTGGCATGGGGGTGGCCCTGGTCGCGCCATCGAGTACGACGATGTCGGCGCTGGCTGTTGATGCGGTGCGTTCGCGCGGGCTTTCATGTCGGACGATTCTGACCATGATGTTTGGGGCTGAGGTCGGGTTGACGATGATGGTGGTGCTGATCGCGTTTCGTATTGATCAGTATGCGCCCGCGTTGGTGGCCATTGGGGTGTTGCTGTTTCAATTTATGCAACGGCCGATTTGGCGGGGCGTGGGGCAAGTGGTGTTGAGCCTGGGGTTTATTTTTCTGGGCGTGGGCACGATCAAAACAATTGCTCACACGTTTGATCCGGCGGGTGATCTGGCGCAACTGTTCGAACTGGCCAGTGGGCATCCGATCTTGCTGACGGTCTTGGCGATGGTGATGGCGGTGAGTTTGCAATCGAGCACAGCGACGATTGCGTTGGCGATGGGATTGGGGGCGGCGGGTGTGGTGGATTTGCCGTTGGTGGTCGCGGTGGTGTGCGGGGCCAATGTGGGCGTGGGTTTGACGACGTTGATGATGGGGTGGTCGATGATCGAGGCGCGGCGGTTTGGCGTGGCGTTATTGATTGGAAAAATTACGATCGCTGTGGTGATGTTGATGCTGTTGCCTCACGTGGTGAGTTTGTTGTCGCTTTGGCAATCGGATTCGAGTGTGGATGTGCAGGCGGCGATGATGCATGTGTTGTTTAATGTGTCGTTGGCGACGCTGGGGTTGATCCTGCTGTCGCCGTTGGTGTGGTTGGCCAAGCATGTGGCTCCGGAGCCGACCGGTGAAGCGGCTGAGACATTTGGGCCGCGGCATTTGAATCGGTTGCCCGCCTCGGGTGGGAGTGGGACGTCGGGTGTGACATTGGCGCTGGGCCAATCGTTGCGTGAGATCAACCATGTGGCAGAGATCGTGCGATCGATGTTGGATGATTTGTGGCGAGCGATGGAAGTAAAAAGTGAAACGCTGGTGCGTGAAGTGTCGCTACGTGATGACCGCGTGGATTTATTGCACTATGAAATCCAGCGTTTTCTAACGCGATTGCTCGAGGAAGAGACATCCAGCGAAGACGCTCACGAACAGTTACGGCAGTTGCGCTATCTGACCGAGCTTGAGGTCATCGGCGATATCATCGATCGCAATTTGTCGGAATTGATCCTGCGCAAGATTCGTATGCGGGTGGTTTTTGATCGCGAAGACAGCGAAGCGGTCGATGAGATGTATCGGATGGTGTTTGAAAACATGTTGATTGCGGACGAAGCGTTTAATCGTCGCGATCGTGTGCTGGCTAAGAAATTACATCGGCACAAAGAACGGATCGGTGAATTTGAACGGACGATGCGCGATCGTCATTATGCGCGGTTATCGCGTGGCGGGGTCGCACCGGATTCAAGCGAAGCGACGGCCATGCCATTGGATTTGTTGTTGCATCTGAAGAGCATCAACAGCCATATCACGCATGTGGCGTATGCGGTGCTGGGTGATGAGGAACCGCGTTGAAACCTGTTGAACAGTGATGCTGGCGACACGGCTAAGCCGCGGAGGGGGCAGTGCTGGTCGCGATGAAAGTAGTCGGAGCCAATGGTCACCTCTTTGCAATGTGTGATACGCATTCCATTAAATTCTCATGCGTGATTTTCCGTTTGCCGTCACCTTCAGGCGACGCGAACGTTAGTGAAAACACACGCCCTCGCGCCGCCTGAAGGCGGCGGCTAATACCCATCCCGTTAAAAACTCGCGCGGTCTAAATTTTCCCCTCACAAAAACTTCCGGTATTCACCGGGAGCTGGCATGGATCTAGATCGCGAGTATTTATCGCAATTCGTATGATTTGGCAATTGCCGCCTGCTGTCTGCCGTTTGCCAATACCCCAAACCCAGTCGCGAAAATGTCTGGGGCGACTACAGGGATTTTCCGATTTGGTAAATGGCTTCGGCGTCGAGGACTTTGTCGTTGGATTCGAACAGGCTGCGCAGGGCGGCTTTGTGGATTTTCATTTTGGTGCCGCCGACGCCGATCGCGCCGTAGCCAATGATGGTGCCTGTGGAGCTGGCGGCGTGGGGAATGGCTTTGGCTTTATCGGTGACGTCGATGCCTTCGATGCCCAGGGGTGGGACGGCGTTGAGATCAATGGCGACGCGCAAGTCGGCAGCGGTTTCACGGATGTTGGTGGCTAACAACCGTATGCCGGCCGCGCCTGCGGCGATGACAATGGCCACGCCGTCGAGCGCTTGTTTGAGGCTGTCGTCGGTACGTGTTTCGATGCCGGTGACCAGCGAGTTGCCGATGGTTTTGTTGATGGCATTGGCCGCGGCGGTGGCGCGTTGCAATGATCGGCTGGCAAGTCGGACGGCGACGCCTTCGCGCGCCAATAATCGAGCCGCGCGTTGGCCGACGGGACCGGTGCCGGCGAGGACTAATGCCGTGGGAGATGATGCGCTGGAAAGTTCAACGTGTTTGCCTGCGGCGAGTACGGCGGCGGCGGCGGTGGTGTTCGCACCGTTGGCATCGAACATGACCGAGACGCGCATGGGGCCGAAGAATGTTTCAGTGACACGTGCTAATAATTTTTCGCCCGCTTCGACATCGGACCCACCGACGAAAATGGCGGTGCGTTTGAGATCGTCCATGCCACGTGTGAAAATCGCACCGTGGACCAGGCCCTGAACCTGATCGGGCGCGACATTGGCATAGGCGAATTGTTGGTCAACGCCAGCATCGGTCGCGACGACGCGATCAAATGAACTGGTCTGGGCGTCAGGGTCGAGCATGATGAGTATGGAGCGTTTGTCAGGCATGGGTTTGAATTTCAATCGTTCGAAGTTCGGGTTGTGATGTTCGTGTAATCACGCTGGATATGATCCAGGGCTAGCGGTTAATCGGATCACAGACACGTACTTGAAGTGCGATGTAATGGTGACGCGAGATTAACCGGGCCTCATGTTATAGCAATCCCGATAAAAACTCGCGCGGTCTACATGTTCTCCTTACACAAACTCTCGGTATTCACTGAGAGCTGGCATGTATCTAAGCGCCAGTATTTATCGAATATACCTCGGGTTTATGCTTCGGGTTTATGCGGCGGATATTTCGCGTTTGAGTTGGGCGATCAATTCTGTCATGGGCATGGGGCGATGTTCGTTCGGCAGGTTGACGATTTCGCCGCGCTTGGTTTGCTGTTCGATGCGGCGGTCGGAGGTGATGATGGTGGAATGGTTTGATCGGCCCATGGCGGCGGCGATTTCTGGATAGCTCATGGTGGTGAGCTGGCGGGTCAGGTGAATGGTCATCGAACGAGCGAGGACGACCTGGCGCTGACGGGCACTGCCGACGATCTGGGCGCGAGGGACGAGAAGTTTCTGGCTGACCTTGTCGAGGATGGTGTCGAAGCGAATCATGTGCCGAGGCATGGGATCGAAATCGCTCTCGAGTAAGCGGTTGAGCAAGGCGTGCCCGATGGGTTCGTTGGCCGCAGTGGCTGTGGCAGTCGCTGTGGTTGATGAGATGGCGTTAAGGCTGGCCAACGCGCTGAGCTTGGTGATGGCGCCTTCGAGTTCGCGGATGGAACCGCAGCATCGGCTGGCCAACGTATCGACGACCGAGTCGAGTAATGACATGCGGCGGCGACGGGCTAACTCGCGAATGATCTGGCAACGTGTCGCGTGATCCGGGCTGTGGATCTGAACGACCATGCCACTGACGCAGCGACTGATGAGCGCCTCGGAAAACAGCTTGATCTGTTTGGGATGACTGTCACTGGCTAACGCGAGTCGCGAACCGCTCATGCCAATGGCATCGAAGCTGTGCAAAAATTCCTGCTGTGTGGCGGATTTGTTGGCGAAAAAATGGACGTCGTCAATCGCCAACAAATCGAGGCGACGAATGCGACGGCGAAACTCGTCGATCTTGCTGGTGCGCACGGCAGCCAAAAACATGTTGGTGAAATGTTCCGCGGTGGCGTACATGATCTGGGCGCCAGGATGCATCTCGCGAAACCGTTGACACAGGCCTTGCAGCAAATGCGTTTTGCCCAAGCCACACGCTCCATGAATAAACACCGTCCCTCCGCCACTTTCTCGCTGGATTTCTTCAGATGAGTTGGGGGTCGGGTTATTGTGTGATTGATGGATGCCCGCCTCAAGCGATTGCGGGGCATGCGGGGCATGGGGGGGAAACGTGGGGCGTGGCGTAATGATTTGAGTGGCCGCGGCGTAGGCCAATTCATTGGATGGACCGATGATGAAGTCATCGAGACGATGGCGGAGGACGTGTTGTTTTTTGGCAGGGGCGGTTTGTTGGTTGGCGGTGTTTGATCGCGCGATTGTGTTGGCGGTGGGCGCTGCGTTGGGGTTTGAATTGTCGGTCGCAGGGGTTTGGCCAGGCGCGAGCGGGGCGGTCTCGAACTGGGTGGGGTCGATGCAGACTTCGAGGTCGATATCGTGCTCGGCAAACGCGGTGGTGAACGTCGCGGTGTTGGACGGTTGGTTGATCGACTGAGGATCGGTATGGATGTTGCCCCCGGCCTCCCCGCCCCCCCCGGTCCCGTTCATGTCGATGTCTTCGAGCTCTTCGCAGAGCGCGGCACAGGCGGCTTGACGCAGGTCATGGTCAAAATGCTTGCCGATCCAGTCGGCCACGAAGGCGTTGGGGACCGCGACGCGCAAATGGGGGCGCCCAGGCTTGCCGTTCGTGCTACCAGTGCCGCCATGCTGATCGCCATGTGAGTCGCGCTGTAAATCGAGTTTCGCCGATCGGCCGAACCACATGCTGTAGCGTCGTGGTCCGACAGAATCTGCCAATCGTTTATTCATGCGCGCAGTAACCGCCGAGTCGGACATGTTTGTCCTCAACCTGCACCTCGTATTTCAGAAGCAATCACATCGGCCACCCCCCACATGCCCCCCCCACATGTCCCCCCACATGTCCCCCTCACACATGCCTGTTCACCAAGCACGCTCAGGGGGCCCATCGTCATCCTCGCGTTGAAGCGGGACACGTTGTGTGGTGAATCGCCGATACGATTCGCTTGCTATTTTAAACTGGGTTGTATGCCGACTTTGCAATCGGGATACGACCGAAACACAGAAATGGTTCCATCCGACAAACCGGTTTGTTGTTCACCTGATCGTTGATTCCCTGATCGTGTGGCGAGCGTTCCGTGAGGTAAATTTAACGAACTTAAATCCTGTAAGTCATCGTTACCCTGAGAACGAGCCGAGACAAGCATGGGTTGAGATTGATCGATGGTAAATCGATGCCACACACGATTGTGTTTATCACCAATCACAGAAGCCTGACTGAGCAACGCGCGGTTCTCTTTTCTCTTGAAGTTTGAAGGTTTTTGAATCCGTGTCATACTTCGTTGTGAGGTTGTGCACGTTGCAAGGTGCTTGTGTTGTGATTGACGGATGTTTTGAGGCATCCAATCGTTTATTGCTGGACCAAAAAATATTTGATCAAGCGACCCATTTGCCTGCCGTGACGTTTTCCGATTGCCATTCCTTTGGCGAGATGCAGATTAACACGTTTGGCTAACGGGGCAAGACGGATTTGTGAGTGAAATGACGAAATGGTTCAAACGGGCGTGGGGTTGGCGACTCATGCTGGGAAGTTTTAAGGGTTTAAATCACTTTAATTTTTTTATCCACGGTTTTATCGGCGTTGGAAATTCTGTGGATAAGTGGTCGAGAAAAAAGTAAAAAAAACCCTAAAAAAACTAGTGAAAAGTACAGCCTACGGTAAGTGTTATTCACCTAGTGTTTGAATCAATGCGACCTTGCGCGCCTGAGGGATTAAACGCGAGCGTCGATACAAGCGCAGTGCGGGTGTGTTTTTTTCATCGACTGCCAAAATGAGTTGCGACATGTGGTGTTCGCGTGCAATGCCCAAAGCGTGCTCAACAAGTTTGGGCGCGAGTCCTATACCTCGAAACGCAGGGGTCAGACCGAGGTACACCAGTTCGACCGCGTGCTGTGATGGCAGGAGGTTGACCAGCAGGACGCCGACGGGCTGATCGTCGCGGTAGATGGCGTGCCAGAGGTCAGGCTTGAATTCGCCCGCCCCCATGTGCCCGGCAATGATGTCGTCGATCTGGCGCAAACCGAGCAGCCCAGGACAGTCGAGCGTGTCTTCGTAACTGGCAAGAATGGCGTCGGCGAAACGTTGGCGATTGGATTCGTGCCAGGCATAGATTTGAAGCGGCGTGTCGTCGTGGTCGAACAGCCGTAACGCCCGAGCGGGTTTGTCAGCAGCGCGCTGCATGTATACGAGCGTGGCGAGGTTAGAAAAATTCGCATCAAGCAGAGCGCGGGTTTCCAGACGTTGGGTCGGCTCGAGCAACGTCTGGATCAGGCGTAGTTCGTCCGGGTTTTGTTGGGCCATGACATGGCAAATCAAATCAGTCGTGGGGGCGGTGTCGCGCCGCGTGGTGATGGGGGAGACGAACAGCATGGCAGTTCGGCCACGTCCGGGCACGATCAGCGTCGATGCGATCAATTCCCGGCCCTGAAAGTGTCCCCAGATTTCATCAATGTTGAGCGATTGCTGTCGGGCGTAATCGAGGAACGGCGCGATGGCCTCGGGCGTGGCGCGTGGTTTTCCGGTGAGCAACAGGGCCAGCGCCTGGTTGCGTTGATCGGTGTCGGTTAGGCGTTGGAAAGGGGTTATTGTGGCCACGGTTGGGGAATTGGGTTGGAACTCGTTAAAGAAAAAGGCTGGGAAAGCCAGAGAAAGTCAGGCAAAGCGGTGGAATGTGTGTGGGGGTAATGGATTGATGCATCGGGGCATCGGACGTACAATCCATAGGTTACCTTCCCGACGAACCGGAGAAAAATGAAAGTGATTAATCAGTTGAATTTACGACGCTTAGGCTCGGCCCGTTCGGTGGGGATGTTGTCCATGGTATCCCAAGCAACCAAGGTGACCAAGGTGACCAAGGTGACCAAGGTGACCAAGGCAACCGGGGTGATCAAGATAGCCATGCTATTGGTGATGGCTGTGGCGATGTTGGCCGTTTCGCCTGTGTCGCAAGCCAAGGGTGAAAGCGCGGTTGATCAGCCGGGCAGTTATCCGGAGCCGAACATTTACAACCGGGATTGGCAGTTTGATTTTTCATATGAAAAGCCGCAATTGATTTCGGCCCGCGACTTGGATGGGAAGATTCGTTGGTACTGGTACATGACGTACACGGTGACGAACAAGACGGGCCAGGAGCGTGTGTATTTGCCGGAGTTCACGGTGTCGACCGATGCGGGTGATATTGTGACAGCCGGTCGTGGAATCCCTGCGGGTGTGTTTGATGTGATCAGTGCCCGCGAAAGAAATCCGATGCTCGAGTCAGCGATTCAAATCACTGGGCCGTTGTTGCAAGGCGAAGACCATGCCCGCGATGGTGTGGCGATCTGGCGCGCGTTTGATCAGCCGGTCGATGAGATGACGATCTTCGTGGCAGGCCTCAGTGGCGAGATTCATATCGTGCCCCATCCGACCACCGGTGAGGATGTGTACATGGTACGGACGCTGATGATTCAAGCACACACGCCGGGTGAACCTGATCGTGTGCAGGACCGTCATGTGACGAGTACGAGTGACTCGTGGATCGTGCGGTAGGTGCAATGGCGGGGGAATTGCCAATCAGTGTTAATCAGCGCTAGTCAGTGTTCGTTTACGTGGTGATCGATTGTGATCGGCGCAACGGCTTATATATGCCGATTTCGCGTATTTGTTAGCCGCCGCCTTCATGCGGCGCGAGGGGTGATATGGCAATGACGGTGGCGCGCCGCCTGAAGGCGACGGCTAACAACAATAGGCGTGATTATGCGAAATCCGCTAACGCGCGAACCGGAAGGAAGATGTGAATTACACCGCATCGGCGACGAGGATGCGGGGAAGCTGTTCGTGGTCGGCGAGGATGTGGGCGTTGGCGAAGCCGGGGGTTTTCTCAGCTAATTTCAAGATGGCGTTTTTTTGTGAGGCGGCGAATTCGATGACGAGTTGGCCGGGACGTTCGATGTGATCGTGGGCCGTGGTGAGTAATTGGCGGATGATGTCGAGGCCGTCACTGCCGCCGCGCAGGGCGAGGGTGGGTTCGAAATTTTTGACGTTGGGTTCGACATCGAGCCATTCGGCATCGCTGATGTAAGGTGGATTGCTGACCATGTAATGGAACGCGCGATTGCCCAGGGGTTCGGTGAGATCGCCGAGGTGAAATTCAATGCGGTCAGCCACGCCGTGTTTTTGCGCGTTTTGTTTGGCAATGGCAAGGGCCGCCTCACTGATGTCGGTGGCGACGATGGCGGCCGACTCGAGATGTTTTGCCAATGCGATGGCGATGGCGCCCGAGCCGGTGCAGATATCAACGATGCGTGGACTGCGAAAGCCGGGTGTGCGTCGAGCATGTTGCAGGACATGTTCGACGATGGTTTCGGTGCTGGGCCGAGGGATCAGGACGTCGGGGGTGACATCGAACATCATGGAAAAAAACGGGGCCTGTCCGACGAGGTAGTCGACCGGTTCGTGTTGCGAGGCGCGTTCGACCAACGAACGCAGGGCCGCGCGTTCCAGGTCGTTGGCCGGACGGTCGGGATCCATGAACAGTTGAAGGCGTTTGACGCCGAGGACATGGGCGAGCAACATTTCGGCCGAGAGGCGAGGGTTGTCGATGGTGTGACGAGCGAAATGGTCAGCCATCCAGGCGAGCAGTCGCCGGGTGGTCCAGATGTCTTGATTTCGCGTGACGGCCATGTATTAAATGGTAGCAGGCCGAAGGTGGTGTGGGGAGTGGGAAGCGGCGTTGAAGCGGGGGACAGGCCAGGGAGCAAAGTCAGACGTGTCAGTACGCGGTGGGTAGTGGGGGGGGGAGTGGGTGGGTAGTGGTGTGTGTGAGGCAGAGCGTGGGGGGAATGTGGGGGGGCTGGGTAGGGGAAATGTGGGGGGGGGTCTGCTACCATCGTGGGTATGCATGTAGCGTTGATGGCGAATACAGCTTGGCTGGACGAAGAACTAGCGATGTTTCGCTATCTGGTTGTCGGTTTGATCGACGAACAGGTACGGGTGGCGCAGGTGTTGCCCGAAATATTGCCAGACAGCGAGGCGAGCGTATTCGGAGCGCGGGTGCCGTGGCGGGATTCATCGGTGGCCGCGATTCGACGTTGGCGCATCGGCCGAATGTCTGAAGCATTGTCGCCTCTGGATGTCACGCTGCTTCATGCGCTGGATGGTCGGCTGTGGAGCGGCGCGGTGAAACTGGCCAAGAAGATGGACCTGTCGGTCGTGTTGAATGTCAACAGCGTGTTGGACCTGGGCCAGATTGTGCCCGCGATCAAACAATGGGACCCGCAGCGGATAGCCTTCGCGGCATCGACCGAACCCCTGGCCCAAGCGGTGCGCGAGCGGTTGGGCGATCGCAATGATGTGCTGGTCGAAACCATTAAGCCCGGCGTTCATGTATTGGAAGACGTCGTGCCTTCGGATCACTCGGAGCAAACGTTTTGCGGCGTGATCGCTTCGTCGGGTCGGTATGACGCGGATATGGACACGCTGTTTGCGGGGGTGCGTCATCTGGTGGACCAGTATCCGGAGGTGCAATTTTTTCTGGATGTGCAGGGTCGCGATCCGCATCGATTCTGGCGGGCGGCGGCGACGTATGAATTGCATGCGAACATGAGTATGGTGCCCCGGCGGTTGGGTCACCGGGAATTGATGTTACGTGCCGACGTGTTGATTCATCCGCAGGCGGTGGGCAAGACACGTGGGTTGTTGCAACAGGCGATGGCGCAGGGCGTGCCGGTGTTGGCGCGGGCGGATGTGTGGCAGGATGCACTGATCGATCAGCAGACGGCATGGCTGGTGCAAAACGAACCGCCGAAGCCTGAGGATTGGATCGAACGATTGGAGCGGGTGATCGAACGACGTGATGCGGTGCAACGGCTGGTCGACAGCGCTCGTCAATATGTGCGTGATCATCATTTGGCTTCGCATCAGGTGGAGCGCACGTTGCACCTGTATCGCCAATTGACGGGCGAACCGATTAAACTGTTTGGCTGAACTGATTTTGTGAGACGGTATGTTTCGCAAGGTGAGCGTGGCGAAAGTGGGCGGCGATATGAGACTGGATTGCTATGTGGTTGGTAAATACGATTGCGGCATTGCGGGAAAAACGACGGGCATTATCCGGGCGCGTGGCATTGGTACCGACGATGGGGGCCTTGCATCGCGGGCACTTGTCGTTGATCGATGTGGCGCGTACGTTGGCGGATCATGTGATCGTGACGGTGTTCGTGAATCCGACGCAGTTCGGAGCGCACGAGGATTTGGCACGCTATCCGCGGGACCTGGGCGCGGATGTGAAACTATGTGAAGCGGCCGGCGCGACAGGCGTGTTTGCTCCGTCGGTGGATGAGATGTATCTGCCGAAAGTGCCTGCGTGTGAAGTGGTCGTGCCTGCGATTGCCGCGGATTTGGAAGGGCGATGTCGGCCTGGACATTTCGATGGGGTGTGTCGGGTGGTGTTGAAATTTTTTAATATTTGCGAGCCTGACCTCGCGTGTTTTGGCCGTAAAGATTATCAGCAACTGGTAATCATTCAGGCGATGGTGGCCGACTTGCATCTGGATGTGGCGATCGCGCCGTGTCCGACGATTCGCGAAGGCGATGGCTTGGCGATGTCCAGTCGGAATCGCTTTTTGGATGATGACCAACGACGGCACGCGATCGGTTTGCATCACGCGCTGCGCGAAGCAGAGTCAATGGTGCACCGCGGCGAGATGGATCCTGCGGTGGTGGAGAATGCGATGTCGCGGATCATTCGTGCCCATCACATGGATGTGGAGTACGCAGCGCTACGGCATCCAATGACGCTGAGGGCGTTGGATAGTGTGGACCTGTCAATGATCGGCAGCGCGGTGGCGCTGGTCGCAGGGCGAATGGGATCGGTGCGCCTGTTGGATAATCGTGTGATCGAGCCGGTGTGAAAATGAATGCGTGAGATGACTGATACCAATCCCGCAAATTACACACGCGAGTTTTTAACGGGATGGTATGAGTGAAGCCAGTGAGGATGAGTGTAGGGGGTTGGATGAGTGGTGTGTGTGGCGGGGGATATGTGGGGGGGGTTATCGAAAGAATAGTGACCAGAGGATGATCATTTCGACGGTCAAGACGGCACAGGTGATCATGGCGATGCGCATGCGTCGGCGGGTTTGCGGCGTGGTGCGCGGCGGGGCGATCATGGAAAGCTGAGCTTCGCCTGCGTGGGCACAACGTAACGATCGGTGGCCACGCCGGGCTTGATCCTGAATCACAGCAATGACCAGGTTGGCATCGAACACGGTCAGGCCCAGCATGCGGCCAAGTTTGATCAGACGTTCGCGTTTGTCCGGGCTGATCATGGTGCCCTCAAGCTGTTCGCAGGTCCGCACGGCTAACACCCAACGCGGATCCCCCGCACTCTGAATTCCACCCCCCACACCCCCCACATTCCCCCCCACATTTCCCCCAGCATTTTCCCCAATGGTCCCGCTTGCATTTGCCCCTCGTTGCCGTGCGCGTTGTCGTTGCAATTCGGATTGGGAACGTGGGCCTGATGTGTCCGTGAGTTGGCGGAACGGCCCAGGGCGTGGTGAGCCTGGGCGCGGCCGCACGGGACGAATGGGTTGGACCAGCGAATCGGGGCGGGCGGGTGTGGGAGATTGGGGTTGTTCGGTAGTGGGTTGCGGCGGTGCCTGAGCGCCTGATTGCGTGGGTGCTTCCGGTTCAGGCTCGCTGCCGACCAGGCGTAAATACGGGATCGGCCCGTTGTTTTTATGGCGCTGCTCGGCAGAATCCCGATAGGACGTGGTCGAGCCGGGGGAACGCGTGGCGGGAGGGGTGGTCCCGGTGTTGGGGGACGTGAGAGGTGTGGTGGGCGTGGTGGGGAATGTGGGGGGGCGTAGCGATCGACGGCGAAGGGGATTGAGTAGCTTGGCAATCCGAGCGCGATCGCGGGTGCTGTGGCGGGATGGATCGTAGGATTCACTCACTATTTTGAGGATATCACGGTTTGGCGAAATTCCAAGAAAAAAAGCGGTTGGCGAGATGGAATGCATCATTTAGAATAAACTTCACCGGCAGGTGTATTGCTGGAAATGTCTAAGGAAAAAATAGTTATGCGGGTTTTGGATAATATTCTGGTGGGGTTCAAACGGCGGGGCGTGGGTGCTGGCCTGGGGGTAATTTGGGGGCTGGGGTGTATAACTGGGCTAATCTGGGGCGGGCCGCTTATCGGCGGAGGAGCAGTCTGGGCGGGGCCGGTCAATACCGCGACGCTGGATTCGGCTGATCCCGCCGATTCCGGTAATTCCGCTGATCCGACGCGCTCGGCCACGAATTCGCAAGACGCTTTGCCCGCAGAAACCGGAGTTGGTACCCAAACGGCATCCGGAGCCGCGTCAGGAGCCACGACTGCCTCCACAGATGATCCCTCGAACATCTCCGCCCCCACTCTCCCCCCCCACACCCCTCACTTGCTCCCACATATCTCACCCGCAGTGTCTCCCCACGCGGCGGGGCCACACGAGGATGCGTATGGCAGCCCGAATTCGCACGTGACGGATACGACGGAGGTGCCTGAATATGTGCAATCGCCGGTGCTGGAAGCGGAGTTTGGCCCGGAAACGCCGAAGGATTCGAGTCAACAGATTGTGCGTGACGACACGCCGATTCCTGCGCGAATGCTGGTCAGCGATTTGAATGCTTCTGAGCGTGAAATGTTTAGCGAATTGATCGAAGAGCGATTGGACAAGGCCGGCGTGGAATCGACCAGTTTGAGCCAAATTCTGCTGCTATCGCTGTTGGGGTTGGTGCCGTTGGCTTTGTTGGTTTTGTTGTACTGGTGGAAACAGCGAAGTTTGCAGATCTCTCGCCCGCGCTGGATCGACGATGAAGTGTGAACGAAAGTCGGCCCGGCCAATTTTCTCGAAAAATGGTTGCAAGTTTGGCTGATGTCATTGTTGAACAATGATGAAAAAGCCGATATGCTTCTGTGTTCCCAGATCCCCGATAGCTCAGTTGGTAGAGCGTTCGACTGTTAATCGAATTGTCGCTGGTTCGAGTCCAGCTCGGGGAGTTTTCACCGTCGTAGCAAGGCTGCGGCGGTTTTTTTATGCGCGAATTGAATCCTCCTCGGCTGGGGTGGTGACAAATTTCAGGTCGTTGTCTGATTGTGGCATCCGAGGGGGACGGCGTTCTTCGGCTTTTTGAGTCAGTATTCGAGCCATTCATTGCGAAATTTGCAATAAACGCAGCGCATTGCCGCGAAGGATTTTGCCTTTGTCATCGTCCGAAAGTTTGGCGCCATCAATGCGAGCCCGTTGGGCTGATGCGCTATAGAGCGGGGTATCGGTGCCAAAGAGAATACGTTCGACGCCGATCTGTTCGACGGCCCATTCGATCAGCCCTGACATCATGCTTTGGGCGCTGGAGGTGTCGGCATAGATGTTGCCATGCTTGGCTTGTTGAACGGCACGCACCTGATGCGTGGGATCGCCATCAAATCCGTTGCCGATGTGAGCGAGTATCAGGCGGGCGTTGGGGAAATCGTTGGCCGCAGGCACAAATGATTCGGGCATGCTGTTGGGATCGCCACTGTGCGTAAGAATCGTAGCGTTGCATTCAGCCGCAAATGCAAGCAGATCGTGAGCGTAGCGGGCGATTGGATAGACGTGTTCTTCGGGGTGAATTTTGATGCCCACGCACCAGGTTTCCTGGAGCATTTCTCGGGCTTGGTCGTATGTGGCGGGTCGCGTGGGATCGACCAGCACCCATCCGAGCAGCCCGGGGGTCTGTGGGATTATGCGTGCCAATTCTTCGTTGCCTGCGACCGCGTCGGCTCGGCCTCGCGGCATCAATCCACTCAACGGCGAAACGACTGTCCATGCAATATTGCATTGGGTTGCCCGGTCAGCGACTGTTGACGCATCCGCGCTCATGAAATCGGTCAGCAGCGGTTCTGTTTCATCGGTGCGTCGGAGGTAGGGGCCATAGTGACCATGAACGTCAATGGCCTCGATGGCATGCGATCGGTCGTAAGTAGATTGATCAGAAGGCGGCTGGGATTTTGTCGGCTGAGTCGAGTTAGTGGTCATGCAGGCAATTATAATGCCTTTTAATTTTTACAACAAGACAAAAAGTCCTTGACTTTGCGGTTTTTTATTATTAATATGGCATTTAAAGTTGTCCGGTTGTTGATTATTCGCATGTGGCAGAGATGTGCCTCTGATTTGCCGAGTCGCCATTGAGCGAAAAGAAATGGCTTGCAATAAAATGTCATTTAATTAAGATATGACCCAGTGTAGTGAGGCTGTTAACCGTTCCGGGCAGGGCGTGTTTTCAGCGAGATGACAATGGGTAAATTGACTATTTAGTGAAGGATCATGCCTATGAATGCGCAAAGTTCCATGACCGTTCCATTGACGGATAAGTTGGCTCGCAAAATCCAACAGCATATTGTTGAGGATGGATTGCAGGAGGGGGATTTTTACTTGACCGAAGAGCAGGTCTCGCAGCAGTTTGGGGCTTCGCGTCGAGTGGCGCGTGAAGCGATCGGCCAGTTGCGGACGCTTGATGTGTTACGTGCTCGCAAGCGCAAGGGATTAATTGTCGGTCAAGCGGATCCGGTGCGTTTGTTTTCGAGTGGGTTGGAATTGTTCGGGCGGAACATTGGTAATTTCAGAGAGTTGGCGGCGCTGCGTTATACGATTGAAGTGGGGGCGGTCGATCTGGCGGTAAGTCACGCAACCAAGGAGCAACTGGATCGGTTGACCGCAGCGGCAGAAGCTTATCGTCTTGCTGTTGACGGAACGATTGATGTGGAAGGATCAGATCGTGCGGAAGTTGATTTTCATGGCGTGATGCTTGAATGCACTGCCAGTTCAATGATCACGAGCATGCAGGCAGTATTGCTCGAGTACATGCAGAGTTCGCCGTATGACCGCATGGATCGACAAGAGATGAGCGTTTCTGCGGTCGAGCATGAAATGATTGCCGTCGCCATGCAATTGCGTGATCGTGAGCGCGTGCGGGCGCTGGTACGCCAGCACTTGGATAACACAATCAACTCAACGTCTGACGATCCCAATCATGCGGGATCGTGATGTCTTCAATCATTCAACATGACATGTGGAGTCGTTTGTGATTAGTCCTGACGTATTTCAATTTGAACCAATCAGTGATGGATTTATTCATCGTTGTTCGCCAGGTGCGAACAAGCCCGTGGCGATGTGTTCGCGCTGCGTGGCATTGGACCGGGATAATCTGGTTGCCAGTTTTATGGTGCATACGGATTTGATGGTCAACGATTTTGCGCCGGTGTTGTGCCGTTCGCAAGATGGTGGTCAATCATGGAGCGACCCCGAGCGAATCTGGCCTCATCTGGAATCGTCATTCAGTATTTCAGGATCGATCAGCCAGTCGAGTCTTGACTCGAAACATTTGTTTTATTACGGATCGCGTTGCCCGATCGATACGCCTGGCGAAGCATCGTTTGATCCGACGCGTGATGCGATCAAGGACAATCAATTGATCTGGGCTGAGTCGACCGATGGTGGCAATCATTGGACGGACCCGATGGTGATCGAACGACCGATCCCCGGATCATCCGAAGCGCCGGGCCCGATCTGTTGTCTGGCCAACGGCGATTTGATCGGATGCTACGTGCCGTACAACACGTTCGATCCTGATGTGCAGGTGCAACGCAATCAGGTGATGGCCATGATTCGTCGTCACGGCGATCAATCGTGGACGCATGCACGTGCCCTCGATTTTAAGACACCCAGTGACAGTGGTGCCGAATCCTGGGTTGTTCAACTGACAAATCGCCTTGTTTTTGCGGCATCCTGGCATTTTAGTTACGACCAAGGCGTCGATAGGCCAAATGCTTGTGCGGTGTCTGAGGACGGCGGCGAAACCTGGGGGCCTACATGCAGCACGGGCATCATGGGCCAATCGTTGGCCTTGTTGCCACAAGCTGAAGGCCGAGTGCTCATGGCATACAACCAACGCAATCATGAGCGTCCCGGCATCGGTCTGGCATTGGCCCAACCGAGTGCGGATGGTTTTGGATTGCTGGCCGACACCATGATCTGGCGCGCCGAACGCAATACACGTGCCGATGTGGTGGGCAATCAGTCCATGTCCGATTTTGCCAATTTTGCTTTCGGTGAACCATCACTGACGGCGCTGACGGATGGTTCAGTGCTTCTGACATTCTGGTCGCTGCAACCACAAGCCGAAGGTATTCGCTATTTGCATTTTCAAGTCAATAAATCGGTAGAACGATCATCAAGTGATCGCTCGCCATCCAGTGAGGTGCTCGCATGACAATGACACGACTAACATCTGAAACACTTCATGGGGTATGGTTGGCATTACTCACGCCATGGACTGACGCTGACGAGTTGGATGAGTCATGTTTCGCTGACGAAATTCGTGGCTTGGCTGGGGTGGGTTTGCATGGCGTGTACACCGGAGGGACGACCGGTGAATTTTACGCGCAGGATAATCTCACATTCGAACGTATTACTAAAATCGCATGTCATGAAGCGCATGCCTTGGACATGCCGATTCAAATCGGTTGTACGACAACCAACACGCGTGATACTCAACATCGGATTCGCTTCGCGGTTGATGCTGGTGCCGACGGCATCCAGGTGGCGATGCCTTACTGGCTTGAACTGAATGATCGTGAAGCGATCGGATTTTTTGAAGGCGTTGCGAAAGCGGCGCAGGATGTGCCGATCATCATGTATCACACATCGCGTGCTAAGCGTAAACTGCCGCCGACGTTAATTGGTCAGATTGTCAAGCGTGTTCCAACGCTCATCGGACTCAAAGACAGTTGCGATGCATCGACATTGCGACAGATTCTGCAAGAAGCTGGCGACGTGTCGATCATGGGTGGTGAGGCAGAAATGCTGAGCCAGATTCCTGCAGGCGGGCGCGGTACGTACAGCGCTATCGCGGGGATGAACGCTCGACTGGTACTCGACCTCTATGAGGCTTGCGTTGCTGGTCGGACTGCTGATGCCCGTCCGCTGCACGATGCGATCACGCACATGCTCGCCGAGGTCATCATTCCGATGTACGAAGCAGACGGCCTTAATGACTCGGCGGTCGATCGTTTATTCCGTGAATTAGGTGGCGGCCACGTGGGGCTGCGATGTCGTAAGCCTTATCTGTCACCCACAGCCGAACATGTCGATCGTCTGGCACGGTGGTGTACCGAACATGCATCGATGTTACTGGCTTTGGAGCCCCCGCTAACGGGCAATCGTTGAGCCTCGGCATCGTTTGGGAGAGGGCGGAATGACATGTCAGGTAAATTGTGAAAAAGAATCAAATAAAATGCCATTTAATGTTGAAATGCCATTTAATTATGGTAAAGTGAGACCAGCCAAAATCGAGATGGTGAAACCGGGTCCAAATCACCGTCATCTCAATCCGGTTCAATCCGGCTCAATCCGGCTCATCGCGGTGAAGCGGCCAACCCTTCTCAGTCCCGCCCATTTAAGACAAATCTGCGTATGACCTTCGAATCCATCAGATTCGAACGTGCGAACCAATTCTTGTTTTGACAACGTAAGCCGTTTGATATCTACACCGGACCAAAAAGGTCCACCATTTTGGAGAAGAAAAATGAAAAGTTTATTTACCGCATTAACAGCACTGGGTGTTTTGGCATTGAGCGCGACCGCCTGGGCCGATTATTCCACCGATTTTGAATCGCCCTTTGCCACCGGTGATTTGAGTGTGGCACCGTGGTCGACCGTCGCTGCTGGTGCGAATCCGGCCGGCAGCATTGTGAGCAGTACGATCGATACCGCGAACAACAATACCAAGGTGCTCCATATCCCCGGCACCGCTAGTGCGACATGGGTTGACACCGGAGCGGGCGTGGAAACGGGAACGTTGGCGTTTGATCTATTGATGAGTGGTGTCGCGCCGCACCCAACGTTTACACTTATCGCTGGTGTCTCGGACGTTTCGGGTGGTCACGCGGTCCGCTGGGCGATTAGTAATGTGGCAGGGGGAGCCGATATGGATTTGCGTATTTATGATCCGGGCCTGGGGACCACGGCGGTGGTGCTGACCGATTTTATGGCGAAGGACAGCTGGACCAATATCAAGATAGATTTCAATTCAGTGACCGACACGTATGCATTAGCGGTCAATGATGTGCCTCAATTCACCGGTCAACCATACTGGGGCAGTATCAGTGAAATCCATCGTGTGTATTGGGGTACTTCCGCATACACCGACCAGATCGATAACTTCAGCTTGCTCTCGCCTAGTCTTGAGATCCCCGAGCCAGCGAGTCTGTTGCTTCTGGGTGTGAGCGGTTTGATGGTGGCTAGTCGTCGCAAACGAGCTACGGCCTAAATCTAATGAAGGCCACGGTAATTCTTCGTGGTTCGGAGTCGGAACCTGGATTCACAAGACACTGAAGGTGAGGACATCATTGAACATGCCATGCAAGCATACCTACCATATCGGTCGAGCGTCACGCCAAGGTTTCACACTGATCGAATTACTCGTGGTCATTTCCATCGTGGCGATGATGATTGCGATTCTGTTGCCCGCATTGTCCAAGGCCAAGGAGGTGGCGCGGTCGGCCCAGTGCTTGAGCAATCTTCGGCAGCAGGGGATTTTCAATCAGGTGTATCTGTCGGATAACAACGAATGGTTTGCTGCGATACCGGGAGCGTTCGATGGAGGGGTAGAGGGCGTGATTATTTGGTTCTCTCCATACGTGCAAGGTTCGGGTGGTGATGCTTATGCCACGTTGCAATGTCCGACCATGTATGAACATGGTGAGGCCGCCAGCTATATCCCGCCGGTCGCTTCGGATATCACGAATTATAAAGGCTACACCGTTTTTCCACTCGTCATGCCAGGCACGCCTGCGGTATGGGATATCGGCTACGGGCGTAATGCCAATATCACAGCCGGTCGCTTGAATGCGAAGACGTGGCTTGTTCCATCGAAAACCGGACTGATCGCGGAAGTCTCACTGCTTTATTGGCGTAACAGCTACCCGTTGACAGGGGTCCCGGCTGACTTGCGACAGTCGTGGGCTAACCGTCATGCACTCGATTCCGCCAACGTGGTGTTCATGGATGGCCACGCCGCCGCCACCGGTACGCCGTTTCCCCATGCCTACGATTCCGACTTCATCCTTGATCCCGAATGAGCGGATCTGTTTGGCATGGCATGCTACGCCATACCACCTGACTCTGTCAGTCGCACCCACCGAATTGTTTTTAAACCACTGCCGTTGATTCGGCTCATCACACGCACAATATATCGTTGACTGATTGCTCGTGGATCACTGTGTTTGAATGACGCGAAGATTTGCGTCTTAGTCACAGTGATGCTGGCGGGTGGCGGTTAACCATGCCGCAGACTAGAGGACAAAACATGATTTGTATGAGAAGTTTAACGCGAGTTTGTTCTACGGTCGCGGTCGATCCTTATCGTCAATACATGCGTGGTCGCTTGGCGATGCTCGTGGCGCTTCTGTTTTATCTGATGGCGGTCGTCGCGCCATCTGAAGGCAAAACATTATTTCAAGCGCAATATGATCAGTCGCACGTTGATGCTGATTATGCAGTTGGTGATACAACTGCGGCACCGATTGCCTATCGTGAGAATCATGGCGAATGCAGCATGTGCAAGCAGACGCATGACGGGTATCAATTGCCGCGCACGATTCGCACGGGACGATTTGGCGGTGCGTTGGATTTAACCAATGTTAATCACAACATCACCTATGTTGATAGCAAAAATTTCAATCCGATCAAGGGTACTGCCGAACTTTGGTTTGTGATCGATGATGATCCCGAGGGCTCGTATCACCCGCTGTTTGGCTGGTTCAGTCCGCCGATATTGCCGGACAAACTGGAACGCGACCGTGCTCTGTATGTGCATATCAAGGGCAATCAGATAACACTGACGATGTTTACGCCGCACCAGTCGTCGAAGGTTGTCGTGGTTGATGGCTTGGAGGAAACGGGTAAGTGGCATCACCTGGAAATCAACTGGGACTGCACCGATGGCGATGGGCAATCGCGATACAACGTGTATCTGGATGGCCAGATCGCGATTCGCATCAGCGATGGCGAAGCGTTAGTTGACGATGCTGATACTGCAATCAGGGAAGATGCGAACAAGGAAAACCCCGGGAGTGTTGAGGGGAGAGTGGGAAAAGTGGCGAGGGTGGGGCAGGTGGGGAGGGTGCATTTGGGGATATGGGATTCGGGATGGGGTCATTTTCTGCGCGGGCGGATTGATGAATTTCGGATCACCGATCAGATTGAGCATGAGGATGATTTTGCGCCGCCCAAACGTGCATACGCCATGCCTGGCACATCGGCTGGCATCGCGATGACGTATCTGCAGGCGCGTTCTGATTTGCAGTTACTCAAAGATCGGCTCGCCGTTTTTGATCAGACTCACAAATTGTTACAGGGACAAGTTGAGATCCGTGCCGATCTGATGCAGGTTAAAGCCGACAGTGCGCGTGTACTCGAACAGATGGAGCCATCGATCAAGGCGGTCATTGCGCTGTTTCGTCGACAAGCCCAAGATGCAGGAATGACGGAAGAAAACTGGTTAGCCGATTTCGCATCGCAGACGAAGCATGACGAGGGAGATCGTTCAAGCCATGCGGATATTCAATCGACGTTGGATGAATCCGCCGATGCTGTGCGATCGGCACGCTATGCGATGGTCAACGCATTGGGCAAGTTGTACACGCTCATTCCCGACATCTATAACCAAACGATCGTGAACCTCGGCTATCTCAGAGACGAGCAAGAAAGTCTGCAGCGCGCGACCCACTACATTAAACACATCGGGGATAAGTCGGATGATCGTTGGATTAAGCAGCAGTCAACGCGATCGCAGCAGGTTTCTCGGCAGGCAGAGCAGGCGATAGACAAAGTCAGTGAATCATTGGAAAAAGTTTGCCGTGATTTTTATGCATTGTTTAAAGGCTCTGCCATTAACCAGGCCGAACCGATCCCGGCGTTGTCTGGGTTTGCCAAAAATCCGAACAAACGGAAACAAATCGAAGCGATGATCGAGCGTCTCAGTGCCGATGGTTTGGTTGTGGCCGACGCGCGAAAAGCCATTGCTGACACATTTAATGATTGGCAGGCTGACCCGGTTTTGCAAAAACAGTTTCCTGATTATCGCGTGGTGGTGCCCGCTCCATTGCCGCCGGTCTCCGTGGCGCCTGACGGTGCATTGAAGCGCGTGATATTCGCAGGCCCTGGCTTTGGTCGTGTGAAAACATTGTTGTCGTTGGGATTCGACACCATGCGGGAAAGCGGGGCACATGTGGAATGGACCGCGGAAGATCAGTTTGACGATACGCCCAATTCTCTGGCGGTGAACCAATGGGATGAGCATCAGGTTCCTCTTTCAACCACCGTTTTGCATTACGCCATCGGTGCGGGAATGTATCGACCGCGTTGGTTCAATGCCGAAGAGGATATGGATTACTATCTGAGGCCCGGCCCGCATAACGTGAACCAGGGTGGGCTTGAGTTCCGCCATCCGTTGGTGCGCGACATGATTCGGCGTTACCTCGAAGAAGCCGCGCGCATCAATGCTAGTCGGCCTTACACGTTTATCTATAAAGGGCCTTGGGAAGCGCATCCATACACCGGTGCCAGTGTTCGCGTGCCCGGTGAACGCACCGTGGCATTTAAGGAACTTGGATACAGCAACTATGCGGTCAAGGCATTCAGGAACTACCTGCAAAACAAGTATGAAAGCATCGCAAATTTGAATCAGATCTGGCGTACATCGTATGCGAGTTTTGAGGCGATCGAGCCACCCGAAGCTCACATCCGTGCGTTTATCGTCCGTAAAAATCAACGCGGGCAAGAGGTGCATATTCCGTTCTTTCCCAGCAAGCGCGTGCGTGCCACGCCGTTAACGTATGAGTTTGAACGCTGTCGCAAGGACCTGTATGTCGATTATCTGTCGGACAGT
Source organism: Phycisphaerae bacterium (assembly GCA_030426385.1). Lineage (GTDB taxonomy): Bacteria > Planctomycetota > Phycisphaerae > Phycisphaerales > Phycisphaeraceae > JAUHYI01. The sequence goes on from JAUHYI010000011.1 coordinate 28,821, forward strand.
TACCAAGCTATCCGACGGGGCGATCCTCAACATCCGTTGGCGTCATCAACGTCCGGCGGGATCATGGATGAGATTCTAGTCAATGGACTCGATGACCTGCTGATGCTTGAGAATGGGGTGGACATGTGGGGCAAACATCCGTCGGGTGGCATTGGTTGGTCGGATTCACCCTACATGTGGGGACTCAATCGTTATTTCAAAAAAACCCTGGTCAGTCTGGAGTATTACGGTTGGGGACAGGAAGAAATCGGCAACGATTTCTGGCCCTCATTCCAACTGGCTAGCGATACCAGTAGTGAACTGATTTACAATGCCAGCCGACGTGACATTTGGCATGAGTTGAGTTGGGATCGCCGCATGCTCGTGTTTTACTGGACACAAAAGCTGGTGGAAATGCAGCAGGGTGTCAGTAAATTCAAGTCGCCATTAGTCCGGTCGTTCGCGACGATGATTCCAGTGGTTAAACGTCGCACCGAACAGATCAACGAACAACTGTTCGATGTGCCGGTGATGAAGCCGCGGATCGGCGTGTTGCATTCGGGGCCGTCAAACATCAACGCATTTCCAACGAACAACACGCAACGCGCAGCCGACGACATTTTTAATCGCCTGATTGCCAAACAATATCATTTTGGAATCGTGCCGGAAAAATTTATTGTTGAAGGTCGCGACACACTGGACAATTACGATGTAATCATCTTGCCCTATGTGCAGTATTCGGCTGATGGATTTGATGACATGCTCAAATCATGGGTGCATAACGGCGGGACGCTGATTGCGGCAGGCCCATTTGGTTTGTACGACCAGTATGGTTTCGATATTGAACACGGACTGCGAAGCGAAGCGTTGCCTGATTATGAAATATCGTATCCAACGCCGGGTGATTACGATGTCTCATCGCGATGGGAAGCAACACGTAAGGGACGCCGGGTTAAAAAAGATTACATAAAGACGACCTATGGCCGAGGCACCATTCTGTTCACGCTCGATGGTCGGGCTCTGCGCAATACAGGGGCGCTGGCGACATCGGCCTACGTGGGCATTGAAATCGGCGGCGACAATGTGCAAGGTAAAACGGCATCGACCCGGCGTCGTGAAACGTCTCAGTCAGATGGCATTCGTCCATTGGCATTGCCGTCAGACGACCAATTGTCCGAACCCGTCAAGGCTTTTTATGACGTGCTCTCACAAGCCACGCAGCGCAAGGCGTGGGTTAATCATGGCAATGTAGAAATGGTGATACGCCAGGAAAAACCTGGCGAGGCACTGTTTGTGTCGCTGCTCAATTGGAATTATCGCGAGCCGTTGAAGACGCAGGTTATGGTGCAGGGCGAATACGACCATGTGGTGGATTTATCCATGCCGGGTGGGTTTCCCGTGCCAGTGACAATCGAAAAAGGGATGACGATTATCCCTGTGGTGTTGGGGCCGGGTGAGGGACTGATGTTGAAATTGCAATCCCAATAATTTTTGAGACCAAGCAGACGTGCTACAGGATGGCACAGACGTTTTATTTGACACGCAAATGGAAATGATGACATGATGCCAGAATTAATTGTACCGAAGATGTTTCATGCGGCACTGGATGACACCATCGAAGTGCTTGAGGAAATTCACGAAAAGCGTGATCGCATTGACTCAATATTTGAGGTCGAAGTGATGCGGATGTTGCAAGACTATCATCGTCGTTATGGCGCGGTGTTTACCTTGTACCTGTTTTATGAAATGGGTGATTTCAATTTGTCGATGATGACCGATCGGTTTCGCGAGGAATGGATTGCCAACAGCGATTGGTTGCGATTGAGTTTTCATTCACGCACCCGGGTGCCAGCGATTACGGATTTCTATCGGTATACCGAGCGTGATTATGATACAGCCAAGGCAGATTTTGAATTGATTAAAGGTGAAATTCTGCGTTTTGCGGGCGAGCCGGTTTGGGATAATTATCCCCGGACACATTTCTGGTCAGGTAATCAGGAGACCTTGCGAGCGTGGCAAGATTGCGGGATTTCCGGGACATTTTTCAGCTATCCCGGGTATTCCGCGTATGATTTATCACAGGAATATCTGGAAAAATTGTGGGGCAAGGATTATTGGATTGACCCGGACCTGTCTCTATTGCTTATTACGACGAATGTGAAGTTGCCATGTTTAAGTGTGGCTGATGTGGCTGAGCGTTTACAGGCATTGCATCAGCGCGACGCGCGTATTCTGGAAATTTTTGCAGACGACTACAATCTGGTAGAGCTTGCCGAGCATATGGAATCCGCGCTGGCGTTTGCGGTGGAGCATGATTATCAAGGCATGTTTTATGACCAGGCATTTGGAGAGGTCGATGGTGTTCGTTCAGTGTCTGATGCGCAGGATGTTGGTGGAGCTGGTGCCGTGACTTCGTCGTGACGTTGGTGATGGTTGTGATGATCTTGATCGTCATGCATGACGTGTGTGTTTCGTGTTTGTTGAAGCATCACGATTGAAAGCACACCATTAAATCAGCGGGCGTATCATCGCGCCGATTTATATTGATGGACCCTATCTATGAACCCGAATGTGTATCGACAGAAAAATTTGTTCATCGATGACTCGTTGGTGATCGAATCACGTGGTCTCAAGCGCACCACGAACCAGGCGATCAAGCATCCCGAGCCGATCCTGGTGCCAGACGCACCGTGGGATAGTAAAGACGTTTTTCATAACGGGCGCAACGTGTTGTACGACGCACGGGATCGAAAATTCCGCATGTGGTACACAGTGTCGGAAAAAATGAAAGGCTGGGGTGCCAGTGACAATAAAACCGCCTATGCGGTTAGTGATGATGGCATTCGCTGGGAACGCCCGGTGTTGAACATGATTGAGCATCATGGCAGTAAAGCGAACAATTACATGTTGCCTGCCGATCTGGAAACGTTTTCCGCATCCATTCTGATTGATCCCAGTGATTGTGACAGCCGTCGTTACAAAATGATTTTTGCTAGCGGGAGCCATTATGGTTCCGGACGTGTCACGGATTGGGCCAAGCAACATATTCCCCTGAACATAGCCTGTTCAGACGATGGAATTCACTGGCATCGACCCAGGTACGTTAATCCGGTTTTACGCGGTGTGAGCGATGCGGTGTTCATGTGTTTTTATGACGTGCATCGACGCAAGTACCAGTTGTATACGAGGCGCACGCCGAATCTGCCGCGTGATGTGTCGTTGTATGAAAGTTTTGACCTTGTGAATTGGGAGGATTGCGGTCGCGTGCTGGTGGCTGGCGATGAAATGGATCCGTCAACGCTATACAACATCCATGGTGTGACTGTGCTTGATTATGAAGGTTACCGATTGGGACTCATCAACACAATGCACCTGCACCCAAAAAGCGAAGAACTCGGCGTGTTTCAGGAGCCGCCCGCGAACTATCCTGACGCAGACAAGATTGGTGTGATGGATGTGCAGTTGGGCTATTCAATCGACGGTCGCACATGGCACCGAGCGCATGATCGTTCGCCGGTGATACCGGTGGGGAATGCGGGCGAGGCAGACGAGGGGATGATCCTGTTGCAACAGAACAGTCCGATCGTGGTGGATGGAGATACGTACATCTATTACTGCGGATGGCGCAGTGGTCATACCGCGTGGTCACATGCGAACATGCTGGCGGGCATCGATGGCGATGTTTCGCAAACAGTCGCGGGGATGTTGGCGGTGATGCCGGAGGATCATTGGGTGTCGTTCGACGCGGGTGAACAGGAGGGCGAGTTGTTGGCCGGACCCTGGCGTGAATTGCCGCGAGCCATGTGGGTGAATGCTGATGCGCAAGGCGGTGCGATTCGCGTGGAACTGGTCGATGGCTATGACCGGGCGATTCCAGGATTCAGTCGTGAAGACAGTGTTCCAATCATCGCGAACGGCAAAGACCAGGTGGTGCGATGGAAAGACGATCGCATGCCTGTGGAAGTGCAGGATGCCTATCGTGGTGGTTTTATGGTTCGATTCATCATGCAACAGGCCAAGCTGTATTCCTGCACATTAGGCCACGACGATGAAGATGGTGAACGCCGTCGTTATGGCGACAACGTGAAATGGAATGAGGGATTGTTTCATCGCAACGGGCAGTGGGGAAGTAGCAGCAATACACCTGCCGGTGGCTTGGCGCCGATGGTGCGTGGTTTACCCAACTGGTGATGCACTTGTGACGGCTTGGCGTTGCTATTGATTGGCCAGGGGAATCCAACGACGAAAGGTTTTTATGATACGGATTTTGTTTTGCAGTTTGATCTGGTTTGCGATGAGCGGTTTGCTATTGTGGACGTTGCCCGCTGCGCATGCGGATCCCATTGTGTTACCTCGTTTTAATCCATGGCACACGGATCCGGTGTATTCCGAATTGCGTATGGATGTGGTGACCGCGCACACGCCTTGGGCCAAACCTTATGCCGGCCGGCCGATGCGTGTGGTGGCGATTGCACCACGTTGGACACAGCGCGACAGTGTGGAATTGATGCAACGATTCGATTTTAGTATCACACCAATAATGACATTGCGATCGCATACGTGGGGCGATGAGAATGCACCGCATTATGCGTGGATTGCGTATGGCACCAAAGCGCTCGTAACCGAGCGGGCGTTGGACGCATTGGCAGATGGGCCGGATGTCATTGTGCTGGGCTGGCTCAACACATCGATTATCCCAGCGGAGGTTGAGCAGAAAATTTTTGATGCGGTGGCAGGGGGTGCGGGATTGGTGGTGTTCAATCCGAAAGTGTTGTCCGAAAAATTGCAAGCCGTGATTGCAGAGAGTCGGTTGGTCGAACCTGCCGTTGGGTATAGGTTGGTTGATGGATTTGCATCGCGACAGTTGCCGCCATTGATGACAGAAGCGCGGCCATTGGTTGGTGAAGGCGTTCGATTGTATGAAACGCCGTCGCTCGGGCGAATTGCCGTGGTTGATTATGGTCGGCCTCTGGTGCCGTATCCCCAGGTGGGTAGCTGGTCGAGTAGTTACCTGACACCACCCTTGATTGATTCTGATGCGACGCGCGATTTTCATCACGATTATTACACGTCGTTTGCGGGCCGGTGCATCTTGTGGGCAGGCAAAAATATGCCACAGGTTGCCATGACCGGTTGGACTGAATTGTCCAACGCGTTGGTGGTTGAGAATAATGGAATCACACTGGGACGATTGCAAGTGGTCGATGCACCAGCGGGCGCTGTTGTCGAGCTGACTATTCGCGATGACGGTGGTGTTGTGGAACAGCGTGTTACTACGCCTGTGGGAACGCATGGGTTTATTGATTTGTCGAGCGGGCCGATCAAAAGTGGCGATCATTTTGCTGATGTGATTTTGCGTCGTGCGGACGGTCATGTGCTGGACTGGGGAACGCATGCGTTTACCACCAGTACGAGTGTGCAGATCGTTTCAATCGATGTGCCGAATCAGGCAGTGGTTGATCGCCGATCGGTTGCGATTCGTGTGACGAATGCGGGTGAGGTCGATGGTAAGGAACTGGTTGTCGAAGCGACGGACACGCACGGTCGATTGGTATGGTCGGATACAAGGTCCGCGGCGATGGACGTGTCGTTCGAGATGGATTTGTCAGGCGCATTGGCATCACACTGCGAAGTGCGTGTGATGTTGCGAGGTGATGGCCGGGTGCTGGCTGAATCGCGTGCGGATGTTTTGTTACAGGCAGTGCATCCTCATGTTGATGAATTTGAATTCGGCGGATGGGCAAGTACGAGTCGTGATTTTGTTATGCGTCAAGCCGCTGGGGTGATGGTGGATCATGGGTTAAGCGGTGGGATTGTTGTTGGTGACATGGATGCGTGGGCGCGGATGAATGTCCACCCTATTGCATACATCACGAGGTACTATCCGAAAAATCCACCCGGTCGAGGTTTGATGGAGCGCATGCCATGTCTGACTGATCCAGAATTTCTGGCACAGGAAAAAGACAAACTCACCAAAGCGGTTTTGGAAAAAAAGCGTTATTCCCCTGCGGGTTACACGCTGGGTGATGATCAAGGCATGATGCTGACTTATCAGGATGCGTGTATTTCCCAAACATGTCTGGCTGCGTTTGGACAATATCTGGCCAAGCGATATGAAACAATTGCGGCATTGAACGAAGCGTGGGGAACTGGCTACACCGCGTTTGATGAGGTGATGCCGCTGTCGTATGACGATGCGTTGTCTGATGGGCATTACCCGCGCTGGGCGGATCATCGCATGTACATGGATAAGCTGTTTGTGGATACGCATGAGTGGGCTCGAGATGTTGTGCGGGAGGTGGATCCCGGCGCGCATGTCGGATTCGAAGGGCCGTTGAAGGATGACAGTTGGTATGGGTATGCATGGAAGGCAATTCTGGAACGGATGGATCTGATGGCGGTCTATCCGAATCCGTGGAAGTTTGACATTGTTCGTTCATTCAAACCGGCGCACATGAATTTCGGCGCATGGTATGGCGGTTATCCGATGTATCAGAACGAGTATGACCTGCGATCGTATCCGTGGTTCATGCTTTTTAATGGTTGCAATAACTACCTGTTTTTTCGAATGTACGGCGGTTCGGAAGCGGGCCATCCTGCTGAGGGGATTGGGCCCGACCTGCGCCCGGCTCGCAGTCTGACAGTGACCACGCAACAAGTACATCGCATTCAACGCGGGATCGATCGATTGGTGTTAGGAGCGACGTATCAGGATGGCGGGGTTGCGGTGATGCATTCGCGGTCGAGTGTGCATGCAACGACTGTGACGCCGGACATTCCCATGCGTGATTTCAAAACGGATCCCGCGTGGTCCGAGTATCTGGCCGAGCCGAACAGTAAATGGGCGCTGAACACCGAAGCGGCGTTGCGGTTGCTCGACGATCTGGGCTTGCCGTTTGTGATGGTTGACCGGACGGATGTGGCGGCCGGTGCGTTGGAGAAACGCGGGGTGCGGATGCTGGTGTTGCCGATGGTGTTGTCGCTATCGGATGCGGAGTCGCGAGCGATTCGTGATTTTGTGAAATCCGGCGGAATTGTAGTGACCGATGTGCGCCCCGGTGTGTTTGATGAGCATATTCAATGGCGATCGACAGGCGCGTTGGATGATGTGTTGGGTATCAAGCGTAATGACGTGGTCAATGCGCCGCTGGTTGAGCAATGGATCGATGTGGCGCAAGGCGAACAGCGATTGGTTAAACGTGATAGCGGAGCGATGATGCCGGAGATGGCGGGTCAAGATGTGGTGGTTGAACAGCGAAGCGGGGTGGGTTTGCCGATGCCGGTGGACGCGACGGTGTCCGTGGATGATGGGCAAGCCATGGCCAGCACCGATGCGGGTGTGCCGGTTTTCATTGCCAACGAATTTGGGCGCGGTCAAACGTTGTTACTGAATATGGCGTTGCAACATTATGTGACGTTGCGTGCTGCGGGGCAGGGCGGTGCGTTGCGTGAAATGATTAACCCATGGTTGGAACAGGCGGGATTGCCACGAGAAATACGATTGGATGCTGTCGGTGATCATGATGCCAGAGCACGCCTGTTTCCCTATACCCGCGGTTCGATGCGATTGATCGGGCTGTTGCGCCCGCATAAACGGTTAGCCGATGAGACCGATGCTTTTGTTGACCTGATGCCGCGTCCGTTTGTGTTGCATGTTGGTAAGCCGGGTCACGTGTATGACATTATCAATCGAACATACCTGGGCTATCGCGACAGTTTGGATCTGAGCATCGAACCAGCCATGCCGTATGTGTTTGCCGTCCTGCCTTATCGCGTGACCGGGGTGCATGGTGATGTGACGGTTGTTGGCGTTGATGAAAAAGCATCGCAGCCGCTGCGCGGCATAACATTGAACGCCGCGGTGCAGGCTTCGAGCGAGTCGATAACCGGCGAACATGTAATTCACGTTCAGGTGACCGATGCTCAAGGTCGACATCGTCCGGAATATGACGTGGACATTCTGGCCACGGACGGCAAGGCGACGCATGCGATCACGTTGGGATTCAACGATCCGTCTGGCGTTTGGACATTCGAACTCGAAGATGTGGCCACGGGTACGACCAGTGAAGTAACCGGCATCGTGCCATCAATTGATGGTGAATCCAAATAACGCCATGCGTATCAATCGAAGTGGAACCCACCCATGTTAAACCCCATGATTCAAGTTGAAGATATTCGTGCGTTCGATGCGTCGCTAAAACGCCGTATCGAGCGATACCAGGAAAAGCTGCGCGACTGGCTGGCGCCGCACCGATTGACGTTGGCCGAGGCGCGTGTGCATAAGGTGCTGGTACCGATGGTGGGGGTGTACACGCCGGGTTGGCAGGCATTGCCCGCGTGTTCATGGGAATATGTGGAACTGATTACGCATGAGGGTTTGGTGGGTACCGGAGAATGGCCAGTCGATTTGCCCGACGCGTCACGTCAAGTGATTGAGGAACTTCGGCAAAATCCGGGCCGCAATCTGTTGGGTTTAGAATTGGAAGAGCCACTGTTCATGGCATGGTGGGATCTGGTGGGGCAGGTGCTGGGCAAGCCGTTGCACAAGCTATGGGCGGAGTTGTTTGAACGAGGATTTGATCCGCCGGACCGTGTGCCGATGGCAGCGTATACATGGCAACGTTTCCCCGATGCGAACGGTAATGATGCGGTGACGTTTGAGAGTTGGCCTGAACATGCGAAGATGCGCGCAGATCAAGGGTGGCCTGCGATCAAGATGTCCCTGTGTGCGTATCAACCTGAAGACCATATCGAACTGATTCACAATGTGCGTCAGGCGATCGGTCCCGATGTACGCTTGCGTTTCGATGCGCACGGTTCGTGGAATTTTCAGGAAGCGCGTCGGGTGCTGCACGCGGTTCAGGATTGCAATATTGAATTGGCAGAGCAACCGATCAACGCGCTGTTGCCTCAGCGATTTTTTCCCGATGGTGAAACGATCCCGGATGCATCGCGGGGCAGCTACCAGTCCGAATACTATTTTCGATTGATGACGCAATTGCGGCATGAACAGATTATTCCATTGAGCTGTCACTGGTGGACGCCGCCGATTATTCATCCGCGCGGAGCCAGCGTGCAAAGCAATCAATGGGAACCGAACTGGCACATGATGCAACGATACGATGCTGCAGATGTGTCGTCATCGGATATCTGGCTGGGCGTGTGGGGATTCTGGCGCATTTATGAATTGGCCAAGTTCATGGGGATGAACGTAACTTGTCACAGTAATTTTGAAATGTGCCTGCAATTGTATTTTCGGTGTGCGATGACAACCGCGCTCATGGTGGATCAGGCGTCGGCGGGTTTATACCTGGGTGCCACGCCGCGGACGAGTCATCCGATTGACAACGAAACCATCCAGGTATCCGACGATGTGATTGAGGGTGGGCAATTCGATTGGACGGGCGGACATGTGCAACTGACCGATGCCCCGGGGCATGGGTTGCGATTGGATCCGGCACGACTGGAAAAATATCGTTACACCGAGGAGGCCGTCCAGCCACACCGTCAGTATGCGCGAAAAATTTATGATCATTACCAGTTGGATCGGCCTCGTCGCACCACGCAGTCGGGGTGGCCCAAGCCATCGGGGCCCGAACATTTTGATCGGCAGACCTATCCCTACGCAGTGTCTCACATTCTTCAGGCCCAGGATACGCAAGACGTTGACACGCAGTTGAACCGATAGCATGTACAGCACCATTTCAAAAATTGCGTTGACTGTGCAGACATCGGCCCCGGGATTCGATGTGGGGCAAGGTCGATATTTTCCGCTCGGTCGTGTCAGTCAACAAGTCTACGCGCTGCTGTGGGATCCATGGATGCTTGCGTTTTGTGACAAGCCCCCGGTCACGCGCGGCCCGAACGAACCGATCGACGATCCAAGTCACACCCTGTTGCTATACACGAACCCTACGCAAGCGTCGGATATCGACGCGGCACAGACAGTGATTGCTGCGGGTGGGCATGTGATTTTCAATCGTCCGGAACCTGAGGTATTCGAATCCATTGCCGTGTTGCATGATCTGGGCCGCCCGCCTGCGTCGATCACGTCGTTGTGTGAGCGCTGGAATTTAGGTGAGTATGCCAGTCGCGATTATTACTACAAAGCGCGGGAACGGTTTTATCGCATCGACGTTCCATCTGAATGTGCGTTGTCATACATCGGCGACAACCCGGACCTGGTCGTGTTACCCCACGCGGGCATATTTACGGGCGATCCGTTCGCGGTGATGGATCATTACTGGCATTTCCCGAAACGCGAAGCGCTGCTGCTTGATTTGGCGACATTGTTGGGTGATGCGATGGGGCGATTGATTCATGGTGGCGTGATGCGCGGTGATGACGGGCTGTCGCATGAACATGCGGGATTGCGTCGGGATTTTCATGCGTTTGGATTTGCCTATCAAACCGTGTTGGAATACGCACGTTGTCTTGGGCGACAGGCTGATGCAATGAATCAAGCGGCCAGGGCTGCTGCGATCACTATCCAAGCTGCGCGAACATTACGGCAGGGTGATACGTCCCGTGCTCGTAAGCAACTAGCTGAGGCATGTGCACAACTGGGTACATGCTATCAAACGCTCGAACCTCACCCCGCGACGTTCGTGGACACATTGCACGGCGGCGGGTTGCTCGACGGCATCGGTTATTTTGAATTTGATTGGCCACAGCACACGGCAGACACGTTACGTCGTTATCTACGTCTGACACAGGACACGGATTATCGTGTCAATCTGGATTTTGCGGCGACATCATGGCGATACATGGCCGAACGGTTTCCGCGATTAATCGAAGAATTGCGACAGGCCGCCGACGATGGACGCATCGAATTGGTGAATGGGACACTGAATCAACCCTATCCACCATTGCATTCGCTCGACAGTCAGTTGCGTCAGTATGACATGGGGCTGGAAATTTATGAGCGTTTGTTTGGCCGACAGCCGAAGATTCTGGCATCGCAGGAATTTGCATTCAGTAGCCAGACGCCAGCGATTTTGGCACAGTACGGTTATCGTGGTGCGGTGATGCGCGTGCAGCATTTCGCGGATACGCCGACGATCAATGAACCCTTTATTGATTGGGCATCACCCGATGGGCGATCCGTTTTAACCATCCCATCGCACGGCGACAAAAGCGAACGTCGCAATGAATTGACCTACGACAACTTGCATTTGAAAATTTATGCAGCGAGGCAGGAAGGCATTCGACCATCGGTGTTCAGTTGCATGGGAGACGTGACGTTCTATCGCCCCATGCGCGAGGAGCTGGCACGTGTCTGCCAACATATGCCAGCGTTGGGACGATTCGCTTGTTGGAACCAATGTTTTGATGACATGCCAGTGGATACACCCTCGAACACACTAGCGAACACACCAGCAATCCGACAATTCACCATGGATGATTTCCAAACTGATCGTCTGGTGATGATGGACCCTCGCTATCCCAGCAGCGCCATGTCGGGCAATTTCATTGAGCATGGGTTGCGAAGTATGTCTGCGTCACATCTGTTTATGGCCGCAGACATGATTGATGCGATGTTGGGTGATGGCATGATGGATCGGTCCGAGTATTGGGAGGATTTACTCAATCATCAGGGCCACGATACGTACATCGTGCCCAATTATCCCGCAGGCGGATTCATGGGAGGCGTGAACGATCCGGATTCACGTCATGCTGGTCATGCGATGCCGACGGTGGCTGAATATCAGGGCACATGGCATGACCAAACCATACGGGAGACGACGGCAGCGCGACTCGCGCAAAGCGAACAAGTCGCCCGTCAGTTGATCAAGAATCGTTTGCGCGATCGGGTATCGGCACAGACTGGCTCGGCGTGCTGGGCGATTTACAATCCCAGCGCCGCGCGCGTGGTGGTGGTTCGCTTGCCCGATACCGATCAACAGGTTCGGCTGAATTTGCCAGCATGGTCGGTGACAACACTGGCTGACGGTGATGTGGCAGGTGTCGTTGATGATGATGTAAACAGGCCGGGTGTTGAGCCAAGTGTGGCTGTCGATTCCGATTCGTGGACGTTGCAGAATAGTTTGGTGAGTGCGACGTTTGATCCGTTAACCGGCCAATTGTTGCAGTTCATGCGATGTAATGACGGTTCGGCGATTGTGCGTTCCGGCGGGCATCGATTTGTTGTCGCGGGAAAGGATGAGGCAGGTTGTGAGCAAGTTTGCCATAACGCGCGGATTGTTGCCCATGGTCCCATGCAGGCTGTCCTGGAATTTGATATTGAATTACGGCAGGCGAATCTGGTGATGGCCCGGTTGTTATCGCGGGTGACGATGAATGTCGATGAGCCGTTGTTACGTTTTGAAACCACGGTGGCCCAGGCTGATGAAAACAATCGGGATTTGCCGGTGATGACGGTTCTGTCTTTGCAAGGCGATCAATGGGAAAATCATCTCGGCGTATGTTTCGATGTGCCTGACGACGATGCGATTTGGGAACGGGGTCATTTTAATGTGCTCGAACCCACGAATCATCACCGGCTATTCAGCCCCAATTTGTTGTTAGCACGTGGGGAACGCATCGATACGACATTCATTAATTTCGGCAACGCGATCTACAAGCGGGATGGTTCCCAGATTTGTCAGTTGATGATTTATGAAAACGAACCGACGCGTTGTTTTGAATACATGGTGGGTGTTGCAGATGATCAGCCCGTTATCCAGGCTCGTGCTGCGGTGCAGCCTGTGTATGTCGAGCGCATCGTGCCCTCATCACACAGTCAAACCTCGGTAACCGATGTCATGGTTTTCAATCGGCCATGGGTCGATATTGATCATCCAGCCATTGAGCTGATCAGTTGCGCTCGTGTGGCTGATGGCATTCGCTACCGTTTGGCGAACACTCGCAGTCGTCCTGTTCATACGAGCATTCGAGTGGTTGGATATTCGGAGACGGCCTATCTCACTGATTTTTTAGGGCGATCAAGAACACCTGTTGATGTTGGTCATGGTCGTTATGACATCCAATTCGCATCCTGCGAAATCGTAGAGCTACATATTCCCACAAGTAAACACGAAAAACACAAGAAAAAGGAAACTCATGAAAACACTGAACGATAAAGTAGCGATTGTAACCGGCGCCGCATCGGGTATTGGTGAGGCCATTGCATTGAAACTGGCCCAGCGTGGTGCCAGTGTGATGGTGGCTGATATTCAAGATGAAGCGGGCCAACAGGTGGTGGAGACGATCAAAAGCCAAGGCGGTCAGGCGTCCTACATTCATTGTGATATTGCCAACACACAAGAGGTGGAGGCAATGGTGGGCGCAACCGTGGCAACATTCGGACGGCTCGACATTCTGTGCGCGAACGCAGGACGACAGATAGAGAAAAAACTATTGGATACCAGTGATGACGAATGGGATGCAGTGATTGATACGAATCTCAAAGGAACGTTTTTGTGTTGCCGCGCTGCGGTGCGTCAGATGATCCAGACGGGCGGTGGCAATATTATTGCCACCGGTTCGGTGTTAAGCCTCGTGGCTGAACCTGTGTTGGCGGCGTATTGTGCTTCCAAAGGTGGTATTTTGCAATTGATCAAAAGTATTGCCACGGATTATGGTATGCAGAATATTCGTGCTAATTGCGTATGTCCGGGCTATATCAACACACCTTTGGGTGACAAATATTTTGAGATTCAGTACGATCCGCAGGCAGCACGCGATGCGGCTGATGCCATGCATGCGATAGGACGCATGGGCGAGCCGGAAGAAGTGGCCAACTGCGTCGCGTTTTTGGCTGGTGATGATGCCTCGTTTATCACTGGGTCATCGCTGGTTGTTGATGGTGGTTTGATCGCCAAGGTGTAGGTCAATCACAAGTGGTTCCATAAGCCCATCAATGCCAAGCCAGACAATGTCAATCAAACAAGGTCGCTTTGTATAAATAAGCAGGTATGTCCATGAGTGTTAAAACTAATATCGCTGGAGTTCTTCCCGTGTTCTGTACGCCGTTTCATGAGGATGGCACGTTGGACGTGTCAACGCTGGAACGCGAGATTGACTGGCTGTTTGATCAGGGTGTGAATGGTGTGGTTTTTGCGATGGTTTCGGAAGTATTACGGCTGTCGGATACAGAACGCATGGCTGTGGCCCAGCGGGTTTGTGCCCGTGCGCAGGGACGCGGCGTGTCGGTGATCAGTGTGGGTTCGGAAAGTACTCATCAAGCCTGTGAGTTTGCACAACACGCGGTATCGGTTGGAGCCGATGCATTGATGGCGATTCCGCCAATGGGCACAGCATTGAATGATGAGCAGATTTATGATTACTACAGGCAAATTGTGGAGTCGGTCACAATTCCGGTTGTGGTGCAGGATGCCAGTGGATATCTGGGCAGGCCGATATCGATTGCGGTGCAGGCACAACTATGGCAAGCCTATGGCGACCGCGTGATGTTCAAGCCTGAAGCTCAGCCGATCGGCCCGCGCCTGTCGCAACTACGCGATGCGACGAATGGACAGGCGAATATTTTCGAAGGCACAGGTGGTTTGCTATTGGCCGATAGCTATCGTCGGGGTGTCGCTGGTACGATGCCCGGCGCTGATTTTATCGTAGTAGTTATGGCTCTTTGGCAGGCGCTGGAAAGCGGCGACAAATGGCGCGTCGAATCACTCTCCTGTTTGTTGACGTCGGCTATCGCACCATTGACCAGTCTGGACATGTACCTGGCCGTGGAAAAGCATCTGCTTGTGCGCCAAGGGGTGTTCAACAATACCATCGTTCGTGGGCCGGTGGGAGCAACGCCTGACGCCGAACAATTGGCTGAGATTGATCGTTTGTTTGATCGCATGTTGGCCCACACGAGGCTCAAAGATTCACCATCGTCGAACATCAACACGATTGTCGAATGTTCGTAGTCGTTAGTCATCGAGTGTTTGATCGCGCGTGGATTTGGTGGACCCGCTGGCGCGACCCCACCGGCGGAATTCGGTTGGTGATACACCCGTCTCGCGTCGGAACGCGGCGCTGAATTTCGAGGGATAACTAAAACCGCAACGCACGGAGATGGAGCCCAGATCCAGCATGGTTAACAGGAGTAATTCCTTGGCGCGCTCGATTCGTTTGAGCGTAATGTGTTGATGGGCTGTTCTGCCAAACGTGTGACGGAAATGATTTTCCAGTGTCGGCCTTGAGACGCCGACTTCGCTGAGCACATCGCGGACGGTAATGCCTTCGGCGAAGTTGTCTTGAATAAATTTTACAGCGGTGATGAGGATGGGATCATACACCGCGAGTGTTTGAGTCGATTGCCGATCGACCACCCGGACTGGATCGACATGAATCGCCAGACTTGGCAATGGCTGGCCTCGCATCATGGCGTCGAGGGCTTTGGCGGCTTGCCAGCCGATCGTTTCGCAGCCATGGTCGATCGCGGAAATGGGTGGGCTTGCCAGTTCGCAAATGGCCTCATCGTCATCGACACCCAGCACGGCAAGGTGGTCCGGCACATCAATGCCCAGTTCATCACAGGCTGCGACGATGGGCCTGGCTTCTTCGGATGACCATGCAAACAATGCGGTACGTCCCTGGAGTTGGGGCAGTTGTGTTTTGAGTCGATGTATCTCGCGCGTCCACTGATTTTTTTTGTCGGCGACGAGCCATTGCTGTGGACTGCTCGGCCCCAGGTCAAAGCATGAGAACCCGGCGTCCTTGGCGAGGTCGGCGAACGCCTGGATGCGAAACGCTCTGAAGGCCGGGTTGCCCCCGTAGGTTGCGAACCGACTAAAGCCGAGCCCGCGGAAATAATCAAACGCCATGCGAGCGACGGCTTTGCTGTTACTGGTGACGTGGGGGATATCCTTGGCCACGGCTGCGCCACCTACGCTCACCGCAGGTGCGCCGCGGCGTTTGATGGCCTCGACGGCGCCTTGGGCGATGGGGTCAAAGATGATGCCGTCGTATCGCGGGGCCTGCTCAATCGCAGTCACCTGAACGACGGGTCCGAGCTGGCCGACGAATTCCCAAGGCCCGTGCGTCCGGGCATAGCTCACGATGCCAGCGATGATACCCCGTCCATATCCATAGCCCAGGCCGATGGAGATCAGCACCTTCGGATTGATCCGTCTGTCCCGATTACGAGGTTTTTGTGTATTCATTTTCAAATAAGGTAAGTGATGTTTCATTTATGTCAATCGTTTGGCCCTGTTGCGGCGTATGCTTATTAACACTGACGTGCTTTCTACCCATGTGTGTGATCTAAAAATGTTGTGTTTTCTTTTATCGCAGTAACCGAATTGACTGGAGGAAAAATGAAGAGCCTCATCGTTTCATTGTTTTTTGGAGTTTTAGTGTCGTCCCACATCGCGACCGCGGCACCGTTGATAGAGGATAGTTTTGAGGGCTACGGCTTGGGGGATCTCAACAACGCTCCGGGTTGGACCGCGAGCACTGACGTTGATGTGGTGAGTGGTGGGCTCAGTTACAGTAACGGCGATATCGCGATCACCGGCGGGGCACAGCATGTGTCCAGTAATGCCTTGTCGGCTGGATTAACGCCATTGGCCTCCCATACTTTCGCGGCGCAGTCCGGCGAAGTCTGGTTCAGCTTTACCCTTAACGCCACGACCAGCGGCAACAATCCGCGGTACTGGTTTTTCGTCAGTGACGATCCGAGCCTCACCACCGGACTCACCGGTGCCGTCGGCGATACCAACACCGGGTCGGACGGATTGTTCGCTGAGATTCGTCGCGACAGTACACCCAACGCCGCAGGCCCCGAAGCGTTCACCGATGGACTGACCTACTTTCTTGTCGGCCGACTTTCTAAAGATGGCACCGTCGGCGGTTCACCGGCTAACGCATACGACCAGATGGACCTCTGGATCAATCCCAGTTCGGCCACGCTTGGCACACCGACTCGTTCGGCCCAGACAAGCACGGCCAGTTCTTTCATCGATGGCATCGATACATTCGGCCTGACCGCGCTCAGCTCTGCGGCGCTGCTTCAATGGGACAACCTGTTGGTCGGCACGACACAAGCGGACGTTGTCGATGTTTACGTGAGTGTGCCCGAGCCTGCGTCTTTATTGCTGGCCTTGGCCGGTGCGACGCTGGTTGTTCGACGCAAGCGATAAATGTTAGAGCAGTCGGTGCCACGGGAGTTGTGCAAATAGATGTACGCCGTTGGTGTAAGCAAGCGATAGAGGTAAATGATAGACCCAGGCGGCATTAGATGGTCGGCCGTTGATCGCAAGCCATGGTTCGAAATGTAGTTCTTTTCCATGTGAGTTGTTATTGATGTATACGCACACCCGATACATGTTGAACTCAACGAAAAAACGCACCGGCTTTACGCTCATCGAGTTACTGGTGGTGATCTCGATCATCTCGGTGTTGATCTCGTTACTTCTGCCAGCGCTGGCTTCGGCCCGCAGAGCGGCACAGTCTTTGGCATGCAGGAGCAACATGCGTCAGTTGGCTCTTGGCATTGAGATGTATGCGGGTGATCACGAACGCATGGCACCCGCCGCTTCGATGTCATTCCCTGCGCCGATTGTCTGGGGCGGGGGCTCGTTGGGCACAACAGGAAACAGTTACTCGGTGCCTTGGTGGTCCGTGTTGCTGGCTGGCGAATACTTCGGCAATGTGCATCTCGGTGCCACCGCCGCGTCGCCTGCCCAACAATCGTCTTCGGCTGAGGTGTCGTACTGCCCGTCACTCGTGCGCGAAAATCCCAACATACCTTCGACCATATGGCATCGGGCCATGGGCATCGGCTACAACGCAGCGCCGAACAACGGCTTCTCGCGTCCGGTGGTTGCGACCTGGCCGCCGTCTTCGCGGATGTATGACTACACCGACGATTTCGAGCAACCGCCAACCAAAGTCGTTGTGTTGGGGGACAGCTATATGTCGTTTATCGGCACGTTCGATCACACCGCAGCGCAATCGCTGAATCCGCCATACCTCCGGCACCCAAACACCACCACAAACATTGTGTTTGCGGATGGACACGCAAGCTTGTCAAGTGACTTGCTCACCGATGCGTTGCAATCAGGGCTGACCCTGTTCGCCTATTGATTCCCTGGTCGGCCACAGCATTCTCGACAGATGCCTACAACGATCCAACGTTTACATACACCCATTTTGGAGAATACCTATGGAGTTCCTCCGGACTCATTCTTTGTGTTTTTATAAACTCGCTTTGGCGTTGATGACGATTTGCATCGTCGCCAATTTTTCTTTCGCGGAGAAAGCCGAAGATCATCGCGTGCTCTTGGGTTCGAGTCTCGATCCGACGACATTGACGATCAAGTCCAACGTGGAACGTCAGTCGCATGCGGTGGAAGATGGCGGGTTGGTCGTGACGATTGAACCGGGTAAGAAAGCCACGCCGACGTTGTACATCACCCCGCAAGAGGGGGTGTGGGATTTGTCTGAGTACGGCCACATCGTCGCGATGATCACAAATCTTGATACGGAAAATCCACTGCGCATTTCGATGCGAGTTGATAACAAAGGTCACTGGCAGACCAAGCCATGGAACACGGAAATTATTCGTGTGTTACCAGGCAAGACCCAACCGTTGAAGGTCATTTTTGGTTACCACTACGGCTATCGTCCGGGGTTCAAGCTCGACCCATCGGCGGTTGAGAAAGTCGCTTTGTTCATCGAGCATCCTGAAGAAAAATATCAATATCGCATCGAATCGATTGTGGCCGGCGGGGCAAAAGGTGAAACACCCCAAATCAAACCCAAGAACGTTCAGATCAAGCCCAAGCATGGCGTGATGTTGGATGAGAGTATGTCCATCGATGACACGTTTTTACTCAGTGCAGCCAATGGCACGGCCAAGGCGATCGATGACCATGTTCATGTGACATTCAAGGCCAGTGGCGACAAACGTGCCGCGGCGATTCGACCGAAGGTGGGGCGTTGGAACCTGAATGAATATCTTGAAGTCGCGGTGACGGTGACCAACACAAGTGACAGTGAGATGACGCCGAGCACATGGCTGGATAGCAGCAAAGGCCCATCGGATGTGATCGTTGCGGACGGGCCGTTGTCGCCCGGTCAGTCCGCCACGATCGTCGTGCCGTTTCGCGGGGGAAAAGTCTGGCAAGGTCCGCAGTCATTCGAATCCAAACCATATCGAGGAACCGATGGCACCGTGTTGGCTAGCAATGCGGTCACTGGTGTGTTCGTCGCGCCTCATGCTGATGATGGAGCCGTCTCCTTGCGCATCGATTCGGTTGTCGCGGCCATGCCCAAGGCAAAGCCGCTACCCGATTGGTTGGGAAAGCGACCGCCGGTGGAGGGTGACTGGGAAATGACTTTCGATGAGGAATTCGATTCATCACTCGATTCGTCGGTGTGGAATATCTATACCTCCAACTTTTGGGATAAGCGTTCGCATTTTTCGAAGAACAATGTGATCATCGAAGATGGTGTGGTCAAACTTCGCTTCGAGAAAAAGACCGGACATCACAACGACGATCCTGAAGGCAAGGTCACGAATTATGCGACCGGTTACCTGGGCACTTATGGCAATTGGGTGCAGCTGTATGGCTATTTCGAAGCACGGATGAAACTGCCCGATGCGCCGGGACTGTGGCCAGCATTCTGGTTGATGCCCGATCGCGGTGAAGAAGCAGGTCCACAATGGAAGCGGGCCGACACCGGCAATGGTGCGATGGAATTCGACATCATGGAACATCTGACTCGCTGGGGTCCCAACCGTTTTACTGTTGCGTACCACTGGGATGGCTATGGCAAAAACCACAAGGCCACCGGCACGCCGATTTATTTCCAGCCCGATGCTGACGGGTATGTCACGGTCGGTTTGTTGTGGCTTCCCGGACAAAGCGTCGTGTACACCAATGGCGAAGAAGTGGCTCGATGGGATACCGATCGAACGTCCAGCGTGCAGTCGTACATTATTTTCACGGCCGTGTCCGGGGGATGGGACAACGATCCGATCGACGATCAGGCACTGCCCAGTGATTTTGTGGTCGACTATGTTCGGGCGTGGCAACGCGTTGATTTGAAGCAAGAATCCAAGTAGTAACACGCCGCCGATACATGCAATCGCAATCGTAATGTTGGCGTGCATGATCGAATGCGGTTTGCGTCAGGTGTTCACCAGTAAGTCAAAGTTTTCGAAACGTGTGAGGATTGAAACGATATGAACCAAGGCATGCAAGCTCCTGTGATCAATCGAGTCGACTGGTTTATAGCCGGCGGGTGTTCGGCGGGCGTGACGGCGGCGCTGGCGCTGGCTCGGTCTGGTCGGTCGGTCATGCTCGCGGCTCCACGCAGTTATGTCGGCGAAGATATCGCAGGCACGTTTCGCTTTTGGGATCGTGCGGATGCTGATCATGATGTGCCGTTAGCCGTCAAACTTTTCGCATCATCCGAACCACCAACACCGATGCGCGTGAAACTTTTGTTGGAAGAGGCGCTGTTGAATGCGGGCGTGCAATTGCTGTTGACCACATCACCGGCCGGCGTGGTCTGTAATGCTGCCGGCCATTCTTGCGGGGTGGTGATTGCCAATCGTGCGGGGCGCCAGGTCGTGTTGGCTGGCGGATTGATCGACGCATCGGTGGACGGCTCGTTGAGTCGCATTGCTGGTCATGATGTTTTTCGGCCTAGCGGCGTGCATGAGGTGACCCATGTCACACTCTGCCACGATCACGGTACCGATGCGGACGGAATCAATGTGGAACACCTGCCGGGCTATCGCGGTTCGATCGGCGATACGCAATATGAACTGTCTGCCCGGCGATATCGGTTGGCGGTTGATTTCGGCGACGGTTCGCCTGATGCTTTTGTCCGTGCCCAGGCCGAAGTAACTCGCCGATGCTGGGTGCCTCAGCAATATCTGCATCAGGAACAGATCGAGTTCGCGGATTCGATGGACGGCCATGACACAGAAAGCGCCAACACGCCGATTGACCGTTTTGAATTGGAGCCGGGATTGTTCACACTCAGCCCCTATGGCGCAACCCCGCCGTCGATCACCCATGCGATGCGTCGCCCGGTTGTCTCGCTCGATGTCGGCCATCGTTTAGGTATGGCGTGCGCATTAAAAGAACAACTGCCGCCTGCGCAAGTTGCTGGCTTGCGCGTTCGCTGTGCCGATCAGCGGCCCATCGAACAGGGCGAGATTCGGACGCTGGCCTACGCGCTTCGATCGTCAGCGGTTACCGATGAACACCTGTGGCTCGACGATCATGAGATTCCACGATTGGCCAAGTATGACGTGATCGTTCTGGGCGGTGGCACAGCCGGTGCTCCGGCAGCCATCGCCGCGGCACAAGCGGGTGCGTCGGTCGGGTTGATCGAGAACGGCCCCGCGCTCGGCGGTGTCGGAACTCTCGGGCAGATTACGCAGTATTGGTTCGGCAACCGTGTGGGATTCACCGAAACGATTGATGAAGGTGTACGCCGGATGGAATTCCGCGAGTACTATAAAAATGCCAAAGCGCGTTGGTCGGTCTCGGCTAAGCAAGCATGGTATCACCAACGTTGTCACGAACTGGGCGTGGCGGTTTGGCTCAGCGCCCAAGGCGTCGGCGTGTGGGTCGAAGGTGACCGCGTGCGCGGGGTGGTAGTCGCCGGTCCGCAAGGTTATGGGTTGATCGAGGCCAACGCCGTCGTGGACAGCACCGGTTGCGCAGACCTGCCTGCCGCAGCGGGAGCCAGCACAGTAACCATCGGCGCTGAACACGCTGCCGTGCAAGGCACGGGACTGGCCGGTTTGGCGCCCTCGTGTGAATACAACAATTCGGATCACAACTTCTGCGACGATACCGATGTCGCCGACGCCACCACATTCTTTGCCAGTTCACGGCGCAAGTTTGCCGGTCATTTCGACATCGGCCAACTCGTGGACTCTCGCGAACGTAGGCAGATTGTCGGCCAATACACACTTGATCCGGTTGATCTTCTTTTTGATCGACGTTTCCCCGATACGATCTGTGTCGCTCGGAGTAATTTCGATTCGCATGGCTATACCATTCACCCGGTGTTCATGCTCAAGGCCCCGGACAAGTCGCCGCTATGGGCTGATGTTCCGTTTCGTTGTCTCGTGCCGAAGGGGCTGCGTGGCGTGTTGGTCACCGGGTTGGCAGTGAGTGCGCATCGCGATGCGTTGCCAGTAATTCGCATGCAGGCTGACGTGCAGAATCAAGGTTATGCGGCGGGTTATGCTGCGGCGATGGCTTGTCGGGATGGCGTTGATGTAACACAGATCGATGTTCGTGAGTTGCAAAAACATCTTGTCGAAATCGGATCATTGCCGAAACGTGTGCTGACGGATAAGGATTCATTTCCTGTTGATCAGGCGACTCTGGAACACGCGGTGCGCGAAGGACTCGACGAACCGGCAGGACTCGCATTGATGCTTTCGGACCCGCAACGCTCTCGGCCGATGTTACGAGCGGCGTTTGATGAACAAACCGACCGCGATGTATGCAACCGGTGTGCGTTAATTCTGGCATACATGGATGACGCCTACGGTGAATCGGCGTTGCGCGATCATCTGTCAGAACAGGCATGGGATCAAGGCTGGAACTATACAGGCATGGGGCAATTCGGCGAATCACTTTCGGAAATTGACGTCATGGTGATTGCATTGGGTCGTGTTGGTGGGCATGACGCATGGCCGGTGTTGCTTGACTTAACGGATCAGTTACGTGAGCGGGCTGAACAGCGCGGCGAACTACCGGAATTCTCACACTGCCGCGCGTTGGCGATCGCTTTCGAAAGTTTGATGTCGCGACATGGGCATCACGATGCGGCGGCTGCGCTTGATCAGTTTTTGTCGCTGCCCGGGGCTAGTGGGCACGCGCACACGACACATGCCCATGCTGTGGCGGCACTGACCGATGATCCTAATGAAACCCAAGTGCGCAACCGATCGCTGCGTGAACTTTACCTTGCTCGGGCGATCTACCGTTGTGGTGATCACAACGACGTCGGTCGACGCACGCTCGAGGCTTATGCCCGCGATCTGCGTGGCCATTTTGCACGCCACGCCCGCGCGAATCTTGACCGATTGTCGATTTCATCAGCTCAATCAACCGATTCGATTCCCGTTGCGGTGGTGAGTTAAGTTGCGATACCTTGTCTTTTGATTTGAACACCATGACGTCTTTGCCCATTGGGTTCACTGATCCGCCGCGTGATTACAGTCTCACGCCGTTCTGGTTTTGGAATGATGATCTGGATGCGGACGAGATCCGCCGACAGATCGACGACTTCCACGATCACGGGGTCTATGCGTTTGTGATTCATCCCCGCGTGGGTTTGCCCCGTTCGCTGTCGTTCATGAGCGAGTCGCTGTTGGAATACATGCGAATCGCTGTGGAGTATGCCGAGGCATGCGGCATGTGGGTCATTCTCTATGACGAGGGCATGTATCCCAGTGGCGCTGCCGGTGGTTTGGTTGTTGCGGCGGACCCGGCGTATGCATGTCGTGGACTGGTCAAGGTGCCGTGGGACGATGAGCGTGTTGCTTTGGATTCAACGCATCAGTTGATCACCACCTTTGAACAGGGCGATCGTCTGTTTGCCATCATCGATCAGCCGATTGATTCATGGATACGTGGTCTGCATTACCTTGACCACGATGCGCCGCGCGAACCGGGCGGCGAATGTCGTTTTGATCCCGATCAAATCGTCGGCCCACCGATCACGGCCGAGCATCATCCACCGGCCGCCGACTTGCTCAACCCTGATGCCGTCGCTGCGTTCATTCGCATCGTGTACGACGGTTATGCTCATGCACTGGGTGATTATTTTGGCTCGACCATTCGTGCAATTTTCACGGATGAGCCGATGGTGCTGGGACGCGGTAATTCGTATTGCGCCCGCCCCGGCAATCGTGAATCATTGGAGCATGTCCATCGTTGGTTCGGCCGAGACATCACTCACGAGCTACCCTTACTCTGGCAGGACACGCCGGTGGCTCAGCAATTCGCCGAGCAATACGATCGCGCGATCAAAGCCCGACTCGAAAAAACTTACTATCAACCACTGCATGACTGGTGCCAGGCGCATGGCGTGAACCTGACTGGCCACCCGCACCATCCCGATGATCTGGGGCTTGAACAATACTTCCATTGGCCGGGACAGGATGTGATCTGGCATGAGATAAAACCGGGACCATCTGCCACACGCGGTCGACCGTCTACCCAAGCCAAAGTTGCCGCGTCAGCCAAGGCGCATCACAACCGATCTCGTAACGCCAACGAGTACATGGGCGCATACGGGCACAAGGTCAGCATTGAACAACTCGATTGGATCACGCATTGGCTTTTAGTACGCGGTTGCGATTTGCTGATCCCTCATGCTTTTTTTTATTCCATACGCGGGCCTCGCATTGATGAGTGTCCACCGCAACTCGGACCGCACGGAAAGTTCTGGGAAAACTTCAAGCCCTATGCTGATGCTTGCCGCAGGTTGTGCTGGTTGAATGGTACGGGACAGCCGATTGTGCGCGTCGCGGTGCTGGCGCTGAGCGATCGTTGTCCGTTCGATGTGGCGGAAGCGCTCTTCGAACGACAGATTGATTTTCATTACCTGGCAGTCGACCTACTCGCCAACGCAGTGGTCGATGAGCAGGGGATCAGCATCAACGGCTTCCAATATGAGGCGGTTATCCTCGATGATCTTTATGATCTTGGTGAGTCGATTGAGTTGGATGAAAGACTTCACCGCTTGGTCGCCGCGGGCCGAATGATTACATGGAAACCGGCGCCGCGCGATAGGTCTGTCTCGCTTGGTCACGTTTGCGAAGACTCTAAACAACTTGCCTCAACCCTTCGGCAATTAGGACTTAGTGACGTTGTATGTGACCCGATAGCGCCGGGCCTGCGTGTTCGCCATGTTGAGATCAAACGTGATGGTAGTAACCACGCTGGTCATTGGTACATGATCTGGAACGAGAGCCAATCCGCGCTTGATACGAAACTCATGTTGTCAGCCACTGGTGATTTCATGGTGATTGATCCGCGAACGCTTGACGCGAGAGATTTCGATCCACATCAACCGATCTGTTTCTTGCCCGGACAGATGAAGTTGCTGTATACAAGCGGTGATTCATGGCGATAATGAGTGGGGTCAGATAGGATCGAAATATTGATGGTTGATGCGAATCGTCCGAACATTCTTTTGATTACCACGGATCAGCAACGCTTTGATGCGATGCGGCTGAACAAGCCTGATTCGCCTTTGTGTACTGCGAACATGGATGCTCTGGCCCGCGGTGGTGTGAATTTTACACGCGCTTATAGCACGTGTCCGGTCTGCATTCCAGCCCGTCGGTCGCTGTTGACCGGGTTGCATCCGACAACGCACGGACTGATGGGTTACCGCGACGGCTTGGAATGGGACCCGCCGTTTACTGTGCCGCAACTACTGGGCCGATCGGGATACCAGACACAATTGATCGGTAAGCTCCACCTCTATCCGCAACGCAAACGCTATGGCTTTGATCATATGATCCGCAGTGAATCGCCAGCGACACGACCTGAATCTCAATTGATGCCCGTCAACGATTACGCGGAGTGGTTGCAAAAACAAGGGGTGGTTGGCGAAGTAGAAAACCATGGCGTCAATGGCAACTCACGCCTCGCCAGACCACACCCGCTCGCGGAATCTTATCACCACACGTCATGGTTGACCGATCAGGCGATCGACTTCCTCACGCGTCGACGTGACCCTTCATGTCCGTGGTTTTTGCATCTATCCTATTGGGCACCACACCCACCGCTCGTTCCACCCCAAGCGTATTGGGATCGTTACTGCAATTTGGACCTGTCGCCCAGTATCGGGCAATGGGCGTCGGAACTTCGCGGCGACGGACTCGGCTTGGCGCCCGATGCCATGAAAGGTCCGTTTGATCCCGAAGAAATTCGTCGCGCAATCGCTGGATATTTCGGACTGATTCATCATATTGATGATCGGATTAATGCGCTACTGGAACGGTACTTTGTGTATGGCAGTGAGCGTGCTCATGAGCCAACGTTGATCCTGTTCACATCCGACCATGGCGAGATGTTGGGTGATCATCACTTGTTCCGCAAGTCATTGCCATACGAAGCCTCCGCGCACGTCCCTTTGTTTTTATCGCATCGCAATATGGGGTTAGCCACAGGTGTTACGAATGATGCGCTCGTTGGGCTTGAGGATGTGGCTGCGACATGTCTGGATGCCGGTGGAGTAAATTTGCCGAAGGAACTCGCTGGGGCATTGGAAGGTAAGTCGCTCATGCCCGCGCTGCGTGGTGATGCATTGAGTACACGCGACTGGCTATTCGGGCAATGCGAGGCGATGGGAGGCTTGAGCCATGTGTACGCGGTGCATGGCCCATTGAAATATGTCTATTTCACCCAATCACACAAAGAGCAGTTGTTCAACGTGATCGATGACCCCAGCGAAATGCGTGATCTTTCAGAAAATACGGATTTACTCGAGTCTTTTCGCGATGCGGTGTCCGAGTACATGACCCAAACCGGTCAGCAAAAATTCGAACGCCAGGCCTTAAAACCTTGCTGCAATCGTTCGCCCTGGTGATGTTCATTGCGTGTGATGCACCGAATTAATTTTCCAGCGGGATACGAGTTTTTTCACCAGAAGACAGATGAACGGGTGGGGCGTTAATGAAAGCTCCATCTTGAACAGGCGCAAGCGTTGGCAGTGGACAGTTGTCACAATAAACGGTCGTCGTTACAGGATATCGTGTCGGATTGTGAATCGATAAAAACCCACCGTCAAAATCAACCGAAGCGTTGACGTGATCAAACGCATAGATCAGCCGTTCAGCGGTGTTGATATACACGCCCGGGATTTCCGCGCATGTCAACATGCATGAAACTTCAGGCCAACAGGATCCGTAGAATATCTCGCCCACCGCGTTTTCCCAGTCGCTCGTATTGACACGTTCATTCATCCAGCCTGACGGCAAATTATTGATGGGTTTGTCAGGCCTGGAAATATACTGGGTGATGTTGTGTGCGATGTTTTGCAGCATTTCAATGTAGGCATTGTGTCCGGTCATTCTGAACGCTTTCAACAGGCTTAAACCCGAGTGCGTACAGATGCCAGGCGATGAGTGTTTGTTCTGAACATTGGCCCAGACGCTCCCGGCCGAATGGATACCAAGTCGGCCGAAAAGCGACTCGCGTGGAAATTGAAAGTCATAGTCCATGCACCAGGTCAAAGACAAGTTCGCAGCCACGTTTATCTTTTCCACCCATGCGGAATCGCCGGTCGTTTCGCCGAGTGTGACCAGAGATTCAAGGATGGCAAAACAGGACTCGCTGTCGGGGCATTGCAAAATCTCACCAGGGCCGCCCGTGGTTAATCCCTCTTGAATTGCGTTTCGATAATAAAAATTCGCAGCATCGATGGCGACGTCGAGATAGTTGTTTTCATTGAAGTATTCTGCGCATTTTGTCAGAGCGGCTGGGATGATACCACCCGCGGATGATCCACCGATGATAATTTTGCCTGTATTTTGATCCACGTATTGCCCGAATTGTTTATTGTTCGTCCACAATTGAACCAATGCATCCGCCACACGGCGTAGTGCCGTAGACCAATGCGCAGGGATATCGTTGCCATGGCTCGCAAGCCATTGAACGTGTTTGACCGCATAGTAAAGTGAATCGCCCGTCCGCCGGATTAGATGTAACCGCTCAGCACCATGGTAGGGATAGCAGTTGCCTTGCCATTGCGTGCCGTCACTATTGCCGACGCTGTAAAACAAACCGGAAGGTGCGATGCCTTTTGTCAGGATGGTGTTGAGGCTTTGCGTCGAGCGGACTTTAGATGTTTGGTCGCCTAGTAACAGAAGCGGCCACGATGAAATCAATCCGCCGCACCAACCGCTGCGCCAAGGCCACTCGTTGTTGGCGGAGCGAACAACCTGGGCATAAAACTCCCCACCGTCGTACCAGTTTTCGTCATTGTGCTTGTTTTCCAATAATGTCCATGCTTGCGAGAAGGGCAGGTCATGATTTCGCGTGGGCTTATCAAGCATCGCTCCGCGCGCATCACGGAACACGCCAAACAAGGTCGATTTTTCATAGGCGTCAAACACGATCACCTGAAGTCGCATCTCAACCGAGGTGCCGGGTTCAATTTGTGCAGGCACATCATTCGTGGCCGTCCACCCGCCACAACCGCGGTATTGTTGGCCATCGCGGTAGTTCGGCGTGGCGACGATCAGATCAACATGTGAATCAGCTTGGCGCTCTCGTATATCGATCATGTAGTGACCAAGATCTGAAAGGCTTGGGCAAAAAATCCAGAGTCCTTTTTTCTGTGCTGGGAAATACACGCCGAGGCCCGGCGTGGTCATGTCGCCTGCGAGCTGTTGAATCATGCCATCGCTCAGATCAAACTCCAAACGTGGTACATCAGTGATCACTGGCGTATCCATCGGGCAATTTTGTGGATCGGTCAACAACGGAGGGTATGACATGGCCTTGGCAGGGAAGCGATTGCCCGCGTAGACACTTCCCGGAAGTATCACGTAATTTTCCCGACTCCACGTTTGCGATGAAAACTTCAACGCAAAAACACACGAGGATTTGGCACGATCTGGACTGCGCGTAAAGGTAGCCTTCAGATTTATATGGCCGTCGTGACCTGGAACCTGTGATTCCTCTATGGTGGCCGACCAGTCTTCATTGTGTTCCGATGTGACGGGTTGATAGATGCCCGAACGGTCATCGTCGATCGCGCGAATGCAAAGCGAGAGTGTCAGTCCGACAGCATCCAAAAAGTGTCGGCTGTGAGTGTTAGTCATCGAATGGGCCTACGGTTTGTTTGAGAAAATTTAAAGAGAATAGTAAGTCACGCCCAGTGATGTTCAGACATTCCATGAACATCTCAAGACATTGCATGTATGGTCTAGCGTTTGCTTTGCCATTCAGTGCGGAACATATTCAAAGTTGCGATGGCCTGGATTGAAACGAGACACGCCACATTTGTGTTGCACGACGAAGGCTTTGTTCAATGCTTGATTTTCAGAGTTGCCATGCGGTGAAAGATCAATCCTTTGGATCGCATCACTATCAATGATACCGTCGTGCAACGAGGAAGCTGCATAGTTTTCAAAAGCAGTTTGGCTATTTCCAACTAGTAGATTTTCTGCGCGTGCGATTAATATTTTTCCGCCGCCTTCAATGAAACCGAGTAAGGTTTTTGCGGTTGTCTCGGGCAGATGATGGGTTAGCAGAAATGTAAGTCTGGCAATATCCCTCAAGCAGCCATCCTGGATCATAAGGTGATCAACAATCGCATAATCCAATGTCCATCGCAGCGCGGCTGCTCGTTCGGAAAACAGGCTCATCGCATGTGGATTGTCATCACACAGGTTTTCGAGGAGCGGGTAGTACACCGCATCGTCACATTGCGGAAGGTCGACCACCATTTGGGGCCAAAGCTTGCGGTAGGTAGAACTGGCACCATAGATGTTGGCCGGATCGTCATGCATCAGGCAGGAGCCATTGGCGATATTCTCGTATACCACATTGGCGGCATTGTCTTCTTCAAGTACAAGTGCGGATTCAGCTCCAAAATCTGCGCCGTAAAAATGTGCTGCTGATGAGATACGCTTTGAGAACAGATTGCTTTCTTCAAACGTGTGAGTAATTCCGACGCCTGTCCATCGACAGATCATGTTGTACTTTGATGCCGCCTTCACAATTTGCGATTTAATCTGGCCCGTATAGGGCCCTTCGTCGGGAAATCCGATCGGCAACACGCCTTTGGTCGTGGGAAAGGATTCGCGAAACACACGGCAAGCCGATTCGCAAAACTGCGTCATGGATTGGCAATACCAATTCTGAAAATCCATGCGTTGGTTCAGTGAATTGCCCGTAAACGGCAACGATGGCATCAAGTTGTCGCTGAAGTTTTGGAAACAAGTATTCCACCATGCATTCAACGCTTCGATGTCATCGTGGTAGTGGTCTTTTAGAAAATTTTGATAGCTCTGTCGCGCCTGTGCATCGCCCGACCAAAGGCCGTGGTGGTTGTGTGGCGGCGAAAAGGTGTAGTAGTCGATACCGCTTGGCACGGCTGATTCACCGAAATCTCCTGTGCAACAGAGCACGACAGATTGGATCGTGTCACCAAATTTATCACGCACCAAACGATAGAGTCGCTGGTATTGCTCAATCGTTTTGGGATCCCATATCGATAGGATGGTGGAGTCACAATCGTGTTCAAGACAACGGTATCGGGCGTGGGCAAACTCTGATTCGATATACCACGTCGGCGGATGATGAAACCAGGGAAACATGCCGACTTTCAAGCCAGCTGCGAGAATCTTATCCACGCAGGATTCGAAGCCTGACCAATCAATTTGGCCCTGGTGTTTTTCAATCTCGCACCAGACCAGCCGTGTTTCCACGACTTCGATTCCAGCGTCTTTCAATGCGATTAGATTGTCTTTTTCCAATGTGCCACACAAGCCGTTGTCGATAACCGCGATGGAGCGAGGATGGTCTTGCTTCAAATGTTCAATTGGAATATGCCGCGTGTGAAACGCAGGTTTTCTGATATTACACATGTTCTACTTCTCTTGTAATTCCCAGATTGGGCGTCGCGTTCGATGTATGGTGTGTAAAAACGTTCGGGGTTACCATGCCTTGCTTTCTTCGGCAACGAACAGCAATGCACGAGGGACGTGATAGCAACCTTTCCATCGCCCGCCTTTGATGTCGAGAATGCGTTGGCCTTGACGATTGAGATAGCCAAACCATTCACCGTGTTCGTCATCTCGATAATGCTTCGATATGTATTCGTCGAGGCGAGTCATCCACGACAAGAATCTTGGATCATGGGTATGTGTGTACGACATCGCCAACGCGATCATGGCTTCGGCATGACCCCACCACATTTTTTGATCCCATTCGATTTGATATAGCGGCTTACTCTTGATGTCTTGGCGGTAAAAAATACCATCGAATTCACGATCCCACCCGTATTCGATGGTGGAGAGTACCAGTGCGGTGGCGGTGGCTATGTATTGCTGATTCCCGAGTATTCTGGCAGCGGCGATGACCATCCAGAGTGTCTCGAGGCCGTGCCCCGGATTGATCATTCGTCCTTCCGCGCAATCCATGAATCGACCATCGAGTGGGGCGTTCTCGTAGAGGACTTGTGCATCTTCGGCCACGAATGACGACAAGACTTCGCTGACACATTCTTCCAATCGATCTAAGCAAGTCTGCTTTTCCAGCATCCAATCAAGTTCGATCAGAAGATTGAGATGAATCATTCGCAACGAAAGACTTTTCAGTGGACGCGAGCCCGGCACGATTTTGCTGTAGATTCCCTTGGGATTGGCTAGCTTCAGCACAAAGCGATTGTAAGTCGTGGCGGCGAGTTCTTTGCATCGCTCATCGCTGGTCGCGCGGGCATACTCCGACAAAGCCATCGCCACAAACGCATCCGAAAAAATACTAAACGGCTGCATCAAGGGTTTGCCCGTTTGATCAAGTGCGTAATACCAATCGCCGTTGTTGTTTCTCGCATGATCGAGCAAGAAATCAACGCCCGATTTAGCGGCTGTGATCCACGCGTCATTGCGTTCCATTGGTTCCAGACGGTGATGCAAAGCTGACAGCATCCACACCTGGCGTGCCTGTAGCCAAGTATATTTTTCTGTGTCAAATACTTTGCCAGTACGATCGAGACAAGTCAAAAAACCGCAATGCTCTGTGTCGATTGAATGCGACATCCAAAACGGAATCACCGATTCAATTAACTGGCGGGTATATTCTTCGCCCAAGCATAATGTCTCGCTTACGGAGTTCATTGGATTACACCCAGTTTTCGCAATGCTGTGGCGGCTGGCGATGTGGTTCGGCTACTTGTATCGCCTGTCGTGGCTAATTCAGAAATGGCGACATGCAACGCATCGCAAGCATCTTCATAGCTGATCTGAGCAAGTTCCGAGACGATGCGCGTGCCGCGATCGATCAGTTTCTTGTTGGTCGCTTCGGCAAAAACCATCCAGTTACCCATCACCCGTCCCATCATCACCATCGTTCCCGTCGACAGGCAATTGAACACCAACTTAACCGCGATGTGTGTCCATAGACGCATGGGGGTTTCGGGTAAGCCACATGGGATATTGATCACTTGGTCCGCGTATTTGTCGGCACATGATGATCCAATCGCAAGAAGCGCACAATGGCTGTAGTGTTTGGACATCGCGGTATATTTCGCGACAAATTCGGCATCGGCAGGCGCGTTATCACGGAGTTCTTCTCCAGCCAGGCAAGCCACCAGGCATGACGTTGGTCCCTGCGTTCGGGCATTGCCGTTCTCAGTGCCGATGGTGAACTTCAGGATTTCCGCTTCGTTGATCTTTGGCGGAGATGTTTTGAGTTTTTCGGAAATGTCTAAACTTGCATACCTCGATGCGTCCCATTCCAATGCCCGGATTTCGCGGCCGAGCATGCGCTTCCATGTTGTTGTTGTCGTGTGCAACGGGTTCTTGGCAAATGCCCAGGATTCTTCAGCTTCGGGATGGTTTTGCTTTTTGAATGGAGGCAAGCAGAACGTTGGCGCGCGTTCGGTGGTATCGGTCAGAATATCCAACAGGTATTCATCGGCGGCATACGTCACATAGCCGCCGGGACGATAGGTATCGGATTCAAGTTTGATTGCCGTTGCCATGCCTGCGCAGGATTTGTCTGCGGATAGATCGTGAATCAATTGGCGATACTCGTTGAGATAATCTGTCGGAGTGCGGGCGAGCATGACCTGAGTGTCGGCATCGATTGTGGACATGTGACGTTTGAGGATTTCCGCTATGGCCAGTTCGATTGCGCTGCCTACCGCGATCTGTTCCATGGTCGTCGCTTGCATTCGAGTGGAACCGGCCACAGCCATTGGGCCTGCACTGAGATCGAGGCTTACCACGCTGTCGTGGTTAATTAGATCGCGCGAACGGGCCACATGTTCACACAGAATTTCTTTGGGGTTGTTGAAGACGAAGCAAACGCTTGCTCCAGCTTCCACGCCTCGCCATGCCGCACCAATGACAAATGATGTTTCGCCGCCTTCGGTGATCGCGATAACCAAATCTTTGTCAGAGATCGGATGCTCATTGAGTTGGTGCCATCCGATTGTCGCGAAATCTTCAAACCCCTCGACCGAACGAATGAGGGCATAGTCGCCGCCTGAGATGACGGAAACCATGCTTGCTTCATAGCGAGTTGCGTCAGCTTGTGACAACTTGCCTTGTTCGCGTAACTGTTGCCAGTATTTGCGCCACGACGCTTCGAGCAAGATAGATAGTCGACCCGTGGCACCACAGCCCGTGAGATACACGCGGCCGCCTGATGTGACCACCCGAACAATGTCGGCCAACAGTTTCGAATATTCCTCGCTGGTAAGAACTCGTTCGAGCGCATTGACCAGCGCCGCATCCACGGACAGCAACATCTTGACGCCGTCTTCAATATTTTCATCAAAGACGGTGGAAAGATTGGCTGTCGCAGGATTCGACATCTCGGTTGGCAACATGCCAAGGTGAAAAGCCTTTTCATGTTTGACGAATGCGTCTGCCTGTTGCGATGGTGTGGTTAACGTACTCATGGGGTGAGCCTGTTCGTTTAGAGTTTGGAGTGTGGGTAACGCGGGTGGCTGGTAGATTGACATGCACCACCCGCACCTGTTTCAAGGTGATAAGGGTAAGAATGCTGTTGCCTTTATCTGTCAGAATCCCGGAAGCTTTGCCCTGGATTTTTGTTTTGCTTTGGTTTAAGTGTTGCGGAGTGTACGGTGGCAAGGCCTCACCAGTGAATGGGGGCATACGCTTCGTCTGAATGGATGAACTTCACATGGCCGTCCATGAACAGGAAGTTTCCACCAGTCACGCCGTCGTGGTATTTGGATAAGTAAGGCGCGTCGCCGGACAGAGGTGCCAGGGGTCGGCCATTAAAGTAGTAATAGTCATTGATGACGCAGCCGACGGATCCCGTGAGTCTGATGTTGTAGTAATTGTGCCACTCGGTCATGATGAATCGCGTGCTAAGGTCCGTGAAGTCATCTCTGAAAATCGGCTTGCCATACGCCAATGCGTCCCCATAAAAATTCGGGAAGTAAAGCATTGAGTAGCTTCTGGCAAAGCCGCTTCTTCGTTCGATTTCATCGGCAGGGCACAGGTAAAGATCTTCGCCGCGTTCGATCGGGTCCGCCGCCGTTGGGACCGCGGGCACTTTTTTACCCGCATACTCTTGCAGGCTACGATCCCAGGTCACTACATCTGCGGGGTCCCCGCCTTCATTGGCAATGCCAGCAGGCAGATACCCGTAAGTGTCCGAGGCATAGGCCTCCATCGCGATGCCGACCTGACGGATGTTTGATCGGCATGCGGTGGTTAAGGCCGTTGATTTTGCACGGCTCAAAGCGGGCAACAAAATTGATATGAGTAACGCAATGATCGAGATGACCACCAGTAATTCAATCAATGTAAAACCTGATTGCCGCTTTGATTTTGATGTAACTTTATTTTTCATCATAAACCGTCCAACATAACCCCGTGAAACTTTATGACTGGCGCTGAACACTTTTGGGTAATGTCTTGGACATTGACCTGTCATGTCAGCACATGAAATCCTTTTCGATTCAGGCACGACGACGGCGGCTGGCACAACCGATCAGACCACAGGCGAGCAGGCCCAATGCCGCTGGTTCAGGCACAGAGGCGCCCGTGTAGTGATTCAAAATATCTGTTGGAGTTAAGGCTTCATCATAGATCGCCACTTCATCGATTCGACCGCCCCACGTTGTGCCAAAGCCACCACCGACGGCCGAACCGATCCAGAAGTTCGCATTGGTTTGAATCGGCGCGTCGTTGCCGCTACCGAGTACCCAGGACCCTGTGATCGCAGCGCCATCGATATAGGCAGCCAGACTGCTACCCGTTCCGAAGGTGAAACTGATTGCCAGGTGGTGATACGCCAACTTGGTGAATTCCGTATCACTACGCCACAAGTGGAACGCATTGTCGGCCGCATTGCGATACATGAATTCCAACTTCAGGCCTGTCGTTCCTGAGCCCGTGCGAATGGCGTAACTCAAATCGGTGTCAGATGCACCGACGCGACCTTTGCCCACGACATGGCCCGACGGGATGTTGCCTGCCAACACCCATGTTTCGAGTGTGATTCCATCGCCGTTACCAAAGTCCAACACACTGCCGGTGCCGGGATCTGTGACTGCCACAAAATCATCGTTGGCATCAAAGCCTGCCGCCGTGTCGCTGTCGCCGAAACCACCGAGTGCTCCACCTGAACCCACCGCAGCGCCGTTGGTGTACACACCATTAAGAGCTGCGTTGCCCATCGCGTTGACAGCGGGATCAGTGTTGACCGATTCACCCAGTCGCCAGTACGCAATGGGCGAATCATTGATGACTGCTTCGGTGTAGCCCGCTTGCGCGTTAGCACCCCATAGTGATGCGGCAAACGTAGCGACGAGGCACGATACAATTTTTTTGCTTTCCATAACTTCCATCCTTTTCTTTCAACTGAAATGATTTGACATATTTATTTGGGTCAACGTTGACCTTGACTTCGCGGGGGAGACCTATTTAGTGGCCAGATGCGGTAGAACCGTTCCGGCCCAAACGTTTGAGTGATCGTTAACTACTTGGCCCGTTCTCTGATTTGTGAATTCGAGTGTGTGCCAATCAGGCTATCGATTGTGGGAACCGTGATATCACATGCCTGCCACAGATGGGACTGGTATTTCGCTTCCGCAGGCAGTTTGCCGGGGCGGATGTAGGAGTTCACGATGGTTCTCGATGAGCGGATGAAAAATTCATCTTTCGGGTCGGGGAAGTAATAGAATGAACATGCAGGAAAAATATTCAAACCAATAGTTCGCTCAGGATCGCCTTCGATTTCAAAGGCATGATTGTCAGAGGTGACGCGAGCTCCACGCAGGTATGAGCCACGGATAAAACTGATGGTGCCACAATCCGCACTGCCTTTGACGTAAAGCACGTGCGTGTTTTTGGGGCTTTCGAATCGACCGACCGACACGTTAATGCCATGAACCACGCCGAAGGTTGTGATCATTGCTTTGGGGTATTCGGTGTCGCTCTTGAGGACCGCGCCGCAGTACGTTGGATCAACCACGACATCGCCGGTCCATGGGCCGAAGTAGAAGATGCTCGTGTTGGGGTGATATTGTTTGTATATGCCGTCGCGGATCGTGATCGCTGAGGTTGAGTTCCCGTTTTCACGCGAAGCTCGCGAGATGATTTCAGGAAACTCATCGCGATTCGAGATCACGATGCACGCAGACCGCTCATCAAGTTCTTTCTTGACGCCATGATGAGACATGTAGATGTTTTCATAGAGCGACTCTTCGGAGCCGACGTTATAGATGATCGACTTAGCGAACGGGCCTTCCATTATGCAATTGCTGATCTGGTGATTTCCCGCGCTAGCACCCGAAGGCATTCTGGCCATCAACACCACGCAAGCCGAGGGATCGCCATGTTCGCTGTTGTTGCTTGCACCGAAACTCAAACCGGAAATTTCGCCAAACAGGCATCCTTGCAAATCGATCGCAGGTCGGTTTTCTCCCGTCTGGCAGAGAATCTGATATTTCTTGTCTTTCAAACCATCGGAAAAAAGTTTGATGCGCATGCTTGTTGGCGGTGTGATCGGCGTCGCGATATATAATCCGGCAATCGGGGGAATATAGATATGCGAGAGGCCTTGCGCGAACATGCGGTTGACCACCACGCCAAGGTCTTCGTTGGGCAGATCACCATAATCGGCCGCGTTGGCGGCATGTGTTGATGTTTTTGCAAAGGTTGGCGATGCAGATGAAACACCGATCACGCAGACTGCCGCGATGAGTACGTACAGAACTGCCCTGTTAAAAACTCGCATTTTTTACCTTTCAATGTGATTTGATATGACGCCAAAACGGGTCATTTAATATTCAAGAGAACGTGTGATGCCAGGATGCCAAACCGGATGGATAGCCAGACTGGCTTCCACGCTTTTGCCGTCTTCTACGATGGCCAACATCTGTCTCGCAATCAGACGACCAAAGACATCAAGATTAAATTCCAGCGAACTCCAGTCATAACCACGCGGCAGAACTTCGCCTTTGTTGTTGTGCGTGATGATGGCAATATCTTTTCCGGGAATAACTTTGGCTGCTCGTAATGCTTGGGCAACGCCCGGCAACAGGACGTTATCAGTTACGTACAACGCGTCAGGCCGATCCGGCGACTCCAGCATTTCCAATACTGCATCAATGACTTCGCTCAACTCTTCGTTGCACTGGTGTACCCAGCGGTAGTCCAGATCAGCGCGCGACATCGCAAAGTGATACGCATCGAGTTCCGCATCCGGATCCCGTCCCGAGCCCAAGAGCCCAAGCACGCCCACTTTTCGGATTCCTCGCTTGATAAAATCATTGATCGCTCGACGTACCGCTTCAGCAGTATCGATCAGCACCATCGGGTCTCGCTCGACATGTGTCAGCGACCCGGGATGGAAATACAGAATCGGAGCGTGTTCTTTTTCCAGTAACGTTTCGAAATATTCTGCCCAACCCGCTGCGACAATGTATCCATCGCAATCTTTGCCGACGGTCCCTGGATTCAAAGCAAGTTCGCCGCCGGGTTTGCCCAATGAGTGTACGCTCAAGCGATGCCCATGGTGGGACAACTCGGCACTGATTGAAGAAAGTATGGCCTGATTGCACGATGTGGTGCAATGAAGATTGCCCCACAATTCAAATACAAAATTTTTCACATCCTGAGAAGCGAGCACCCGTGAGCCGACTTCGGGATTTTGATTTTCTGCAAACAACGATCCGCCGATGGCCTGGCGAACCATGGCTTCGGCCTGCGTGCTTTCAACCGTCGCTTCGGGGAGACGTCGTAGATACGTCCCACTTCCTCGACGGCGGATCACGATGCCATCGCGTTCCAACTCACGCAGTGCCAACCGCAGGGTTCGGAGCTTGACGCCTAAAGCCGCCGCCAGTTCGGACTCAGGCTTTAACCGCATGCCAAGCGAGGAAGCTTCAGCTTGTAGGCCGTGAAGTAGTTTCTCAGCCAAAGCAGATCGTGAACCGGCTTCAACCCGAATCGCTTGGTGGCTACGTGTTGTTTTCGTGCTTGGCATGATTGTGTTGTACTTTATAATTGATTCGCAATAAATGCAATAGTTTTATGCATAAATTGAGATTTTTATCTTGGATTGCGAACAAAAACCAATCAAATGTGCCAAAAAATAAAGGAGCCGATTGGCGGCTACATGGCTGGATGTTTCGCGAGATGTATAAATTCCAAGACAAAAACTCCTCGAAAATTCACGTAAGTTATTTTAAATAACGTGTTTGTGTCTTGTGTTGTGGGCCCTTTGCCGGTCTGCGCGTGTCATAGACGCAATGCTGACAGCGGTTCAGTCGCGCCGTGATGCGTTGTAATTGTGTTTTACTTATAGGCGAATAAAATCGAACAGCGAGGTCACGCTGATGAAAACGAACCTATATAAGGTTGGGCATCGGGTTGGACAAGCTTGGCATATTGCGAAAGAGGAACGCACTACGGCCGCGCGTGTGGTCGGCTATTCAGTCGGCGAACCTATGGATGCCACACTTCGGCGCGACACCCATACGCATGGCTTAACGCGTTGTTGGATAGGCCGGCCTCGTAAAATGGCTGCCGTATGCGCCGCAATATCATCACGCGGATAACGCATGGTTGTGATCTGATCGCACAACGTCGTGAACGTTGGACTATCGTCGACACCCAACACCGACACATCGTCAGGCACGCGATAGCCGATGCTGTTGAGTTGGCGAACGGCTTCCAGTGCGAGCCAATCATTGTGGCAGAATAGAGCGGTAATTCGGCGATCGTGAATCGCTTGACGCAATGAATCGTTGTCGGGCTTACGCAAACGCATCGGCGTCAACCCAGCATTTTGCATGGCATCGGCGTAGCCTTGGTATCGCGCTGTGATGGCATAAGAATCATTCGAAAAATCCATCATGGCAATGTGGCGATGGCCTCGTTGGATCAAGCCAAGAGTGGCATCTCGCCCAGTGATAATCTCATCGGGATGCGCCGCGTGGATGCCCGCTTGAGTCATGGTCGACAACAGGCTGATCACGGGTGTTGAACGAATGACAGGCTCAGGAATGGCAGGGCACACGCCAGGTGGTGGAACCATGATGACACCAGCCGATTTCCGCGCTGCGAAATCGGTCAACATGGGAACGAAAGATTCGTTCGTGGCGTATGAACCAATATGCAGGCGCAGGCCGATGGTTTCCAGTTTCTGCGCGATGGTCTGAAACAGATCCATAAAAAACACACTGTTGAATTGTGGCACCAGCCCGCCCACGATCACGCTTTTGCCTTGCATGATTTCAACAGCAGATGGGTTGGCCTGATAGCCGTGCTTCTCGGCCATGCGCAGGATATGCAATCGAGTTTTTGAGGCAATGCCCGGGCGATTGTGCAATGCGCGATCGACAGTGCCTTGCGATACGCCGCATATTTTGGCCAGTTCCAACGATGAAATCATGAATGCATCCTATGGCGTTTTCGAAATCGCATAGCACGGCACAAGCATGATCTTGTATGTTTATGCCTTGCCTATTATGGCGTCTCTATACCGTTTTAATTCGTCATGTAATCGTGTCGTGTCGTGTCATGTCATGTCATGTGGTCATCAAAACATTTAGTCGCACGGCACATAATCGATCTGCTGCACATCAATCGTGCCGAATGCAACCTCAATAAATGCTTCGCCACCTTCAACGCCAACCAATCCAAAGCCCGAAGCGGTGCTCAGAAACGATTTAAAATCGCCGGAAATGGTCGGCTTAATCGTCAGAGTGCGATCGACAGCGTCATATCGAATGCCCGTGATGCCTTGTAACAAACCATAAGACGACAATGCTCTTGCGTACCAGTGGCCACACTCGATTTCATTAAACGGATTGCGTCTTACGCCATCGTAGCGATCGCGTACTGCTCGAACAATCGTCAGTGCTTGTTCTGTTTTGCCGAACATCAACAGGTGAGAAGCGACCTGATATTCAATGCCCGTCCAGACTTCCTCGCTGTATGGGAAGGGCAACGACAGTCGGCCACCCTTGGGCCAGGAACACAAGAGCAATCCCGCCTCATCGCCATAGGCGTAAGCGCTTCGCTGTGGATTGATATGATCGATTAGCGTTTCACGAAAATTATAGCGATAGACACTGTCGAGATGCGAAGCGATTTTTGGAGCATCAATGATGTCACCCAGGCCACTCACGCGTGCCATCCATGCGCCTAGTACACCATCTGACAAACATCCAATGCCGTACTGATACTTCGGGCCTTCAGCGCGCAGCATGGCCATCGCCTCGGGTGAATAGGCTTCGCTTTTCAATGCGTTGCTTTCATACATGTGGGGTGGTTTAGCGCGTAAGCCTTCCCAGCGAATTAGTTGATTGAAATATTCGCCATCGTATAACTGTGATTCCATCGCGGCGCGTCCCTTGGCATAGAGCGCGTCATAGCGATCGTGCGGTTCATTCAACGCCTTGGCCATCACTGACATCGCACACAATGCGCCCAGGTAAAATGAACTGCACAATCCATCAGGCCCCCAGAATTCAATGTCATAAGTATTGTGATGCGGTTCGACAATCAATCCGGTTTCGTCGGGGTCCCAGGTGCTAATGCAATAGTCAATAGAGCGTGATGCCGCGGGCCACAGGGATCGCAGCCATGCGGTGTCGTCACTGATGCGCCAATCGCGATACAGTTTGATCAACCCACCGAGTTGGCCGTCCGTTGCGACCGAAGGTGTGGGTTGTAAGTCCGATGCGCCGATCGGCAGAGCAGCGCGAAACATCTGGGCGCCGCAATCGTATTGTGACTCGCCAAATTCAGTGTCGCGTAACGTGCGTTCCAAATCAGGAAACAAGTGGCAAACGGCCTGGGCATAATTCCACACATGCGTGCAACTGCCCGCACAGCATCCTTCGTCATCGTGGCAACCTTCCCACGCCCACAATTTTCCGTCATGTTGACGCAGTACCGTCGGCGATTTCAAGATGCTCAAGTTGGCTGACACCGCTTCGATAATTTCCGGCGGTAAGGTGCTGGCAAAAAACGTATCTGCGAACAGTTTGCTTTTGCTTTTTAGGGTTTCACAATGACTACGCCAGTATTGTCGTAACATGGCCCCGGTTTTAAAACGTGTTGCATACCACGGGCGATACGTTGTGGGCTTACAAGCCGTATCGTTGCAACAATTCGATGCATTACTGGCATCATGCACCTCGCAACATTGTTTGGTGGGATCGTCAATAGCCGTATCATTGTCGCACGCGGGTTGGTCTTGCCCATGATGGACGTCGCTATTGGGCACGTACCAGGTCAGTAGCACCGTGACGGTGCGCTCTTCGCCAGGCTTGAGTTTTATTGGCACGTAGAGACTTGCGCCAGGACTGGGCGCTCCTTCGGTTAACGGCGCTACCGTGTTACTGTCACCACGCAAGATTTTGGCCATCAATTGCGTGTGAGCATCAAACCAACCCCCACGAAACCAGGCGCAATCCACTTGTGTTTCCGGTGCATCGCACCATGCAGAAAATTCAGCATGACCTGCGTGGTCATTGGCCGCTGCTGGTTGAGTGATGACAAATCCCTTGTCCTCGGGCAACACATGCACTGGCGGATTGTTGGCATCGTTCTTCCCGTTGTAATGACGCACAAACGCATCACTGTGAAATGAATAAACCAACTCAATGGGATGGTCTGTGGGATTGGTAAACGTGTACTGCATGGATGCTGTGGGCAATGACGAATTGTCTGCGTCGGTTGGGATGAATGGACTAAACGCATCGAGCTTGCATTGCAAAGGGAATTGCTCATGGTGAAAATCGACGGATGCAAACGGAAACCTTGCCGTAAAAGTTGTTGATTGAAAATGAGGTAGTCCGTAAGTTTTGTGGCGCAAGCCGCTGCCGGAATTTTTTACGTGTGGATCTGAATCATCCCAAGGCGAACTGATCTTCCAATCGGGAGTGGGGCCTTCCAGAATGCGTGTGCCATTTTTTACGCCGCTTACATGCACCGCAGAAAATAAAAACGGTTCAAAAAATAACCGAGGATTGTGCCTGATCGAAACTTGTGCCAGTTTGCCTGAGCCTTCCA
The DNA here is from genome assembly GCA_030426385.1 of Phycisphaerae bacterium. Lineage (GTDB taxonomy): Bacteria > Planctomycetota > Phycisphaerae > Phycisphaerales > Phycisphaeraceae > JAUHYI01. The sequence goes on from JAUHYI010000011.1 coordinate 70,996, forward strand.
GGGCCAGCATGCCCGCCCCGATACCACCCAGGGGAAATCCACTGCGGGTCAGGTTTTTTCCGGTGTAGGTTTGGTTGTATTGATGGCTCATGGGTTGGCGTCCTCGCTTGTCGTGTAGCTACACGATAGTGCTTTTTCGGATTTCGTCAACCCTTGTAATTCATGCTGGAACTGTCCTGATCACCTGCCATCCTCACCTCGCTCGCTCGCACACACGGGCAGGTTCAGCGCGATCGCGCCTGTCGTGGGCATGGTAAAAATTTACGATTTATATCGCAGGTATGATTGGTCTTGATGTGGTACTGAGCGAGACATAAGCGATCATGACAAACGCTATTTCGCGCAAGCTGCAATGAGGCGATCAACAGACACGACGGCGATATCGACTCGGTTTGCACACCACGTGGTGTAAGTGATCACCTGGTCGTTCAAAGAAAACCGTGGGTGTGGATGGACGTGGTATTGCCATTGGTTCGCATCGTTGAACCATGGCACATTTACAATGTCAACACTGCGACCAGTATGTGTGTCATGAAATACAACGTGGCATCGTCGGTAAGGATCGTGCAGGTTCTGGTCGGTCACGACATATCGGCCAGTGGCATCGCTATGAGCATGACTGTATTGCCCGGGACATACGTTTTCGATTTGGCCTGTATCAATTGCAATGCGTTCAATGCCTACGCCATAGTGCACGACCCATACGGATTGTCCATCAGGATGCCACCATTCGTGGCCATGCTTCGGGGTGGGATGCGTGACAAGTGGACGGTGATTGCCGTGCCGATCAAGTAGCCACATGCGATGGGTATAGTCGGCATGATTGCCAGTAACGGGATGAATCCAACCATCCTGGTTAATCAACATCAAGTCACGATCAACCGGACTAAACTGGGCATGGTTGTAGCACTGGTTGAATTCCTGCCAGACCGAAACGGTGCCTGTTGCCAGATCGATATCACCAGCGAACCATGTTGCACCGCATTCAGCATCAAAATTTACGGCTAAGCCATCGGCGCGCAAAGTCAGATGCGTGGCCATGCGCTTTGGAATACGTTGCCGTGTCAATGATTCGGGCATGTGCATGACGTGAACGGGCGGTTCAGCAAGATCAGGGCTGCGATACCACAGGTCGTAATCCGAAAACCAATACGCTCGATCGTTGTCTGGGTGGATCATCGGCGATGCATCCAGGAATTGTGTGTCGGGTAGCACACGGACATCACCGGTTTGCAAATCAGCCACCCCTAAAACGCGTTTCGATGGGGGAAATGCAGCATAAAACCATAGGTAGCGTCCGCTGCTCGACCAGCTATTGTTCACAAAATAAAAGGACTGAGCCAACGGAACATTAGATGTCAAGAGATAGCTCACCACGCCGGTCTTTGGGTTTTCCCAGTGTTTGAATAGATCGCTGTTCTCAATCGTTTGAGTGATGTCGATCGTGTCGACAGGCAATGGTGTTGATGGCATTGTCATTTCCATTCAATTTCACATTCATGCCATCCTGTACCAGGCAACGTAACGATGCCTGGTTGATTTCCTGAAGGTTGAACATGATTAGTGTCCTCGGCATTCTGCGCTGACGCATCTGGTCGTGTCACCGTGACCTGCCATGATCCGGGTGACGTTTTTGGAGTCAGTCCTTGCAACGTCAATTTTAATTCGGTCAACTCATCGCCGCTCGGATCGATCGCAGTACGGCTGATGATCAATTTACGCGAGGTTGCGATGGGCTTGTCATCCGCTGCCACGATCATGATTGTGGCAAATCCATCCATCGCTTCGATTGACAGGTGGTTGATAATGACATCCTGGTCAGTACTCAACCACCCACTGAATCCTTCGGCTTGCGGGGCAATCAATTTCAATTGACGTGTGGCTAAATTTTTTACGATTTCTCCCGTGTCCGAAACCAACGGCGAAGCGGGTTGTTCGGTAAACCATGGTAATGATGATTGGTCGTCGGGTGCTTTGGCAAACACTTTGCGTATGCCGTGAATGTTTTGCCAGCCATGTTGTGGCGACACCTTGGGCCTTACAACGCCGTGGTAGTCTGCCGCCCAATATGGTTCTTCGACATACAGTGTGATGGGTTTGCGACTGGTCTTGACGAGGCCTCGGCGAAATATCATGCCAGCAGTGCGCAGATGATCCTGCATCATCGTGTCGCGCATCATGTTGCCCAGATGTGATTGGCGATCTGGATTGATCGCATGACCAGCCTGATCAATACTGCGATCGCCATGCGTCCATGAAAACCAGACGAAACCCGACCAGTCGTGTAAAGAGCCATACGCCGCCGAGGCCAGCATCAACATGGTGCGATAGTTTGACTGTTCGGCAATGTTTTTATGGCCTTCTGCCTGATTAAACTCACCAATGATAAACGGCTTATCTATCAGCGCGGATTGGCTTTTCGTATAAAACAGATCTTTCATGTTCGCGACGACTCGAGGATCGGCATACATGTGATCTTCAATGTAGCTCGCCAAATCATCGTGGCGTTTGAGTGCCATCTCTCCTCGCCACAGATTCGACAGGGTTACTGCACCACCATAGCCGACTTCGCGTACGGCCTCTGTCATACGTTTCATATAGACGCGATCGAGTTGATCAAAAAAACGCGCACGTACCGCCTTATGTTCATTCGATTGAGGTCGATACAGATCGCCGCCGGTAGCTAAGCCTTGCGCCTGGGCAAATGCATCCCACTTCTTCACCAACTGGTCTTGCCAATAGGTCGGCAAATCGTTGCCGCAGATCAACGTGTATTCACTCGATGCTTCGTTGATCATTTCAACCGAGACCACCTGGGCATCATCTGCATAGCGCTTGCCAGTGTAGGGGTTCACATGCGTCAATAGGTTTTTTATGAATTCCACATCCAATGCTGCCACGCGATCATCAATCATTGGCAATAACTTGCGGGCATCAATGGCCTTTCGCCAATGCCGCTGGTTCAGCTCCTGCATTGCGGCTGACCACGCCTGTGCATCGGCATCGTCTGTCTTTATGATGTCTACGTCAGCCGGTAGGTATGACCGACTCCATCGGCCGGCAAACATCGAATATATTCCCTGTTCACGTAATTGTGCGTGCAGGAAATCGAAACGATCGAGCGCTTTGGAATTAAACTTTCGCGTTGTGGTCACGTGATCGACCAGACTAGTGATCTGTTCGTCTGAGACCCAGTCACGACTGCGGCGCAACATGTGATGGGGACGAACCACATTGACGCCGCGTTCGGCTAGGTCCTTGGCGATCTGCGTCGATTGTTCGTGAGTTGGATACAACGCACACAAGTTCACGCCCCACAGTCGAACGGGTTGGCCTGCGTTATCTAAAAACTGCGTGCCTTGTGGTTTTAGCGCCGCTAATTCCGCGTGTGTCGCACTCACACCAATCATGATTAGCATGGCCATCAACGCGACAGAACACGCTGCCTTCGAACTGTACGGGGTCGCGAGGAATCGGTAAGAGGGTGTGTTACGCAGATTGTTCATGTTAATTCGTTGTCTCATATCGTGGGATCTCCCGCGCGATCAATGTAAAATGGAAACCAGTTGCCGAACCATGACGCGCTTGGAAGAATTGGCGCATCCTGAATATGGAACGCTTTAGCATCACCGGCCAGGTATAACGTGTTGAACATGTTGACGTGGTACGGACGATTTGGTGCTTCACGAGGATTGTCCGCTTCAATGCCTTTGTTATTGTCATAATCTAAACGCAACGGTGTACCAACCGCATTGTTAATACGTTGGAAATAATCCGATCCCCAGTACGATGGCGGATCGCCCGGGTCTGCCGGTACGTATTGACTGAACGGGTAGATACCGGGTTTGGCTGATGGACAACCAAACACATCCGGCATCGTCAGGTATTGGCCTTCCACTAATTTTCCATGTCCAATATACGCACTGTCCTTGTGCAAAAGCTGCGCACTACCTGTGGCATCCTGAGACCAAGTCCATCCGTTGTAATCATGCATGTACAAGTGGTAGCTGATGCCGATTTGGCGCAGATTTCCCAGGCATACCGACGTGCGCGCTGCTTCGCGTGCCGATTGCAATGCAGGCAACAATAACGCGATCAATAAGGCAATAATGCTGATGACAACCAGCAACTCAATCAGTGTGAAACCGTGTTTCACATGGTCGCGAACGGGTACTTTGAAAGGTTGAGTCTTGTGCTTCATACCGCGCTATTCCTTTGGCTGTTCAGAACACCAACTGGCAATCGGATACCACGCTTCATCACATAAATACGATTTCAATCACAAGGCTGGTGCGGTTTGTGGT
>JAUHYI010000125.1 GCA_030426385.1 Phycisphaerae bacterium
GAATGGGTCGGCCCAACAGGGCGTGAACTCGGATAGGAGGCTGGAAACATCGTCATCCAAAGGCAAAACAATCAACGCGAAATCAATACAAAATCAAACACTTGACAAACCCGGCTTCATAGGAGGGGTCGGGAGGGCTCTGTAGAAAACCCTTCGTTTTTCATATTCGATCTACGACGTCTTAGACCTGGCGACTGATAAACCTCGGTTAAAATGGATATTTCGTAGTCAGGCATTCGTTACACAATCACCGAAATTCGACCTTTTCTACAGAGCCGGTCGGGAGTCATTGTTTCTGATTTTGGGAGGCTTGTGTTAGACATGGATGAGTCCCACTTACTAAAGAAACCACTCACGAACGAACAATGGCGACGCCGAATGGAGTTGTTCGCGGGGTTGCTCAAGCAGGCGTTAACATTAGACACCGCATCAATCATAATGGTCACTGCCATGTCCGGGGGATTCTTTGATGAGCCGAAGCAGCCGCTTTGGCTTGGCCTAGCGGTGCTGACATTTATTTTATCCATTGTGGGGTGTTTTATGGGGTTATTCATTGCGACGCTACGCATGGATGAGACGTATCAGGAAGAAAAAGGCGATGCGAAATTATTCGAGTGGAGTGGTACGGTTGGACTGGGATTTCTGCTGGTTGGCTTAGGATTTCTCGCAGTGTTTGTGTGGGTGAATATTGTGCTGTGACTAGCCAGTAAAGAAAAAGGCTCCGGGAGTTCATTGTTTACAACCATCGCGGAGGGTGCGGAGGCGCGGAGGCGCAGAGCAATGCGTGCAGTGTTTTGTTTATCTCCGTGCCTCTGTGTCCTCTGTGATTGAATTCGTTTCCCCCATCGGTTTTCCGCTCGCGTGCTATTCGTAGCGGGGGGGGTGGGTGGTGGGGGGTGGGGACCCCGGGTCATTGACCCGGGGCTAAAAATGTGGGGGGTTGGGGTTGGGGGGTATGTGTGGGGGGGTATGATGTGAATATGAATCGGCCACTCGGGGTGATGTTGACGTGTACGACGTATGGGTCGTGGTTGCGTGGCGACAAGCGCGGGTGGGTGGATGATGGGAAAATCTTGCCGGCCGACGCGCAGCTCGAAGTGCGTGATCGGCAGCGGATGAAACATTCGGCGTGGGTGTTCAACGACGTGCAACAAATCGTGGCGGGCGTGTGCATTTGTAAATCATTGCGCGAGCGCATGAATGTTGGGGTGTGGGCGTTGGCCATCGAATCGTGGCATGTGCATGTGGTGTTGGATTGGGGTGACATGCACGCGGTGGGTCGCGTCGTGAAATGTATGAAAGACGCAGTGCGTTATGGCTTGAAAAATGTGGGGGGGCATGCGGGAGATCATGTGGGGGGTGGGCGGCCGATTTGGACGACGGGTTACGACAAGCGTTGGTGTTTTGATGCGGTGACATTGCGTCATCGCGTGGCATACGTGCAGCGCCACAACCTGCAGCGCGGATTCACCGCCCACCGTTTTGATGGCGTTACCCCATGCCCCCATTTAGCCCCGGGTCAGTGACCCGGGGTCGGGGTATGATTGTGTATAGCGTTATTCCTACCTATTCCGGGAGTCGATCCATGTTGGAAAAATTATCGCCGCCAACGGATAACCTTTACAAGTTTTTGGCTGTGTTCGGGCTGGTGTTGTTGTTGCTGGGGGTGTGGTTGTTTGTGCGTGATATCGACGGCCAGATGAATGCACGCATGGAGGCACTACGAGCGATACGGGAAGTGGTGCGTGCGGAATCGGAATCGCAGGAAGCGATGGACCTGCTTAGTGAAGCGGCGAACAACATAAAAGAGGGCAAGGAGACGTATCCGGTGTATGCCGAGGCGCGCAGGATTGACGGCCTGAGTGATGAAACCATGGCTGCATTTCGAGCGTTAGAAATCGCGGGCGACGAAGCGGCGTATTTAAAAGGCCGATCGAAATGGATTTATTGGGGGTCAATCGTAATTGCAGCGATTGGCCTTGATTTAATGATTGGGGGCTATTGGTTTTGGTATGTCAAAGTGCAGAAGCTCGAAGATGCGATTCTGCGTCAACGTGCGGAGGCGCAGGCTTCTGATGAGGTTGGCAAGACGCCTGCCAATGCGGGCAGGCCGTGGCAAACGGATGAGGACGATCAACTGCGCCAAGGGTTCGCGGAGGCCAAGTCGATTGCTCAACTGGCCAAAGCACATAAGCGATCGAACGGGGCGATACGAGCTCGTTTGCTAAAGCTGGATTTGATTGAAGCGTGATGATTAGGCGGTGCGTCGTCGGCCTCGCGTGTTTGTGATGCTGGCCGCGACGATCATGGCCAGAGCAGAGGTTGGCTCGGGGACGTAGAAGAGGGCCCACTGGTTGGTGCTCGAGCCGGAGTCGACGGTGGGGGAGGAGATGCTGCTGCTGCTGCCACTGATACTGGTGGACATATGTATGGGATTAGCAATCACTCGGCCTGAGCGGGCGTAGTCGACGACGACGATGGTGGTGCCTCGGGTGCGCCAAGGCACACGGAAGTCGCCGGGCAGGTGATTCCAGCCGGAGGTGTCGACGGATAAATCATTGACGGCATTGGCCATGGCGAGTGCGGCGCTCTGGGCTTGGCCTAGAGAGGTGAAGGTAATCGGCGACAGCGGTTCGGTAATCGAGGCGACGAATTCCTCATAGGTTCCGCCGTGCACGAAATCGACGTTGTAAAGCGAGAGGCCGACCTGTAACCCGATAATGGAAGACACGCGATAGTCGCCGTTCGCCGCGTTTTTAAAATTAACAATGGCCGCCGACGCTGGTGATGCGAGTAATGCGAGTAATGCGCTGATGAGCAGTGCGGCAAGGGCCGTGGGGAATCGTTGAAGCATGGCGGGCTCCTGTGCTGAATGTGAAACCATCGAATGATTCAGTGTTTGGCGAAGGCTTTTAAAATAACAAAATCAGCGCCAAGATAAACACCAGTCGTTGAAATTTTGGAAGATTTCCGCAAGAAACAAGCACAAAAGTAAAATAGGTAATGTGGCACGCAGGCTCCCGGTATTCACTGGGAGCGACTATGAATCTAGCACGCAGATTTTTTTGTCGGGCTTGGAACCTGGTGATTTAATACCGATTGATATGAATGCGCGAATACATTCGGCGATAGGCGATTGGGGTGAGGCCTTCGTAGCGAATGAAGATGCGTCGGAAATAGCGGGCGTCGCTGAATCCGCATTGGCGGGCGATTTCGGTCACGTTCATTTTGCTGCCTTGCAACAATGACTTGGCTAATGTGATTTGGCTGCGATGGACGGCTTCGGTAATGGTGATGCCATAGGCGGTGCGAAACACTCGGCCGAGGTAGTCTTCGTTATAGCCCATGGCGGCGGCGATGCTGGATGTGCTCAGGGGTTGGTGGCAATTGCTGGCGATATAGGCATCGACGCGTCCTGCGAGTGAGGAAGTATGTTCGCTGGCGTCGGTGTTGTCGGCGGATCGGGAGGACTCGAGCAAAATCTGCAAGAGCATCAGCGAAGCCTGGGCGGGGTGTAGTGTGCCACGTTCTCGTTCGTCGAGGTATCGGTGAAGCAATTCGCGCTGGTAGTCGGCGCGGGTGGGGTTTGCGATTTGGTTCAGGCTGAAGGCAAGTGATTCATGGTGGCTGTCGGGGTCGGAGTGATTCTCGGAGGGATCGGTGGTGCTGGCGTGGGCGTTGTTGTTAGTGGTGGTGATTTCGCCAGGGGAAAGTGGGGGGGGGGAGGGGAGGGTGAAGTGGATCCAGTAGAAGGAGAGGTCCGCTTCATAGGGCCAGACGCCGCCGTGTTTGCAGTTAGGCCAAAGCACGAGGGTTTGTCCCGCGTGCAGGTCAAATTGGCGGTCCTCTTCGAACATGCTGAGCCGGCCGGTGCGGACCACAATCAATTCATAGGTGGGCAACACGCGTCGCACGTGGGTGCCCTGTCCCATCGAGATAAACAAGCCCGCGTGCCCGTTGCGGATCGGCGTATCCAATCGCAATTGGAGGGTTTTGCCTGATTTAGTCGGAATTGTGTCCATTTTATACGGCCCTGTCCCCTGCCTTTTTCAAGGACTATAGCGTATATTTTCATAGCAATAAAGAATATGGGTGTTTATGCCCATGATTTGGGAGCGTTTTGATTATGCCATTGAGCAGCGGAATACAACCCCCTCAAGCGTCGGCTGGGCCGGCACGGATCAGTGGATCTGTGTGTCCGGTTGATGTATCGCATAGTCCTCATGCTCGATTGCGAACGGCATCAGCGACGCGTGTTGGTTTGAACGCGGGGCTTTGGCGACAGCGGGCCACGGTCAATCGCGAGGTCAGCTTGAAACATGCTTATGACATGTTCGAAGAGGCGGGGCATCTGTGCAATTTGCGTTTGGCCGCAGGACAAGGCGACGGCGAATATTGCAAAGGGCTGGCCACCGATTCGGATGTGTACAAGTGGATCGAAGCGGTGGCCTACGAACTGGCGCACAAGAGCGACGTCACGCTCGAACGGCTGGCGCATGGCGTGATCGAAACGATCATGGCGGCGCAAATGGATGATGGTTACCTGATGAGTTTTTATCAGGTGGTCAAGCCCGAGCGACGCTGGATGGATATCGCGCTGGGACATGAACTGTATTGCGCGGGCCATCTGTTGCAGGCAGCGATTGCGTACCACGCGGCGACCGACGATGACAGGCTGTTGGGTGTGGCGGATCGATTGGTCAATCACCTGGTCGCGACTTTTGGAGAAGGTCGACGAAGCGTCACGCCGGGACATCCCGGGATCGAGATGGCGCTGGTCGAATTTTATCGCTACACGGGTCGGGATGATTGCCTTGCGCTAGCGCGTGATTTTATTGATCGGCGTGGTCGGTTTGCGTTTGATGGTGTGGAGCCCTGGGTGTTTCAGAACCACGCGCCTGTGACAGAGCAATCATCGCTTGTTGGACATGCGGTTCGTCAGATGTACTTGGTGGCTGGGGTTGCCGACTTGTACCTGGAGACGGGCGATGGTGCCTTGCTCGATGTGTTGCAAAAACAGTGGCGTGAAATGGTCGCGGGCAAAATTTACATCACGGGCGGTTTGGGGCAACGCCACCATCGCGAAACATTTGGCGAGGCCTACGAGTTACCGTCTGATCGTTGCTATTGCGAAAGTTGCGCAGCGGTGGGGGGCATCATGTGGAATTGGCGAATGTTGCTTGCCACAGGCGAGGCGCGATTCGCGGACTTGATCGAGCAAACGCTTTACAACGGATTTCTCAGCGCTGGCGGCATCGATGGCAAACAGTTTTTCTATGTCAACCCATTGATGAGTCGTGGCGAACCCAAGGATTCGGGCGATGACAGGTCGACGCCGTGGCACCGTAAGCCCTGGCACAAGACCGCGTGCTGTCCGCCGAATATTATGCGCTTGCTGGCATCGTTGGAGCATTATCTTGTGACCACCGACGACCGGGGGATTCAGATTCAACAGTACGCGTCATGTTCGATCGATACGAAAACGCCCGCGTCGGGTGCGGTTCGTCTGGATGTGGAAACGCGTTACCCGTGGGATGGAGACATCACAATTGCGGTGGATTGTTCGGGCAATCGCACGTGGTCGATGACGTTGCGTATTCCTGCATGGTGCGAAAATTTCAAGTTGAGCATCAATGGTAAGTCATGCAATGCGACCAACGAATCGGGATACGTTGTGCTGACGCGGTCCTGGCAATCAGGCGATGTGGTGCAACTTCATCTGGAGATGCGAACGCTGCAGATGGTTGGCGATCCTCGGGTTGATGCTGTGCGTGGCAGTGTGGCGATTCAGCGCGGGCCGGTCTTGTATTGCCTCGAGCAATGCGATTGTCCAACGAATGTGGATTTGCGTGACATTGTCCTGGCTGATGATCCCTGTTTTGAAGCGGCATGGATGGCGGACCTGCTCGGCGGAGTCGTGGCCATCCAGCTCAACGGCTATCAACGCTTGCGAAGACAATGGAACGGCGTGTTGTATCGTCCGCTGGCGCACCATGACAAGGATGAGTCCGATTTGTCCGGGCCGATTCGCTTGCGTGCGATTCCTTATTTTGCCTGGGCCAATCGCGTGCCAAGCAATATGCAAGTCTGGATTCCCCGCGAACAGGATAACTAACCCGATCACGTTTTACGCCTCACACGAAAACGCTTGTCCCTTCATGTTTTTATTTTTGAATTTTGATTCCACGTCACTTAACCCCCGATAAAAGGAGATACGAGATGAAATTACCAACCCTCAGTCAAACCACAAAGATGGTGCTAAGCATGGTGGCCGTGTGTACGATCGCCAGTTCATTGCACGCGGCCCCGATCTTGACCGCGGATTTGAACAACGACGAATCACAAATCGTCAACACCGGCAAGGCCCTGATCTCCGCGGGCAACTTCGGCTCACAGGCTATCGTTACCGGCGATGGCAACACGCAGACCGTCGACATCAACGGCATCGTGCATCAGGTTGCTTCGGTCGCGCAGGGTGGTGATGGTGCCGAGCTGATAACCAATGCTACGATCAATTCCAGCTTCGATGGACACTTTCGCGACAATCGATCCACCTTGGCCGGATACACGGGTGATCTACAAAACCTGATTGCGGGCATCGCGGGCATTGGTTCGCCGGGTCCGCTCACGCTGGATATGGCCGGCCTTACCCTAGGCGCAACGTATCTCTTTCAGGGTTACTGGGAAGCCAACAATCACAATCAAGTAATCACCGCAACGTTCGAAGGAACAGACACGCTCGCAGGCATCACGGGCGCGGGTAAAGCCGTGCTGATTTCTTACGAATTCGTGGCCAGCGACGACACCCTGAACCTATCATTACTCAAAACCGCAGGCACGGACAGCCTCTGGTTGCAAGGCTATTCGTTGCAGACGGTTTCCGAAGTTCCTGAGCCAGGTTCCTTGGCATTGTTTGGTCTGGCAGGCGTGTTCATGCTTCGGCGTCGAGCACAATCGTAATCGAGGCGACGCGCGAATCTGACGAACAGATTTTGTTCGTCCTAAAAATTGCCTGGTCGACTCGCGTTGATCCGGCAAATTCCGTGACCCATGCACAAACGAGTTAATCCATGAAGCAGAGCAAATGGACAAGAGTTGCGCTCAACGCATTGGCTTAACACGCAACTGTTTTTATTGAGGTCGCAACGACGTTCGGAGTGTTAAAGATGGAATCTGTTTTTCATAAAAATGATCGCACTCAGCGCAGGCTGGGTTTTACACTCATCGAACTGCTGGTGGTGATTTCGATCATTGCGGTTGTGATCTCGATCCTCTTGCCCGCACTAAAAAAATCTCGAGAGTCGGCAAAGGACATGATGTGCAAGTCCAATCTCCGCAGCATCGGTCAAGCGACCATGGCGTACACGGTGGATTTCGATGATTACATGCCGATGAACTCGCGCAGTTCCATTTGGTTCTTCTATTTTTTGAAGTCACATTCTCATAGCGGGTCAGCGATCAATCTGGGTATGCTCTACCCGCATCGCTATATCAGTGAGCCGACCGTTTTTTATTGTCCATTGCAACGCGCAGAGTATTGGACATACAAGCCCGACGTATTCTGGAAAGATATCGATGCCTCCGCAGGTCTCACCGGCAACACGCCGGGCGGATACGGCTATTGGTTGCGGTCGGATCTGGATGCGGTAAAAGAAATGCCATACGGCAATGACTATGTCACGCGATTGTCAGCGTTTGGTCGTCATGCCTACGCCGCGGATTTGACCTATGCCGGCGAGGATACCTGGGCCCACTCGTCGGGTTCAACCAGACAGGCCAATGTTCTAAGCACTGACGGCAGCGTGCGCATGTACATCGATGACGAACAACAGGTCCGGGCACTGTCGCCATACACCACGGATTTCAAAATCCAACAGGTGTATACCTATTTTGATGAGCAACTCCAATAGCGCTTTGTTGTATGGCCATCGTCCGATGGTCGTTGACATCCGCAACACGCGGTCATCTTAAAATGCATGGCCATGTGGTTGGCGGGGTTGATCTCGTCGGCGCGATACGCACGAAATTTGTTGTCAATTGATTGGCCTGATTTGGATGACTCTTGGTTTAAGGGCGCCTGGCTTAAAGGCGCTGTGTTTAAAGAAAGATATCGCGTATGTGTAAGGTGTTTAGAAAAATTTTCGGGGTAGTGGTTTCAGGGGCGTCAGGTGTGGTTGCGATTCACGTTCCCGCCATGCTCATGTTCCTGATCGTGTGCGCGTTCGTCAGCACGATCACGACCGCAGTGGCAGGTGAGGCTGAGCATGTGCAAGCGATCAATCTGCTTAAGAACGCATCGTTTGAGCAGGGGGTCAACGGCATGGCACATTGGGCGATAGGGGGCGAAACGCCGTTTGAACAAGACGTTTCGGTGGTGCATGATGGCAAGTCGTCGTTACGTTGGCACAACGACAACCCCAAAACGTACAAGTTAGTTACGCAACGCGTACCGCTCGAGTCTGGTCGTGCGTATGAAATATCGGGTTGGATCAAGACCGATGATTTAAAGGGTGTGCGAGAATCCGGCGCCACGATTGCCCTGGGCTACAGCGATCACGACGAACTGTATGTCAAGGGTGGCCCGCATCCCGGCGGACAGCAAGGCACCGGCGACTGGTGGAAGTTGGTGGCCTATACCGGGCCGGTGCCCGAGAACGTGGCGTATGGCACATTCACGTGTTACGTCAGAAAAAATGGACCATCCGGCGACACGTTCACAGGAACCGCATGGTGGGATGAGCTGGCGTTGCGCCCGGTGTCGTTGGAAGTACGATTGCTCAAACCTTCCTATAAAAACCGTGTGACCAATGACGACACGCGTTTGAAACTGGAAGTTGCCGCATGGCCGAGTGATTTTCAACGTGACATCGATGAGGTACAGATCCGCGTTCGCGTGCGCAGCCATCGTGCTCTTGACGCTGCGGGCGAACCGAATGGCCTTGCGAGTCATGGCAATCCTGATGGTGATCCGATCGCGCTCGAGAAACATTATGAATTCAACGCGAATCATGTCAGCCACACCATGATGATCGAGGAAGATTTGCAACACCTGTCGCCCGGTCGATATGAAGTTGATATCGATTTGTTGGCCGTCGAGTCGGGACAAGTGCAAGTGCTCTGGCATGCCAACCGATTAATTCATCGGGTCGCCGAGGGGAATGATACGCTTCGTGTTCATGTGGATGAACACAAGCGGTTGGTGGTGGATGGCAAGCCGTTTTTTCCGATTGGTCTTTACGTGCGCGGGGCACCGGCCGATTTGCTAAACGGCACGGCGTTTAACTGCTTTATGTCGTACGATCGAATTTCTAAGGCTCAGATGGATGCGGCACATGCTGCGAATTTGAAAGTCATTTATTCCATCAAAGATTTTTACAACAAGATCTGGTACAGCCCCTCGAACATTAAATCGATTCACGATGAAATCCCCGCGATTGAAGAAAAAGTGCAGGCTTTGCGCGATCATCCAGCCTTGCTCGCGTGGTATGTGAATGACGAACTGGGAGCGGAATGTCTCGTCGAGCATCGAGCCCATTACCGATTGCTTAACGAAGAAGACCCCCATCATCCCGCATGGAGTTTGCATGATAAGCCGCGCGAGATGCCGATGATTTTCGATGCGGCTGACATCATGGGAATTGACAGTTACCCCGTGCCGACCGAGCCGTTGTCCAAGGTGGCCGCAGATACGATCGCGACCAACGAAGCTGTGCGAAATGTAAAACCAGTGTGGGCAGTGCCTCAAATATTTAACTGGGAAACTTTTGGTCGCCAGGGCCGCCCGCCGACTTTGGATGAGATGCGGAGCATGGCCTGGCAGGCGATATGCAACGATGCCACGGGCCTGATTTTTTATTCACTCAAGCAAGTAGAGCGTGACCCGAACCATCCGTTCGAATCGCGTTGGCAAGAAATCAAAACCATGGCAAGTGAAGTCGCGGCATATGCTGATGTGCTGTTGTCAGTCGAGGATCTGGCAAGCGTTGATGTTTACAGCGATGACTGGGCGCATACGACTGTGCGGCGCATGGGTGACATGATCTATATTTTTGTCGTATCCGATGGCAGTGGCGAGGGTGATGTGCGTTTTAAAATCGACCACCCGGTTAAGTACGTGGAGCGTCATCGCCTGCAAGATGGCACGCGACAGTCGATCCCAAAACCGGACAACGTTCTTTGGAAAGGCCGCGTTTTGAAGGGCGAAGTCCATGTCTATGAGATTGGTATTTGAATCCGTGTTACTCACACGCCAATCCGAAAGCCACGGAATACGATTGTGAATCCAAGCGAATCACCACTTTTCGAACCCGTGGTTGATCGGGAGTCGAACATCACAAGCTATGTGCTTCGTGAGCGTGTTGCTCCGTTGCAACAGAGCTTTTATTACATCAATGATCCAAGCGATAACTCGGGCCGATACTTGTGGTTTTATTGCGCTTTTCCGCCGTCGGGCAGTGGTGCGTATGGACGGACACTGGGGCTAATCGATTTTAAAAACCAACAGCTCCACCATTTTCCCGAGACACAATTTCGCGCAGCATCACCGTTTGTCGATTCGGCAACCGCAGAAGTCTATTGGACCAGTGGCCGAGATATATGGCGACGTTCGCCACATCCCGATGCAACCGTTCAACACGTCAATGGGCTGGCGTCGAGCCAAACCGATGGAAGCAAAGTAGAAGGATATGAAGTGGGAGGGCGCGAAGTGGGGCGATTGGCAACACATCTGACTCGATCGGCTGATGGAAAAAATTTTGCCATTGATGCGAGTGTCGGATTGCAATTCTGGTTTGGGGCAATGCCCATAGACGGCGGAGACTTCGAGCTGTGGCACCGTTTGGACAGGCAATACAACCATGCTCAATTCAATCCTTGTGACTCGGACTTAATGTTGTTTGCTCAGGAATTTCATACGGACCCGATCACCGGCGGTCGCTTTTCTGTTGAGGATCGTTTGTGGACGATTCGGCGAGGCGAATCACCTCGGCCCGTATTGCCTCAACCCACTGCGGTAACCCATGAATGGTGGGATCCCGACGGCAAACATGTTTGTTGTATTCGTGGACGCGATCAAACCAATCCGGGCGTATGGCGAATCAATCTGGCCACAGCTCATATTGAAAATATCTGGCCCGGCGAACATTGGCATGCGCATCAGGATCGCACCGGCCAATACATGGTTAGCGATCGGGTTCTGGGTCAACCGTTTTATCGCGGTTGTGCCTCGCAGGTTCAGTTTTTTAATCGGCGCACGGGCCGGGAAGTGCACATTGCCCAGAACCCGGCGCATCGTTCTTACGAAGGCCAGCAATACCATATCGATCCGCACCCGCGTTTTGTGTTCAACGACACCTATGTGTGTTACACCACGACCATCAAGAATCAAGTCGACCTGGCTTTGGTATCTTGTGATGAGCTTATCGCGGCCACGTCTTGATGGCCGGATGGACAGATTGAAAACGAATCGCCTTTAAGCTTTCGTCTTTAACCGTTAATCTTTTGAGCCGTTAATTTTGAAACTCGTCGCGTTAACGCTACGCTGGTCGTCGGTGTGCAGCCGTTTGTGGTTGGACGAATTGTATGGAGATACCAATGATCGAAACGCCAATTGAACCCCCATCGGCTGATCGCATGAATACTGACTCCTATGCGCGCTTTTTGAGTCAGGAAATTACTCCGCGTTTTCAATGCCAGGCCCAGAATGCCGCGGAGCTGCGCGACTGGCAGGAAACTTTTCGAACCGCATTGGCAGAACGTCTGGGCCTGACGCGCATTGCCAAACGATGCGCAAAAGAAACGCCGTCGGCCTGCAAACGTGGCGAAGTCACCTTGTCGGATCATGTGCGAGAAGAGTGGGAGTTGGAATCCGAGCCCGGGTTTCGTTTTCCGTTTTTCTTGTTGCGACCCCTTGATGTTTCGCAGCCGCGCCCTTTGGTGTTGACGCCGCATGGGCATAGCGCGCAGGGCCGATTCATTTATGCGGGGATCGCCACGACCGATGAGGAACGATCAGAGATGAACGACGGCGAGCGCGACATTGCACTGCAAGCCGTTCGCCAGGGTTACATTGCCATCGCGCCTGAGGTTCGAGCCTTTGGCGAAAGCATGGCGCCTGAGGATAAGGCCAAAGGAAAACATTGTTCCTGTCACAAGTGGCAGATGCGAGCGTCACTCTTTGGCCGCACACTGATCGGCGAACGAGTGTGGGACATCATGCGCCTCATCGATTTTGCGACCGGTCGACACGCAACCTCGAGCAGCCAAGACGGTCAAGACAGTCAGGGTAGTCAAGACAACCACAATATTCACCACCTCGTTGATGCCTCAAAAATTGCAATCACAGGCAACTCCGGCGGCGGGACCGTATCGTTATTTGCTGCGGCGATGGATTCGCGAATCACTGTCGCGGCACCCGGAAGTTATTTCTGTACATTTCTGGATTCAATTGCCAGCATCGATCATTGTCCCTGCAATCAAGTGCCGGGTTTGCTCGAGCTTGGCGAGATGGCTGACGTCGCAGGATTGATCGCCCCCCGTCCGTTCCTGGCGATTCACGGTAAAGATGATCCGATCTTTCCCATCGAGCCAACGCGCCGTTCTTTTGAGAACCTGCAAAAAATATATTCAGCCGCCGACGTCGACAACGTTGCCGACAACGCTGGCGACCGATGCAAACTCTTCGTCGGCGACGGTGGGCATCGCTACTACAAAGAACCCGTCTGGCCTTTCGTCGCACATTGGTTCAAATTTTTATCCGATGGTGGTGCGATCTCTTGAATCCATCAACTCACCTCCCAGGGAGCGAATTGATTAGAGCGGATTCACCTTTTCTCTAGCGCCACAGCGTTTAATCGGTTATCAATAGGGGCATCACTACGACATGGAGGTTGCGATGCCCAAGGCTTATTCGATGGA
>JAUHYI010000126.1 GCA_030426385.1 Phycisphaerae bacterium
ACTCCGTCAGATCGTTGAGCAGGGCTTCGAAATCCTGCGTCGGTTGGTTCGCATTGTCGCCAGGCATGTTGTCAGGCATCGCATTGGTTTGCGGTTGACTTATCCCTCGGTTCGCGCGAATACGTCGACTCGCTGCGCCCAGCAGGTTCACCGGATAAATCTGCAATCGGCCATCGTCAGCCGCGGTTTTCAGTTGAGCACTCATCGACAACGTTTCAAACGCATCGATAATCCGCTTCGGATCAGCATGCTCCAGGCTCGGTGCCAGACTGCCATCGGGCTGCAGATCCTGTTTCGACGCATCCAGATTCACGATCAGGAAAATGCGACTGAACAGATCCAGCAATTCTTCAAACTCAGCAAACACCTGCTCCAAAAACAGGTTGTCCGTTTTTACGATAAACACCGCACACGCGGCGCTGTCACGAAAATCACGCGTCATACGGTCGTAGCCAAATTTCATCCGACTATACAAGCCCGGCGTATCGACCAACACCGCGCCCGACGGCGCCAGATCGCCCGCAGGTACGCGCACATCAATACGCCGAATCGCTTCAGGCATATCCACCATCGGATCAAACTGTCCGCCTTCGGATTCCACTTGTCGCGACCGCTCGGTCAACGCGTTATGTGCCTGTTCGATCACCTCGATGACTTCATCACGATCGGTATACGTCGCCACTTCCCCTGCGTAATTCGTAATGCGAAAATCAGGCTCCGCCGCATGCATCACATACACCATGCATGGATACGCGGGCAGTGCGGTCACTTCGCTCACGTAACTACCGCTCATCGCATTCATGAACGTGCTCTTGCCACTTTTTAACGGGCCAAAGATCAACACATACGCATGTTGTTGCCGGACCCGATCACGTAGCGTCTCAATCTGATGATCCAACTCCCGCACGTCAGGCAATAGCTCGCCCACGATCGCTTCATCGTTATCACCAATCGCTTCAATCGCACCAATGACCTGCGCCAATGGTTCTGTTGTTGGCAACATCGCTGATTCAAATTGTTCGCAAAAACGAATCAACACCATCCGCACAGCCCCACGAATTTTGTCCGTACCATGGCTCGCAACTGGCCCATCAGATACAACCGGCACCTCTGGCACTTGCCTCTTCGGCTCTTGCTCTTGCTCTGGCGATTGCTCTTGACCCAACACATGCACATCCACGCGGACGGGCTTGTCGATCATTTTCGATAGCGAAGCACGCGGCTGATCCGATGATGTCTCACCAGTCGGCGTGGGGGTCGGCGAGGATTGGGGATGGGGATTGGTTTCCTGCGACATGCATAACCTCCTTGATGCATTCTCATGATGTCCGGCAGCTTCAGTGTCAGCGTCAGTCCAGCACAATCCCGTCAGGCTCGGCCTATCGACTGGTTGCGTGGTTGCGCTCATGTCAACGCGACCATTCTATACGGAGTTGGCTGACAACGCGCCATGCTCAGAACAAGCTGGCGCATCCCAATGCGCAGGGATATATCGTGAAATAGTTGCCGAAATGGCGATCGTCATACCGACCTTAGCCAACCGATCACCCATGGCTCTCAGTCAGACGTTGGGTTACTCATGCCTTTTCGGCCATGAAACACAATCGCTTCGCCGCCGTAGATGGCTTCAAATTCTTCACGACTGTAATACGTCTGCCCCTGCGCAGGATCGGCAATCCACACCCCTGCGTCATCGATATTTAAAATCACCACCATATGCCGATATGTCGCTGCCGCCCAGATCGGCGTCATGATCGGCGTCGGTAGCGTCAACAATTGCCCATACGATGGTTCCAGCAATTCGACGTCGTATCGTGTCGAAGCCAACCGTTTTTTTAATCCCGCATAAGCTCGGATCAAGGTTGATCCCGTTCCCGATCGCGTCTGGGTCAACTCGGCCATCTCCGCTTCAGACGTCGGCACACCCAACACATTCAATACGGTCGCACACGCCGCAGGTACACAGGAATACGCTTGCGTCTGGCGAACCAATCCTACTTCGCGCTCGCGCCCCAACACGCTCGTTGGCGTTGGTTGTAACATCCACAAGCCACCATTGAGTAGATACAACGTTCCCAACACCATCGCAAAAACCGTCAAACGTTTTTGCCGTGGCAAATCACTTCGGGACCATGCAATGCCGACGACCAGCAGAAACACCGGCGCGACGGCGGTGCCTTCGATATAGCGCAGCACATCCACAGGTATGGCTTGCACCGCCACCGCAGGATGCCGTTGCAACCAACACCACAGCACCATCAAACCTAAACCAAAAAATAACCCTAGCCATGTCCGTCGCGTCGGCCCGCGCCCTAACCATCCACCCAGTCGTAGCGCTAACGCACACATCGCGACGATCACCACAAAAGCGCAGGTTGATTCCATCATCGTGTGACACCTAAGCAAGAAATGCGAACAAAACGTTCTTAGCCCAACACCATAGTGTCGTCACGATGCCACGGTCACTTTTTACAAGTTGCCCACGGCCGAAAAAATTATACGGATAACTGTATTTTGGACGTGGTTTACGCACGTTTTTTTGTGGGCCTCATATAGGCCACTTTGGTTCATCGCCTGAGAAGATCACCTTCGAACCATCAACCGATTTATAAAAACGTGTCAGGCAACGGGCGTAATTTGTGGTTGCGATCCACACAAGCCAGGGTGGTTGATGCCGTAGCCAGCACCACACCATCGCGACTGATTTGATAAGCGTGATCGATTTTGACGCGACCACTGGTGGATTGCTCTACACGAATCTGCAACAGATCGTCATAGTACGCCGGTTTGATATATCGCAAATCCATTCGGGCAACGACAAACAATATGCCCGCGTCTTCCAAGTCGCGATAGGCTGAACCCTGCGCACGCAACAATTCCGTTCTCGCGATTTCCAACCAGATCGGATAAACGCTGTGATGGGCCACGTTCATCGGATCGCATTCCACATAGCGCACTCGAACGTCAACACTCGTTTGTCGCGTTGCTGATTTTGTTTCTGCTGTAGCCATGGTTTTCAAGGTCACATACAAGTCATTTGTCATAAAACAGGCTTCGTGTTTCCACCATCATCGCAAGGGTTCGATGAAAAAGCCTGTGACTTCTGAAGTTGATGGAGACAAAGCGGGTAATGTTTCGCCGGTCATATGTTCAACGGCCCATCGCGCGGCAATCACAAGTTGGATCAATTCCATCTCTGTCTCAGCCATTCTCCGCATGGTCCCCAGTTGTCCCAAGTCTTTCATCCGTCCAATGGTGATCGCAGACATCTGACGCACACGATCAACTTCCGGCGCCATCGGGGAGTTGTCACGCATGCGACTTGACAGCAATCGACTCAAATCTTCTTGAGGATCGTTTTCGTAAAATCGGCCTAGCGCCCAAACGGCCGCAGCTCGGGCGGTGCCATCATAGGAATCTTTGGGGATCAACAAACGGGCTACCACGTGTGCCGGTTGATATCGTTCGGCACCGAACAATTGCATGAGTTCACGCATCTGGGCACCCACCACCTTCACCGTGCGTGGCCCATTGGCATCCTTTTTTCCCGATGCAATATTCTTGTAATTGGCAAATAATCCGTCGGCATATTTCACCAGGTCAGGATAGGTCGAAGCAACTTTGATGCGCCGCAATGCCACGGCCGCAGCAACAGCCACTTCACCACGCGGATGATCCAACAATCCAACCAAAGCCTTCGCCGCTGGTTCTTCATCCAACAATCCCACCAGATGGGCCGCCTGTTCCAAGCCTCGCCAAAGCTCGCTGTCAGCAACCGCCAACACGCCGTTGAGTTGTTCACGCAATGCCGAACGCAACAGCGTGTTCTTATCAAACAGTCGAAGCGCTTCACGTGCATGTGAACGTACTGCCGGATCGCGATCGTCGAGTCGTTTAACCAGCTTGCTAATCGAATCCCGATCAGCACGTTGAAAAAATACATGCACCGCCAACATTCGCAATCGAGCATCATCGCTGACAGCAAATGGCGTCATTTTTCCCGCTAAACGTGACAGATCACGTTTCAATAAAAACTGACCGGCGACAAATGCCACCGATGGCTTCGGGTCTTCCAGCAACGATGTCATCAGTCCCAGTGCCCCACCATCGGTTTGACCGGCTAATGCTCGTGCGGCAATCAACCGTTCGGTGAATGACTTGCCAGCCATTTCATTAAAACGCGCGGTCAAACCTGAGGTTGAATGAGTCGCCAATGCGTCCGCAGCTGCCAGGCGAAGTGTAATCGGCTCTTGATTCGATTTTGCTAACGACACGAGCAACTTGATGACAGATGGTAAAACGTCTGACGATATCGCGCCGTGATAATTGGCCATGGCCTTGGCTGCGCTGACGCGGACACTCACCATGCACGCTGGGTCTGCCAAACGCTGCATCCACACAGCCATGGCTTCGCGGGTGCCCCATTGAGACAAGACCGGGTCGACCATTAAGGCCAATGTGCCGTTCGATCGTTTCAAGCCATCATGGGTTGCCTGCAAAAGTATGGCGGCCGAAGAACGCGCGTCCATGCGTATCAATGCGTCCGCCGCAGCCTGACGTGACATGGGATGCGTCGCGTCCGATTCAACGAGCTTTTCCAATTTGGCCTGAGTTTGCTTTTGAATGTCTGGCCAACCCTTTTCAGCGGCATCACCCAACGCTGCGGCTGCCCGGCGCGCGGTTTCCGTATCGGGGCGTCCCAGGGCTTTGATTAGCAATTGCAATTGACGCGGGTTGTAGGTTTGAACCGCGACGGGTTCGTCCAGCCTGGGATTTTCAGCCATGGGCTCATCGATGGGTGCTAACGCGATCTCGTCCTGCATGGTTAAGCCATGCGCAGGACTAACCCATAGAGTGAGCGTGGCGATCAATCCAATCGCACCAATCGCAAAAACAGAACATCGTGTGCACCCACGATGTAACCAATGCGTCGTTTGTTTAAGTGGTTTCATCTTCGCCATCATGCCATCAACACTCGTTTATCGGGGTCGGGTCAACCATCGCGTTCTTGCGGCCAATACAAACAGGCAAATCAACGTGCCGGTACCCAGCGTCCAATATATGGCTGGCACCAGATCGTAATCCGCAAACGCACGGGCCTGGATCGCACACAACGCCGCAGCGACCGGGTTAATCTTCAGAACAGTTTCCACCACACCGCGTCCAAATGGTGCTCCCTCGCTCAGCCAAACTAACATCGTGCCCGCGCATAATCCGACCAGCACCGCGTAGGAGGTGGCCGTTGACGCGGCCGTTCGTGAAAACAGGCTGCTGACCATTGCGCTCAAGGCAATTGCAAAAATAGCCGTGGCCAGCACACACCCCAGGGCCTGTAAAATCACATGCATCTGATGCGGATCGATATAAATCATCACCACGTAACATGGCAAGGTGGCCAACAAAATTAAAAACAGCGTCCATACCACGCTCAACAATTTGCCCGACACGATCGTCCACACCGACATCGGCGTTGTCTGCAAGAGAACCCACCCGCGACTTTCTACTTCGGTGCTGATCAGTCCGCTGGCCAGACTAGGGGCAATCAGAATCACCAACGCCATCTGAATCAACACGATCACCCCGCCCAGATCATTGACGCCCCAATCCATTGAACCCGAGGTCGTGGCCAACATCAAACCAAACGATAACACCAGACAAAAACCAGCCAATCGCAAGATCCATGGCAAGCGTCCGAATCGTCGGCAGCGAAATTCTTTCACCATCACCGGGTTTGCCAGCGGCCCGATCAGTCCGGTGCGTTTTTGCGGATCGACGATATACATCAGTCGGCGAAATACGCGAATGCCAGTCGACCGTTCATCGGTGATTTTACCTTGATCGCGCGCGTGATCGAAAATTCGCTGATGCAATCGAATGCCTGTCCATATTAAAAACACGCCGGTGCTGACCAATGCGATGGCGATGTAGCGCACCATCGCCCCGCCGGGCCCGATCAGTCCCTGACTGATCACGCCGGTGTCGCCCAGGATTTCCATCATGGCGGGCAACGGCGACACATTGCGAATCCATTCGATCGCCACTCCCGCGGAGCCCGTTAATAACCCCTGCAAAAATTGATGCGGTCCTAACGTGACCACAGCCAACAGCAATACTAATCCATAGGTGATGCGCAATGCTGCGTCTGTCGAACGGGCATAGGTACTCACCAGCAATGCCATTGCCGCGTATTGCGTGGCACATAAAACCAAAACCAGATACATCTGCGCGATCTGGCCAACACCTACCCCACCCATGGCCACGCACGCAGCTGCTGCGGGCAAACTCAAGAGCAACAGCAATAACAAAAATCCCAACGTGCCTACTAATTTGCCAAACAGAATCGCCCACCGACTCATCGACGAGTTGAGCAATAATGCTAATGTTCCGCGCACGCGTTCCTTCACAATCGACGTGGCAGGAAAAACCGGCGATAACAAAATCATTCCCACCAACAGCCCATAGCCAAACACGCGCAAAACCCCTTGCGCTTCAGCACCGGTCAGATTGACCTGACTATCATCGGGCCAGCGTAGCAATACCAACGCGCACAACATAGCGACCAGCACAACCTGTGCTGCCAATGCTCGGGGGTTTCGCAACGTGCCGACGAGTTCGCGTTGGATGATCGGGTTATTAATCATGAAACATTAACTCACTATCTTCTCACGAATTCGCGGTTTCTTCGGTGCGTGCCCCGGAATTGACGCGATCGTTTTTGGTGACTGACAGGAACGCGTCTTCGAGATCCATGGGCACTTCACGGAACTGGGCCACTTCAATATCCAGCTTGATAATGGCCGCGAGCAAACGACTCAACTTCGTATCATCAAATTGCGTCGTAAACCGTACCATCGCTTCAGTGGGCGCTGGATTAACCTCGGCATCACTTTCCAACCCGGTTTTCAAAACCTCGGCCGCCCGCGCCACCGCATCCGACGAAACCAATTGCAATTCCATCACACGCCGTTGGGTGATTTGTCGCATGATCTGATCCAACGTGCCAAACCCGCGCAATTTGCCGCGTGTGATGATCGCCACCACGTCGCAAATGCGCGACAGTTCGGGCAGGATATGACTTGTCACAATCAGGGTCTTGCCCATCTCGGCCAGCCGCAAGAGAATTTGCCGCATTTCAATACGGGCATTCGGGTCCAGGCCGTTGGCGGGCTCATCGAGAATCAAGACTTCCGGATCGTGCAACAACGTCCGGGCAATCGCCACACGTTGTTTCATGCCGTGACTCAGGCTTTCCACGAACAGGTCACGCATGTAACTGGCCCCGGTCAATTCCATGCATTCATCAATGCGCTTCGCGCGAATTTTTCGAGGCACCTTAAACGCCGCTCCGAAAAAATCCAGATACTCGCGCACCCGCATGTTGTCGTACGCACCAAACACATCCGGCATGTATCCCACCAGTCGTCGCAATTGGGCCACGTCCTTGACGCAGTCGGCACCACCGATTGACGCGCTGCCGCTGGTTGGCTTGGCCAAACCAACCAACACCTTGATCGTGGTCGTCTTGCCTGCACCATTGGGGCCGATGAAACCCAGGATGCCCCCGCGATTGACGTGCATCGTCAGATCATCGACGGCTTTGAACTCTCCATAGGTTTTGGTCAGATTGGAAATATCGACCACACGTTCTGATGTTTTGTTTGAATTGGACATAGATCAGTTCAGGTAATGGAATGGGATGATTCGAGCGAAGGCGATGAATAGCCCTTAGGCCCGCGTATTAAAATTTGGCCGTGCTTGCTGAAGGTGCCATGGATATTGATGTTGAGGATGACGTTGACATTGGTGTTGATATTGGCGTTGATGAGGCTGCTGCTTTTTTCGTGGTTGGACTATTGGGAATATCCAACAGTAATTCCAAACGCAGCTCTTGCAGTGACCACTGACTGGTAACCGCATCAGGCGGTTGATCCGTGACACGTACGCCAACAAGAATGCCGCCGCTGCTATCAATCTGATAGACACTGGCTTGTCCATCTTCAGGAGAAAGTTTCGCTTCGCCTCGCGGATTCGACACCGTGGCTAAAGCACGACTGCCGTACGATATGGGATCTAACAATTGCACATCGCGGTCCGGGGCGTCCATGTCAATGGTTAACACCAACTCATCAATGGTAGGTTTCGCCGAAGCGATTGAGTCGGGCAATTGGAATCGCAACCATATCGTATAACCCGGCGTCAGAGGCGCGATCCATTCGCGATTGTTCGCATCATAAATCGCAACCGGCGAAGCGCCATCAGGACTGCGTGCCAACGTGTAGGGCAAAAATGGTGACAACACGCGCGCCGCGCCTGGCGCTGGGGCCGTGAATTTGATCGGCACAGATGCCAACGCCCAATCACGATGCGTGGCGTTCTCAATCAACTTGAATCCCAGGTCAACCGGCTTCGCCCATATCCACCATGTCGGCGCATCGGGTTGCGACATGGCCAACAAATCCTGATAGACAGACTGGTGCCGCATCTGTTCACGCGTCATCGATAGCGAACGCACATATTGTTCATTGTGCACCACCTGGCTGGGCCCAACCGTGTAACGATTCTTTCCATTATCACGCGGCACGATCACGCCCGACGACGTTGCGATTAACGGGTCCTGCAAATCACTGAGCACACCCGGCGAAAAATCAACCACCAGTCCCTCTGGCCCGAATTGACCGGAAGCCACAATCGGTTCCTCAATATTCAACACATTGTCAAACGTTGCGTTCAACACCGCACGCGGTGGCAAGGTCAGTTGATCCCAATGCCAACGATCAAGGTCGGTCCAGATCGCACGCAATGTTTTATTGGCTTGCGCACTGGTATCGGGCCACCAGATCACACCCCCGTTATTGACTTCAACTTTGCCGATATCACTACTGGCACTGAACAGACTCATCACGCCGGACACAATCGCCTGATGCTGTCCGGGCACCACACGGATTAATTGGGCGCTGGCCACCGTCGTGGGCACCTCTCGGCCACGCATCAAACCCAAGGTCAAGAGTATGCCTGCGGCTACGATTGCAGCCCCGCCGCCGATGGTTGCAATCCATTCCAGTTTATTTTTGCGATGCAACATGATGCCGCCGATGACCAGCAGGATCAGGAACGCGCAGAGCATGATCATCACCACACTGCGCCCAATCACGCGGTAGCCAATCATCGTCGGCACATATGGAGCTAACTTTTGCACCAATTCACTATCAGCCGTGGCTGGTGCGGAGGCCGGTAGCTGTTGATCGATGAGTAGTTTCTCAATATCACGCAGCGGGGGTGTGGCTATCACGCCGATGTCATCAGAACCACCCACGGTCTTACTGTTTGACTTGTCAGATGTTTTACCGTTTGTCGCCTTCACCCAGGCGCGGGGCCCAATGGTGGAAACCAACACCCGGCCACGTCCAATCTGTTTCTCCAATGTCACCGGCCAATCACGGACCGTGTGATGTACGGTAAAACCTGAGGCCAGCACCCGCGTCATCGCAATCGGCATTTCCACTTGAACAGATAATGTCTCGCGACTGCCCAACATCTTGAATTGCGTTAGAGGCAACTCATCCACAATGGCAACCGACCAGTCATCGCCCAGAAAACGCTGCATATGTTCGACAGCTTCATCGTTGTCGTGTTGATAAAAAATCCACACACGCCCACCCGCCAAAACCCATTGTCGCAATGCCACCCACTGCGCTTCATCAAAGTGCATCGCCGCAGCATCCACAACCAAGGCATCAACCGCCTGCCACCCCGCCATGGTTGATGGAGCCTGTTCAGGGTTGACATGTCGCGTTCGCTTGCTGTGCCCCCCGCCGATCAACATCGCCTGAACCGTTGGACTTATGCGTGTGCCGTCGTAGTCCTGCATCAGTGCTACGACGGGCGAATCCGTGGTGCCCAGCAACAGTCCCGGCTGACGATCAAGTTGAAATTCTGTGGTTGACGCGTCATCGACTAACAGCGTTTGCGTGTTGATCTGACGAATGTCTGCCTCATACGCATCAGGCGGACGCACGGCTGACCATACCCGCCGTATTGATTGATTGGGAACCCACACACGCGTGCCAAATTGCACATGGGGATCCGCATCAAATTGATGCACCACCAACAAGTCCACATCCTGTGCCGTGGGATTCTGAACCGAACTCGACACCACCCCCCATTGGCCCGGCACATACGCGCCGATGCCTGACATCCCGGCACCGCTGGACAGGTTCGGTGATTTTTCTTCCGCATTGGCACTGTGGTTGGCTATGCCTAGTGAAAAAAGCATCACCAAAACCGTCAGCCAACACCACACGCTTCCCCGCCAGACGTCAAATCCACACGTTTGAATCATACGATATATCTCAGGATTCCAGCCAGCTCTATCGAAGGTACAACATTTCAGATCATGCATAGTAATCGAAGCTGCTTGCATTCGCACCTGATCGGGTTAACATGGCGCTTTCCACCGTGAGGCCCTCCGCCTCAAGCACCCCCAAACTTCAATTCAATCCCTAGTTTCAGGTCGATCTTTATGGCTATATGCACAACACGAACCGGTAATTTTCCCATCGGATTTCGCCAAGTCGGCAGTGATTGGCAAGCGAATCTGGCTGATCAAATCGCTTTTGCCCGCGACAATGATTTTGCCTGCATTGACATTGCGGGGCGAACCGTCGAACAGGCGAAACAGATCATCGATGCTGGTCTGGCCATCGGGTCGGCCGACTTGCTCGATTGGCCCGGACTCTGCACCAGTGATGCCGAGAAGCGAAAGAAAACCATTGAAAAAAACGTCACTTTTATCAAAGGCATGACGGCCATTGGTGTCAAAACTTTTTTCTACGTCGTCTTGCCTGGCGATCCGACGAAACCGCGTACTGAAAATTTTGCATTGCTCGCTGACGCATTGAGCGAACTAACTGAACAGATTGCCAGCACCGGCGCGAAAATTGTCATCGAAGGTTGGCCTGGACCCGGCGTGCTCGCCTGCACCCCAGAAGGCTATCGGGCCATCATCAAGCAAACGCCCGGCGATACCGTCGGCATCAACTACGATCCCTCGCACCTGATCCGCGTCGGCATTGACCCGCTGCGTTTCCTCAAAGAGTTTGCACCCCACGTGTATCACGTCCATGGCAAGGACACCGAAATATTCCCGGAACTCATCTATGAGTTAGGCACCCAACAACCGCCAACATTTGCGGAGGATTTGGGCTGGGGTGGACCATTCTGGCGATACACCATTCCCGGCCATGGATGTTCCCCGTGGTCGAAACTGATGGCCGTCCTGGTTGATGCGGGTTACAAAGGTTTCATCAGTATTGAATTGGAAGACAAGAACTACAACGGCAGCGAAGCGGGTGAAAAAACCGGCTTCCTGACCTCACGCAATTTCCTGCAAAGCATCTAACCCCCCACCCCCCACTTTTCCCCTTCATGCTTTTCCTTTGAGCGATCATAATTTTTTAGATTTTTTACGATTCTTCTAGTTTTCCGGCACGCTGTGCCTGAACGTACCCACGAACCTACACACAATTTTTACTTGTAAGCAAACACACAAAAGCGAGAACATCATGACTGATACAATTCGCGTTGCATTCCTCGGCACCGGCGGCATCGCTGGCAAACATTCACAGGAACTCAAAACCATGCCAGGCATCGAACTGGTTGGTGCCTGTGATGTGAGCACCGAAGCGGTTCAGAAATTTATTGATCACACGCTGACCGGCGTGGCCACACCGCCAGCGATCTTCATCGATCCCGCGGAAATGTATGCCCAATGCAAACCTGACGCGGTGGTCATTTGCACCCCGCATACCATGCACTTTAATCATTGCATGCAGGCGCTTGATGCTGGCTGTCATGTGTTGGTTGAAAAACCCATGGTCACTCAGGCTGATCACGCCTACGCTTTGCGTGATAAAGTCGAACAGACCGGAAAAATTCTCATCGTGGGCTACAACACCTCATGCTCAGGCGAGTTCCTCTATCTACGCAATGCCATCCGCGACCAAACACTGGGCAAACTCGAATTGGTCAACGGCTTCCTGTCACAGGGTTGGCTCTCTGCCGTCCAAGGCCTCTGGCGGTTGAACCCCAAACTATCAGGCGGTGGTCAGGCCTATGACTCGGGGGCGCACTTGCTTAACAGTCTTTGCTGGTCCGTGGGGGCTAACATCAGCGAAGTGTTTGCCATGACCGACAATCTGGGTACCGAGGTCGACATCAACAGTGCCATCATGATTCGTTTTGACAACGGCGTCTTGGCCAACATCACCATCAGCGGTAACTGTCCCAGCAATGGCGCGGACTTGCACTACCTGTTCACCGAAGGGCGTGTGGATATCGATGGCTGGGCAGCCACATGGATGAACGTCTACGAAGGCAACAATAGCGAACCGATCGATGTTCCGATTACGCCCGAGATGGATGCTGGTTCACCGGTAAACAATTTCGTCGATGCCATTCGCGGCAAATCAGAACCCCGCACGCCTCCCGTCTATGGCATTATCCAGAGCGAACTGATGGACGCGATCTATGAATCGGCTCGCACCGGCCAACCCGCCAAACCCAAACGCCGCGATTAGCGCGTGGCAAACACAATCCGCAAACGAATCACGCAGCGATGCCGTGATCCCCTATGCCGTGATCCCCATCGCTTTCCAAAAGCCTTGAATCACAGGCTCAATCGATCGCTGTAGTGTGACATTCGCATACGCGCACCAATGCACACCATGATGCACATTCAACGGTGCATCCAACGGCCGACCAAATCCATCGGTCAAAATCACGCCCGCCGATTCAGCCACCAGCATGCCTGCTAAATCATACGGATGGCATTCCAATCGCCTTGCCCCGCGCGCAGTTACATCTGCAGTTTCACCTGCAGCTTTATCAGCAGTTTCTCC
>JAUHYI010000127.1 GCA_030426385.1 Phycisphaerae bacterium
GTGACCGAAGACAATTCCGACATGCGCATCATTGTGGTTGAAACAGGTGGCGCCGGTGGTCGTGTCATCGGGTTCACCGTGGATCGCGTGAACGAAGTGTTGCGCATCGGTACGGAAATAGTGGAGCCTGCCCCGACGATGGTCTGTGGTGGGATCGATACCGAATATGTAGAAGGTGTGGGCAAGTTAGACGATCGTCTATTGATCTTGTTGAACCTGGAGCGTTTATTCAGTAGCCAGGAAATCAAGGAAATAGACTCGGCCGTTGAAACCGTTGGTGATTAAAAACACCAACGCGAAACACAGGTCGAAATGTAGGCGAGTTATCGCCACGTGCCACGAATTGCACACAAGCATTGTTTGAGGATTGCTGCATGCCCATTACCAAAATATCAATGTCGGATGCCCAATTTCAGAAGCTGCGCACCATTGTGTATGAACGCAGCGGCATTTATTTCCAGGACTCAAAAAAATATGTGCTCGAGTCGCGACTGGCGCGGCGTTTGGAAGAACTGGAATTCGATGATTTTGATCAGTACCTCATGTTCATCACGATGGGGCCGTACTGCGAAGATGAATTTCAGGAGATGTTTAACCGCATCACGATCAACGAGACCAGCTTTTTTCGTAACGAGCCACAGCTCGACTATTTCGAAAAAAATATTTTGCCTGGCATTTTAGAAGCACGAAAATCGACCAAGCGCTTACGCATCTGGTCGAGCGCTTCATCAACAGGTGAAGAGCCCTATTCGTTGGCGATTATGGTGCACCGCACGCTGGGGATTCGCTTGCCTGACTGGCACGTGGAAATCCTGGGCACGGATATCAGTGAAAAAGTATTGCTGACCGCGCAAGGCGGGCGATATGCGTCATACAGCATTCGTTCGATGAATCCGTTGGTGCTTAAGCGGTACTTCACCGAATCGGCCGGATTTTTTCAATTGGATCCAACGATTCAGAGCATGGTGACATTTGAAAAATTAAATTTAAAAGACACGTTGGCTGCTAAACGTCATGGAACATGGGACGTTATTTTTTGCCGCAACGTGATGATTTATTTTGATGATGAGATGAAAGCCAGTGTGGTAAAAACGTTTTACGACCAATTGGCAGACGATGGCACATTAATGATTGGGCACAGCGAAAGCCTGCGTAATCTGCCGGTTCCGTTTAAAGCAGTGAATGTGCCTGAAGCGTTTGCGTATACCAAGTGATCATGACAACAGGCAATCCGGACTGACCTATTCGTTGGGCCGGTTCGCAGACCGATCAAGGATGAAGTGAGGCAAGTGCGATGAACAACGGCATGGACCCAAGTTTGCTACAGGATTTTCTGACCGAAGCGTCAGAATTGATTGAACAACTGGACGCTGACCTGGTGACGCTCGAGGGCGTGGCCGGTACGCCTGATGCGCAGGGATTGCTTGACAGCGTGTTTCGTGCGCTGCACACCATCAAGGGCGCGGCAAGTTTCCTAGGCTTGAGCAACACGATCACTTTCGCCCATGCGGCGGAGGACGCACTCAATCGTTTGCGTAAAGGTGAAGTGGATGTCGATGCCGAAGTGATGGATGCGATGCTTCGCAGTGCGGATGTGATTCGCGAAATGATCGACGAATTGAATGCAGGCGAAGAGGCCAGCGAAGGCCCGAGTGATTTGATTGATGTGTTGCATAAGATTGCAGGCCAGGCCAACAGCGCTGCCGCAGCGGCAGAACCCGTTGCTGAAGCAACTCCGTCTGTTGAAGCGGTGGTTCCTGAAACCGAAGGCGCCGGCGTTGCTGGCGCAGACGAGGATACTTCGGGTGTCGCCACAGCCAAACCGTTGGAATTGCACAAAGATAAAGCCGACCTGATTGAATTCATGGTCATCGATCTGCGCGAAGGATTGGGCCAGATTGATGCCGCGCTGATGGAAGCCAAAGAAGCCTCGTCGCGCACCGAAGCGGTGGCGACCCTGGTAGAAGTCAGTGATGGCCTGGTGAAGACGGCTGATTTTTTCGATCTGCAAGACCTGACACAATTGGTGCGCACGCTCGCGGCAGCCGCGCCGCAAGTGGACACGGTCAGCGATGACGTGTTGGTGGAATTGTTGATTCGCTTGCGAGCGATCAGTCATCTGGTGACATTGCAGGCCGATGCGTTGGATCGCAATCTGGAATTGTGTTGGCCACTGGAAACGTTTTTCGATCGGCTGACATTGTTGGCCGAGAGCAAGCCGTTGGGTGTGGAGCTTACCGGTGCGCATGGCGGTGATGTCCAAAAAGTGTTGGAATTGGATGGCGTGTTGGCCCCGTCCTGTCTGGACGAATCCGAAGAAACAGCTGACGCAGCGCCGGCCGCAGCAGAAGCTGCACCAGATGAATCACAGGCGCCAGTTGCAAC
This sequence comes from Phycisphaerae bacterium, assembly GCA_030426385.1. Taxonomy (GTDB): domain Bacteria; phylum Planctomycetota; class Phycisphaerae; order Phycisphaerales; family Phycisphaeraceae; genus JAUHYI01. The sequence continues at coordinate 2,386 of JAUHYI010000127.1, forward strand.
AGATGCGGTTGCTGCACCAGCGGATGCCGTAACGGCCGAAGCACCTAAGGATGCGGCAGACAAAGCGACGCCAGAAAAAGCAGCGGCACCCAAGCGCGCTGCGGGTCAGCCTGTGGCTGAAGCGACCATTCGGGTAGAGGTCGGGCGACTCGAGGAGTTGCTGAACCTGGTCGGACAATTGGTGTTAACGAAAAATCGCATGCTGGCTTTGGGTCGCAAACTTCGCGACCATGATGTGCCGACAGAATTTTTCGAAGATGTGGCTGGCGCATCAGGTGACCTGGATCGATTGACCGGCGAGTTGCAGGTGGGCGTGATGCGCACACGGATGCAGCCGTTGGCGAAATTGTTTGATCGTTATCCCCGCGTTATTCGTGACGTGGCTCGGGCGACCGAAAAACAAATCGATTTGGAAATCATCGGCAAAGACACCGAAGTCGACAAGAGCGTGCTGGAACTGTTGGCTGACCCGCTTGTGCATATTCTGCGCAACTCGGCGGATCATGGTGTTGAATTGCCTGAGGTACGAAAAGCTGCTGGAAAACCAGCCAAGGGCACGATTACATTACAGGCTGAACACCAGGGCAGCCACGTGCGGTTGGCGATTGTCGACGACGGCAAAGGCATCGACCGCGAAGTGATTGGTGCCAAGGCGATTGAAAAGGGACTGACCACGCCGGGCGAATTGGCGGCAATGGCTGATACGGATGTGTTCCGATTCATTTTTGCCGCCGGGTTTTCGACCGCCGAAAAGGTGACAGACTTGTCGGGCCGAGGCGTTGGGATGGATGTGGTGCGTACGAATATCACCAAGATGAATGGTGAGATTCTGGTGAATGCTGTGAAAGGCCAGGGTACGACGATTGAGATTCTGATTCCGCTGACTGTAGCGATTATGCCGGCCATGATGGTGGGCATTGGCAAGCATCTGTATGCGGTGCCGTTGCAGAGTGTGGTCGAAATTGTGAAGCCTTCGGACTGCGGTGTTCACACGATTCATGGTCAGCCTGTGATGCGCTTGCGTGACTCTGTGTTGCCACTACTTAATATGCGTAACCGATTAGCCGAAACTAATAGTGAGCATCCCAGCGAATTTGCAGTGGTCGTTGCTGTGGGTGGGATGCGAGCAGGACTGATGGTCGACACGTTGGTCGGCCAGCAGGAAATTGTGATTAAGCCATTGGATGATGAGTACACCCAGGGTGGTCCATTCAGCGGAGCAACCATACGTGAGGACGGTGACGTCAGCCTGATCCTCGATGTGAATCAACTGGTACGTCAGGCACAAGTCGGTGAACGTGCCGCGGCCTGATTGCCGGGAATCCAAGACTGATTTAGCCCATTCACTGTATCGAAGGCAAGGAGCTTAACGTGGACAGCAGTTACATTACACCATTTATCAATTCTGCCCAGAATGTGTTCTCGATGATGCTTGGCGTTACGGTTCAGGTGGAAGCACCTGTACTCAAATCACAGGACGATCCGTCCTACGATGTGACCGGGATCATCGGCATGTCCGGCGACATGGAAGGCTCGGTCATCTGTAGTTTCGAGACCAGCACCTCCGAACGTATTGTGGGTGTATTTACCGGCACCGAAATGACGGTGGACCACGAAGATTTTGCCGATGCGATCGGCGAACTGGTCAACATGATTTCCGGCGGTGCTAAAGCGCAATTCAAAGGCAAAATGGTCAGCATTAGCTGTCCATCGGTGGTGATCGGTAACAAGCACACCGTCCGTGGTGGCAAGGACCAGGTCACGATCATGGTGCCTTGTAAATGTGATCTGGGTGAGTTCGCCCTGGAGATTTCAATTCGTCAGTCGTGCTTGCAAGCCAAGCCTGAAGGTGCCGATACGTCAGCGGCGTGATATTCATTTGATCATTGTAGTTCCACACTATTGATAGAAACTGTGGTTCAGGGGGCCATCGACCATGAAAATTTTACTTGTCGACGATTCGAAAACAATGCGTAATATCCAGAAGGGCATTCTGTCCCAACTTGGTTATACGGATTTGGAAGAAGCCTGTGATGGTCTTGACGCCCTGTCAAAGGTCGGGGCATATGGCCCAGACCTGTTGCTGGTCGACTGGAACATGCCCAACATGGACGGTCTGACATTTGTCAAGCAGTACCGTGCCAAAGGTGGCAAAAGTCCAATCATCATGGTGACGACAGAAAGCGAAAAAGCCCGCGTGGTTGAAGCCATCAAGGCTGGCGTGAACAACTATGTGGTTAAGCCGTTCACACCAGACAGTTTGGCTGATCGCATCAAAGAAACGCTTGCCAAAGTGCCTGCGGCCTGATGAATTCAGGTCGGCAGCAGCCGCAGGGTAAATGGGGGCTTGGTTCTTGGCATTGATTGATGCGACGAGCCATCGCCAGAAAACCCGGTGCGGTGGTGGCCAACGGCATAGCACGAACAAGTTGTAATGATGGCGATCACGTTGGGTTGACTCAACGTGATTTGCTATTTGAATGTGTGATATTTGGGAGTGGTTTGTCAACGCCACGATGTGAAAAAGTTGGCAACGATTCGTCGGCCCACGACTTGGTCGTCGACATAAAGGGGTTGTACGTTGGCCATGGATCATGCCAGCGAAATTCATCTTCGTATTGGTCGTGACAAACTCGCGGCATCACTTATCATTCCGCCGGATTTTCCGCGTGAGATGCTCAGTCGCGAGTTGTGCCTGGGCACACTCGGGGGGCGTGGTATCGCTGTAACCAAATTTGCAAATCGCGCGATCGACTCGCTCATACGCACTCCGCCGCCCATTGGTGAATCGCGCACGATTCCCATTGCCAAAGGCCGGGCGCCAACATTGGGAGAGAACGGCCGATTGGAATGGGTGGTTGATCGAGCCGAGGACCACCACGAAGAGCCAGTGTCGGATGACAGCAAGCACGATCACGAGACAGAACAGACAAGCCATTACGATCGCACGAGCTATCAAACGATAAAAGCCAATGAGGTCATTGCCCGAATCATCAAGCCCGTGCAAGGCGAAGATGGTGTGGATGTGTTTGGCATTGTGATACCCGCGGCAGAGCCGAAGGCTTATGCGATAAAGTTGGGGCCGACGGTGCAACGCACCTCTGATGGTTCAGTCATCGCGTTGGTGGATGGGATACTTCGTGCCAGCGATGAAGCGATCACAATTGAGCCTGTGCTGGAAGTCAAAGGCGTGGATTTTTCCACGGGCAATCTCGATTACGACGGCGACATAAAAGTTGCTGGGCCTGTAAAGGATTGTTTTGAAATTCATGCCGGCGGTGTTCTGGAAATTGGGGGGCTGATAGAAGATGCAAAATTGGAATGCAAGGGTGACTTGATTGCTCGTTCAGGATTTGCCGCACGTAAGCACGGCGAAATGCATGTGGGGGGAAACTGCCAGGTGCGTTATTTGAATCAGGTACGTGGGGATGTCGAGGGCGATCTGTTGTGCGAGCGTGAAGTGTTGCACTGCGAAATGCATGTGCGCGGAGCATTGCGTAGTCCCACCGGCTCGATGGTCGGCGGAACCGTGTCGGTTCAGGGCGCGGTGGAGTTGTCGCAGTTAGGCAGTGAGGCGGGCGTGAAGACGCAATTAATTATCGGCAGCATTCCCAACCTGGAGTTTTTTCTAAATTTATTGGACGGTCTGATCCGTCAAATTGAGACGAAACGCACCGCGGTGTCGGAAAAACAGCGCGTGTTGAATTTGGCACGGGGCAAATTGAGTGCCCAGCAAAAGGAGTTGCAAACCGAGGTGATGTTTGAGGTATCGTCGGTCGATGAACAATATAGAAAAGCGTGTCATGCGCGGGATGCGATCGATCGGCGAATTCGTCGCAAAGCCAAAGTGGACTTAACGATTCATGGGACGATGCATTCAGGGGTAAAGTTAAACATCGGCCGCACTGGATATTTGTGTGGCAATTCGATTCGTGGCCCACTGCGGATTCGGCTCAACGAAGAGAACAAAGTGGTTTTTGAACGTGGTGGATCAGGTCGGGAAGAAGTTGGATTTGTGGAAAAATTATTGCGGCCGTTATATCGAGCTGCGTGAATCAGAGCGTGTCGGTTGATGTTGGGTCGTAGTGTTGGGTGGCAGGAAGGACTATTTGTAATGCGTGTAATTGTGACTGACGACTCGGCATTCATGCGAAAAGCTATTTCGCAGATGCTGGCCAGCGATCCAGAGATCGAGGTCGTTGCGATTGGTCGCAACGGTCGTGAAGCCGTCGAGCTATGCAAAAAGCATGAGCCGGACCTGATGACGATGGATATCGAAATGCCCGAGGTCGATGGACTGACGGCATTGCGACAGATCATGCAGGAATGTCCGACGAATGTGATCATGCTCAGTTCGCTGACGACCAAGGGATCGCACGAAGCGCTCAAAGCCTTGAAAATCGGCGCGGTGGATTTTCTGGCCAAAGACCAGTCGAACTTCTCGTTGTCGATTACGAATATCAAAGAAGAGTTGCTGTCCAAGGTTCGGGCGCACGCGAATTCGAAGCGATTTGCCAAGGATAAAAAGCCGGAAGCCAAAGCTCCTACCGGTGCTGTGACTCGCCCGTTGCAACTCAAAGCCAGTGACTATGACGTGGTGTGTATCGGGTCGAGCACGGGCGGACCACCGCAGTTGGAAACCATTCTGACGGCGCTGCCGGAGTCGATGCGCATTCCTGTTGTGGTGGCACAACATATGCCGGAGCTGTTCACGCGATCGCTGTCAGAGCGATTGGATCGCGAGTGTGCTTTGCAATGTGTGCATGCGCAAGATGGCATGCCGCTTGAGCCATATACGATTTACATTGCGCCGGGTGGCCATCATTTGCATCTGGAAAAGAAACGTTTGGCACAATGGGAAATACGCGTAAACGATCTTCCGGTTGAGGCGGTTTACAAGCCAAGCGTCGATGCGCTGTTGGGGTCCGCGGCCAATTCGTTTGGACGACGTGCCTTGGGCGTGGTGCTCACGGGTATCGGGCAGGATGGCATGCTCGGCGCCAAAGATCTGGTGGCCGCGGGCGGGAAAGTTTTTGCCCAGGATGAACAATCGTGCGTGGTTTATGGAATGCCGCGAGCGATTGTGGACAACGATCTGGCAGCGGCAGTGCTGACGCCGGAGGCCATTGCGCAAACATTGGCGACACTGGATTCCGGTCAGAAAATGGTGACCCGCCGATCGGGCTGACGCGATGCGCGGTCTGTGATAACCTCATGGGCCAAATGAATAATCCCACCCCACATACTGCCACTCACGACACCACACCCAATGTTCCCGCAAGTGCTGCGCCACTGATGATCGGCGTCAGTGGTATGCGTGGCATTGTTGGCGCGTCATTGACGCCAGTGAATGTATCGCGATACGTGGCGACCTACGGCACATGGTTGGCTTCGCAACAAACCAACGGTCAACCGCCGCACGTGTTGATCGGACGCGACAGTCGTCGCTCGGGTCAGATGTATGAACAGGCCGCATCGGCGGCGCTGTTGGCCGTAGGCTGTCGCGTGACCACGGTGGGCATTGTGACAACGCCCGGCGTGGCGGTGATGATTGAACATTTGCAAGCCGACGGCGGAATTGTTTTAACCGCCAGCCACAATCCGATCATCTGGAACGGCGTCAAATTTTTAGGACGCGATGGCTCGGCCCCGCCCGCCGACCAGGCCCAGGCGATCATCGATGCCTATCGCGCGAAAGCCATCGCCTATGTAGATGTCCATCATGTCCAACCCATGGTGCATGACAACACGGCCGCGCAGGTGCATGTGGATGCAGTGCTAAAACATATCGATGTTGAAGTGGTGCGCTCAGCTTCGCTGTCGGTGGTGCTCGATAGTGTGCACGGTGCCGGCGGACTCGAAGGACGTTTGCTGTTGGATCGATTGGGGTGCGAGGTCACGCATTTGTATGCTGAGCCGACGGGTGATTTTCCTCGGCCTCCCGAGCCGGTGCGTGAACAGCTTGGCGAATTGTGTCAGGCAGTGGTGGATCACGGCGCTGCGATTGGTTTTGCCCAGGACCCTGATGCAGATCGATTGGCGATCGTGGATGAGTCCGGGCGATACATCGGCGAGGAGTACACGCTGGCATTGTGTGCGCGACATGTGTTGGCCACGCGCGCTGTTGGCGAAGGCAAGTCTGAAAGTGTTAAGCCGCAAACGGCAACTGAAAACACCAAGACAACGGAGGCCACAACTGAGGGGAAAAGCGTGGGGCCGGTCATGGTGGCGAATTTATCGACCAGTCGAATGCTTAATGATATTGCGGCCACATACGGGGCAACCGTGGCGCGTACGCCGGTGGGCGAGGCGAACGTGGCCCATGCCATTCAAACGCACGGAGCGATCGTGGGCGGCGAGGGGAATGGGGGCATCATTTGGCCCTGCGTGGTACACGTGCGTGACAGTCTGGTGGGGATGGCGCTGATGCTGGAAATGTTGGCGACGCAAAAGCAAGCGCTGTCTGCGATTGTCGAGGATTCGCCTGCGTATGCGATCGTCAAAGAGAAGGTTGAGTTGAACGCGGCCAATCGTGATATCCCTGGCCAATTGGCAGAGGTGTTGCCTCCGAAATTTACGGAGCAGGCGATTGATTTACAAGACGGCGTGCGCATCGATTGGCCGGATCGATGGGTGCATGTGCGTGCGAGTAATACGGAACCCATTTTGCGATTGATTGCCGAGGGGCCCACCGAAGATGATTGTCGGGTGATGATCGATCAGGTGCGTGCAGCCCTGAACTTGTAACGCGCAGCTATACACAAACACGCCGTTATAAAAGCGGCGGCGTACGGGGGATAATCAAGTGTCGTAACGATTGGCTTTGGAATGTTGTAACCATCAACGCATGTTGAGGACGGCTTCAGCTTCCAGGCGATTGCCCGTGATCGGCGTAAAAATGGTGCGCAGCAAGGTGGCACGCTGAGCGGTGTTGATGTCGTACAGTTTGAGCCGAAACAGGTACGCCTGGGTGATGCGGTCGTAGTGTTGTCGCTGGTCGATCAGCGATAGCAGTGGCACGTCCCATGTATAAAGTTTTTCGCCGACGAGTGGTTTTCGAATTGAGCCTGCGTTGGTGTATACATCAAAACGAAATTGGCCGGCCCCCTTGATCGGGTCTTCCATGGCGTCGATCAATTCGATGCGCGCTTCCAAAATAGTCGCGCCGTCATTTTCAACAAAACGCGAGGTGGGATACACGCGGATGGCCACGGGTTGCGGTTGCCATGCGTTGGCGGCGGTGGCATTGGCCTGATCGTTTGGCCCGCCTTTCCAGGCACAGCCTGCGGCGGTGATGCTCAGAAGTTGCAAGGCGAATAACGTGAGCACACCAATATGGCGGACGCATGATGAGGAACATGACCGGCGAAATGAGGTTGTGGTTAATCGCGAATTTTCCATGATCAATACTACGATACGGCGCGATAGGGCATACGGCAAAGCGAAACGCATGGGTGGGGGCGTGGCCGATCAATCCTGGCGTTTGGATCGAGGTTGATGGTGGCGTGTGCGGATCTGGCGAATGAGGTGTTCCTGGGTTCGCACAAGGCGATGCAACATGGTCGTGTTTTTACGGACCAAAGCAACCAACGCTTCGATTTCTATGCGTTCCTGCATCATGCGATTGTGGGCCTGGCTCAATTCGGTGTCGCGTTTTTGTGAGAGCAGGCGTTCCTTAAGCCACAAGCCACCCATCACGCCAGCGATACCAAGCGGGGCCAGCGGTTCGACATACGGAATGGTTTGCAAGAGCAGTGAGATCGTCGCGGCGGTCATTGGTCACCCCCAAAAGATGTTGGGTTGTTGGGATTCATGGCACTCATGGGATTGATGTAGGCATCGATTTGGGTGGTTGTGCTGTCGTGGTCGTAGCGCACGTCGATGGATTGAACGATGCTGCCATGGGTTTGCCATGGCAGGAAATGATTGGGATGTGTGGTGTCGGAGGGTTGTGCATCGAGCAAGCGATCGCCGGGTTGTAACATCGGCCAGGCACCGGGCAGAACGGCCGACGCATGGGTCTGCGTCGATGAAGAGCCGATGGATTCCGTGGCATGAATAATCCACTGGGTCATGTCGGCAGTGTCATCAATTTCATCGGCGGGGATGTTGCCCGCCTGTACATCGGCGTAGGCACGACTGGTGGTGGCGACGCGTTGAAAACGAAATGCCTGTCCCACTTCGATGTTCACGGGAGGTGATGTGCCCGCAAAAGGATTGCCGCGCCAACGCGCGATGATAACCGGAGAAGGACTGCGCAAACTGGCTGTGACACGAACGCGTGCATTGCCTGCCAGTGCGGCGGTGAGAAAGGCGCTGCTGAGCGTGGCGTCGTTGAAATAAACCCCGGCGCGATTGGTGAGCACGACCGATGAGCCGTCATAGATTTGCCAATCGGTTCCTGCGTTGAGACTGATTTCAATAATGACCGAGCGGCGCAGGCCTGCGGCGTCGAGTGTGACATTGGGTTCGAAGCGCAGTGGTTGAGGCGCGATGCTGGGGTCGTCGAAATAGGTTGCCAGATCAAACGCGGGTTCGTCATAGGCATTGTCTTCGTTGAGCACCCAGTTGCGATAGACGTCGGCCACGATATCAAAATCAGGATTGGACGATCGGCTGTAATTGGTACTGGTCTGGTTTTCCAGATCAGCGTCCCAGCCATGGGCGAGTTCGAAGGTGGATTCGATGAGCCAACCATCGGCACGGCCGACGATTTGTTGGGCGCGTGCGACGGGGGGTTGGCTGGTGATTCGCGTGGTCCCGCCGAATTGGCTGATGGGTAGGCGGATCGGACGCGGGCGATTGAGCGGTTTGACGAGGCGGTATTCGGTGATCAGTCCATGGGTGCGTGAGATGTCGCGTTGAATGATCAGCCCTGCAGGGGATAGGATTTGTGTGAGGATATCGCGCAGCGGTTGGTTGAGTGATACATCGCGCGTTAATCGAGTCGCGGCGATAGGGGTGGGTAACCTTGCGAGATTGAGTTGCAGGTTGGCGATGGCGTTCAGGTATGTCAACGCGTGGGCGATGGTCCATACCTGGCCGCGCGTGGTAAGGGTGTAGGTGGATGTGTTGTTAATCGTGGCAAGACTGGTTGATCGATTGGCGCGTGGCCCGACGCGCAGTTTTGCATCAACGACGGATGTTGTGATGGGTGTGGTTGCGTTGGCGCTGGCTGATGTCCAGATGTGTGTGAGGGTTTGATTGAGCTGGTCCGTCCAATCATCCAGAAGGGTGAAGTTTTCATTCACACGTTTGGTATCAAGTTGATGGCTTTTTTGGAAAAACCTGCCCATCGCCAGAACGGGGCGCTTGAGTGAGGCATCAATCAAACGCTGGGCGTCAATGATGGAAAAACGTGCGCTTTGCCAGGTGAAATCGCGCGTGGGATCTGCCCCATCAAGTTGCGGGGTGATTTCAACATGGCGCTCATCGAGAGGAAGCGAACGGTGAAAGCGACTGACGCGCAGATGTGTCGTGCAGCATGATTCGTCGACGAGTATCAACGGCGTCGGTTCGGTCGTTGCGATTGACGATGCGACGGCATGAAGGCTCGCGGCGGCGGGCGCGCTTGCGGTGGCTGTGGTTAGGGTTGTGGGCATGAGGTGTTTCTCGTGTGAATTCAAGAGGCGATTGGCGAATAGATCGTGAGGGGGTCGTGCCCTGCATCGGGTGATGTGGGCGTGACCGGCGCGGACCAGGGCGTGGTGATGATGATGCCGTCGTCGCTGGTGGCGCGGAATTGATAGCGTGTGGATGATTCGGGTGCGGGGATTGTGGCCGAGACGATGCGCGATTGCGGGTCAGTGATTAGTGTTTGGGCAAGTGATGCGGGTAGTTCGTCGACCTGTGTCCATAATTCGACAGTGGCGATTTGTGCCAGGCCGAGCGGGCGGTCCCAGATGATTTGTGCGGTGAGGGTTTGGTTGATGTAAACGGGTGACCAGTTTTCGTGATCAAGGTCAGGCCAGATGGGATCCATGGGCGGTGATACCGCGATGGTGCTGTCGTCGATTTCGGTAGCGGCGAAGCGGGTGATGTTGATGCCGGTTTCAGTACGGCCGAATGTGTCGCGCTTTCGCAATGCGACGAAACGGGTTTCGTGTTCGGCGGTAGTTTGATTAGGCCAGGTGGTTTGGTGAATGGGTAAGGAGGCCGCGGGCGTGGAGAAATCCAACGATTCCAATGTGTCAACCGGGCCGAAGACATCCCATCCGGCGCGGGGTAGAGAGATGGTGGTTAACGGGTCGCCGACGATAAACAAGCCATCACGCAAAATAGGGCAAGCCAGAAAAAATGATTCAGCCAGGGTGAGGTCGCTGCGCATGGCGGCAAAAAATATGGTG
>JAUHYI010000012.1 GCA_030426385.1 Phycisphaerae bacterium
GAATGTGGGGGGGGGGGGGTGATTCAGAGTTATGTGGTGATTCGTCCCAGCGACGGTGGCGACGAGTTGCGTGTACGTTTGCGTGATGTGTCGGACGGTCGCGGTCGTCACAAGGTGAATGATGCGGTGTTCGATCTGGCACGGGTGTTACGAACTGCCAGATTTATCCATGACCTGGATGCGACCGAATAATCCAACGCGAATTTGCCCGGCCCGGGTCTTGCCAAAGGTGCGATGAGATAGCCATGGTCAAAACAACAAAAGACAAAACGCGATGCGAGTGGTGTGGTAGTGATCCGATGTACGTGACGTATCACGATACGGAATGGGGCGTGCCATGCCATGACGATCAGGTGTTGTTTGAATTTTTGATTCTGGAAGGGGCGCAAGCGGGCTTGAGTTGGATCACCGTTTTGAAAAAGCGCGAGAATTATCGCCAGGCATTAGCCGATTTTGATCCAGCCAAGGTCGCAAAATTCAGTGATGCGAAATTGGCAAAAATGCTGGAAAACCCCGGGATTATTCGCAATAAATTGAAAGTGGCGTCCCATCGACAAAACGCGAAGGCGTTCCTGGCAATACAAAAAGAGTTCGGCAGTTTCGACCACTATCTATGGCATGGCGATGGCGACATTGGTAAGTGGCAGGGCATCGGCGGCAAGCCCATTGTCAATCGTTGCAAAAGCATGAAAGACATCCCCGCGAAAACCGAGCTGTCCGATGCCCTGAGCAAAGACCTGAAAAAACGCGGTTTCAATTTTGTCGGCTCAACCATCATGTACGCCTACATGCAAGCCGTCGGCATGGTGAACGATCACGTGATCACTTGTTTTCGCTATTGACCCTTGATCAGGCGATGGATAAAACCGCAAAATTATTCGAGTACATTGTCGCGGTTGTTTGCGATGTGGTTTACAAGTGATGCCGAAGGATAAGTGATACGCGACGTTATGATTGAATGTATTGATCACGTGAATATCGTTGTCGACGACATGGCAAACATGGTTGATTTTTATGCACGCGTGCTTGGCATGGAAGTTTTTAAAGAGGTGACCATCTCAGGCAAATGGGTTGATGATGTCGTGGGGTTGCAGGATGTTTTGGCAGACGTCACCTTTCTACGTCCCCCCGTTTTTCCGAACACGCCCCCCGGTACGAACCTGGAATTGATCCGCTATCGGTCGCCGATTGGCACGCGCCCCGATGCGTTATCGAAATCGAATACAGCCGGCATTCGTCACCTCGCATTTCGTGTGACGCGTATTGACGAGGTGGTCGCACGTTGTCAGAAGGCAGGCGTGTCATTCAATAGCACGGTGCAGGATGTGCCGACCGCCCAGATGGCCCCGTCTGCGACGACGCGTAAACGACTGATTTATTTCCATGATCCCGAAGGCAATCTGCTTGAATTTTGTTCGTATGACGAGACGGCGTGATTTTTTAGCCGCAAATGGACGCAGATGTTTAAAGGGGTGGCAATAGGCAGCGTGGTATATGTGTGTGTGGTGGGGGGCGTGGTGGGATGTGGGGGATGTGTGTGTGGGAGGGGGGATTGTGCGCACAATTGCACGATGCGTTTGGGTAAAAAATGGGGTAGTCGGAAAACATTTTTTAATACTGTCTGACGTGTGGGTTATCGCGTGATTTTCCGTGCGGTCTTGCTATCCGCGTGCGCACAAAGGCGACCGTTTGGCCTGATATGGGGGGCGACGATTTGTGTGTCGTATCGCGCGATTTGCATGAGTACGTTTGAATTGCTGCCCCCCCGCGCCGACGCCGTCGGCCGGCTAGCAAGCAATGAAAAAGTTTGATGTGATAGGTCGTGCAAGACGGACACCATTGAATTTTTGGGCATAATTTCCCATTAGCTGTCGCCCTTGGACGGCGTGAATGTTGGTGAAAATACACGCCAACGCGCTACTCCAGGACAGCGGCTAACGCACGAGTCGTATACGCGATTGGTATAAGGCGAGATGAAGGACTCGGTCATCGTGAGAAAAAGTGCAGCGTCGGCATGTGAATTGATGATGGAGGTGGGAAAAATGTAAGTGTGTGTTGGGGGGTGTGGTGGTGGGTGGGGGAGTGTGGATTGTTGGGTATTCGGGTGTGATGTTTGTGCCTTGGGTGGTCGAGCCATGATCTGGTAACTGTCGGGTAACGTCCGGCGAGATACTGGTAATGGGAGAGTCGGCCACGCAAGCAGGCTACACACTCGGCCTCGCCCAGGTTTCGTTTCGTGCCAGCCGTCAGCGACTCTCCCCAACCGGCCAGGCCTCGAACAAACCCGCGAGCAAAACCTGATGATCGGGTCTTTGAAAAGTTGAACGAAAAGTTGAAAAGTTGGAGAAGTGAAGCGCTTTGGAGCTTGGATTTATTCTTGTTGATGATCGCAGAGGTCACAGAGGCGCTGAGGCGCAGATTTGGCCATGGCATTCGTCCGCCATAACTTTAAACTTCGCGCCTTCGTGCCTCTGCGACCTCTGTGATGCATTGCCTGATGGTATTTGATAAGTAAACTCGCGTGGTGAGCTCACTTGCAAGTGAGCTTGGCCCACCCTGCATTGTTTAAGTACTGAGGTCTAGATATTCCCTGAATTTTTTTTTGGAGTCGTCGAATTGATTTAAAAGCCACTTTGTTATGTCGTGCATGTTTTGTGTAGTCTCATCATGGTTGTAGTCGTTTGATGTATTTTGATTCATGTGTTTATATTCATCTTCGCAAAGATACCTGAGCTTATTGCCCTGTTCGTGTAGTTTGTCTAGGTATTCCCTGATGTCAGGTTTGAATAAAAAATCGGCCTCTAATGTGTTTTGGCGAAACGCGATAAGTTCCTCATCACTTGGATGCCTGTTCTTCCTGATAGTTTTTAGAAAAATCATGACTTCCTCATAGATACGAAATCGACGGTCGTATTTGTCGAGCAGAACTTTATGCTGATTGGTTTTCCATTGTTGGTAGGCGATATAAAGAGCTATTACTGCAACCAATGGTGTCAATAATCCTTTGAATAATTCGATCAACTGATAAATGCACATGAATTGATTATATCGCAAAACAAAATAATGATAGCGAGGTAGGGTGGGTTAAGCGACCAACGGGAGTGAACCCACCATGGATGACGTGTCATGGTAATCCTGAATTGGTGGGTTCGCTACGCTTAACCCACCCTACGTTTGATTTTTTCGTTCAAAAAACCAATGGCGTTTGTTTGCGGATCAATAAAAAAACCCGCGAACGTTTGTTCGCGGGTTTAGTAATTATGGCAAGTTTTGCGGGGGAAAAGTGGGGGGGCGGGGGGTTAGCCTTTGCCGCCTTCGAGGATGGTCTTGGCGATGTTCGGTGGAACCGGGCGATAGTCGAGGGGTTCCATGGTGAACGTCGCACGGCCTTGGGTTTGGCCACGCAGGGTGGTGGAGTAGCCAAACATTTCGGAGAGTGGTGCTTCGGCGGTGACGAGGCGGGCGTTGCCGCGTTGCTCGGTGTCAGCGATGATCGCACGACGACGGTTGAGGTCGCCGGTGACGTTGCCGAGGAATTCGTCAGGGGTGGTGATCTGCACTTTCATGACAGGCTCGAGCAATTGCAGGCCGGCCTTTTGACAAGCGGCTTTGAACGCGAGGATGCCGGCCTGTTCGAATGCGACCTGACTGGAGTCAACGTCGTGATAAGAACCGTCGAGCAGTGTGACTTTCACGCCGACCATCGGGTAACCCGCGAGCACACCACTGAGGGATGTCGCTCGGCAGCCGGTGGCGACTGACGGAATGAATTCCTTGGGAATCGAACCGCCGACGATTTTGTTTTCGAATGCCACGCCGTCTTTGAAATCGAGTTCGGCTTCGTCGGCCTCTTCCTGTGTGAACGGTTCGATGGAGATGGTACAGTCGCCGAACTGTCCGCGACCACCGGTTTGTTTCTTGTGTGTGCCGCGAGCCTCTGCCTTTTTGGAGATGGCTTCTTTGTAGGCCACGCGTGGAGCACCAACGTTAACGTCGATTTTCAGATCGCGGAGCAATTTATTCTTGATGATTTCCAAGTGAAGTTCGCCCATGCCCGCGATGATGGTTTGGCCGGTGGCTTCATCAAAGTGTGAGCGGAACGACGGGTCTTCGCGACGAATGGTCACCAGTGCGTCGCCAAGTTTTTCCTTGTCGGCCGTGGTGTTGGGCTCGATGGACATGGAGATAACCGGATCGGGGAATTCCATGCGTTCGAGGATGATGGGTTCATCAATGTCGCAAAGGGTGTCGCCAGTGATTGAGTTTTTGATGCCGACGAAAGCGACGATCTTGCCCGCCTTGGCGACGTCGAGCGGGTTACGCTCAGCCGAGTGCATTTCGAAAATTCGGCTGACGATTTCGCGTTTGCCGTTGCCCGCGTTGAGGACACGTGAGCCTTTTTCGATCTGGCCCGAATAGATGCGAGCATAGGTGAGGTCGCCGTGCGTGTCGGAAACGACTTTGAACACGAGCGCGGAAAACGGAGCCTCGGAATTGTGGGGCCGAGTGAGCTTGACCTCTTTGTCCTTGGGATCAGTGCCTTGCACGTCAGGAACTTCGGTGGGGTTAGGCAGGTAATCAACCACGGCATCGATGAGGCGCTGGACGCCGATGTTTTTCAAGGCCGATCCGCAGAGCACAGGGTTGATCTTTTGATCGATGGTGGCCTGTCGCAGTGCAGCGCGGAGTACTTCGTTGTCAGGCTCAGTCCCTTCGAGATATTGTTCAAGCAGTGCGTCGTCGGTTTCCGCGACGGCTTCGACCATCTTGGCTCGCCAGAGGTTGGCGGTTTCCTGCCAGTTTTCCGGGATGTCGCGTTCTTCGACGGTCATGCCCATGTCCTGCTCGCTGAAGTAGAACGCCTTCATGAGCATGAGGTCGATGACGCCTTCGAGTTCGTTGCCATGTCCCATGGGGAACTGGACCGCGACGGCGTTGGCACCGAGGCGTTCTTTGATGGAGTTGAAGCTGAATTCAAAGTCAGCACCGAGCTTGTCCATCTTGTTGATGAAACAGATACGCGGGACGCGGTAGCGGTCAGCCTGACGCCAGACGGTTTCGGATTGGGCTTCGACGCCTTCCTTGCCATCGAATACGGCGACGGCGCCGTCGAGGACGCGGAGCGAACGTTCGACTTCAATGGTGAAGTCGACGTGGCCGGGCGTGTCGATGAGGTTGAGCTCATACTTGACATCGTTGCGATCCCACGAACATGTGGTCGCGGCAGACTCAATGGTGATGCCGCGTTCCTGTTCGTCAGCCCGGGAGTCCATGGTGGCGGTGCCTTCGTGGACTTCACCGATTTTGTAGTTTTTGCCGGTGTAAAAAAGGATGCGTTCAGAGACGGTGGTCTTGCCCGCGTCAATATGAGCGCAGATTCCGAAGTTACGGGTTGTGGCCAGTCGGCCTTCTTTGGCGGGTGCGGAAGTGGCCATGAATCAAACTCCTGTAGCGGTCCCGTCGATAAAGACGGGTAAAAACAGCATCGTTAGGGGGTCATATCGGTTTAAAAAACAGTCCGCGCACCGGGTTGTGACAGAATCATGCCCGTGGACGCAGAGTCTTGTAACGATACCAATTTCAGGGGTGAGGTCAAGTTGAGCCGGCCGGCGAGGCTGGGCGTGGCAGGCGAATGGAAGGGTGATCGAGGTCAACATCCGGGGAACGCGTGCGTCTGTGGGGTGGGAATCGGGGTAGGAATCCGAGTGGAATCGGGCGGGAATGTCGCGGTTAGGGATCGTCAAACCCCGCCAATGGCAGGAATTGCCACGACGAATTCAGCAGGAAACGCGAAAAAAAGTCACGGATTGTGAGCCTGATTGCGGGGAAATGCACAGGGTGATGCGCGAGAAAATGGGATGGCCGGAAAACCGTGCAAGACATGCAGGGGAAACGTAGGGCTGAAACCCCGTGCAAGGCATGCAGGGAAAAACATGGGACTGAAAACCAGCGCCAAGCATGCAGGGAAAAAGATGGGACTGAAAACCAGCGCCAAGCATGCAAGGGAAACGTGGGGGGTGGGGGGGGGGTTAGGCGGCGGGGAGGATGGCTTCGACGCGTGCCATGAGTAGGGAGGGGTTCAGGGGTTTGTTGAAAACATCGAGGTTGGCGATGTCGGTGATGCGCAGTGATTTGAGGACACTGCGATGCATGGAGGTGGTGACGAGAATGGGGACGTCAGCGTTGACTTGTCTGATGCGATTGATGAGGACGAACCCATCGCCGCCGGGCATGTTGAGGTCGGTGATGACCAGGTCGATGGGGTGCGCCGCGAATTCGTAGAACCCGGTCGCTCCGGCACCGGCGGTGTGATATTGATAGCCAGCTCCGCGCAAGAGTTTGCAGACGGTCTGTTGGATCTGACGATCGTCGTCGACGACCAGCACATGTTTTTCATCAAAAGAATGCATCGCGATATCCCTCAATAAAATGGTCGCAAAATAAAAATACTGCGATCACCGCATCATGACTTTACCAGTCATATGCATACGGCCGGAATGTTGGCTGATGAACATCAGCTATGGCAACATGGTGGAATGGCAAGCGAAGTGATTGTGAAACGCAACGCGTGGCATTTCCGTGCGCGTATCAGGGCGCGAGGAAGGCTATCGTGGCCCAAAGACCATTGCTGATTTGGTAATTACATCAGCTTTGATAGTTTGTATATCGGTGAAATTTAAATGCGTCATAGCGTGGTTAATGTTAAAACGGAAAGTTTCCTAATGATGTCCCGGTTTGTGCGGGCTTTGGTGCCGGTTGTAACGGTTAGGTAAACCTGTGGCGAAATTAGTCCTGCGATTATTGGCATTTGCATTTGCATCTGCGTGTCGTACACATGCCATGAAATTCTCGTGCGTGATTTTTTGTTGGCGCGTTTTGCGTCATTTGTGACCGCATGGCAACCCGGACTGGTCCGTTAAGTGACCAGTCCAGCTTCTGCTAAACGTGGGGTTGCCAAGTTGGTCGCCAGGGATTTGCGTTACAGGGGAAGTTTGAAAAACTGATTGATGCGGCGCAGCAATTGGTGGGCCAGGCCGGTGCTGTCATCGTTGACCAGATGAGGTGTGGTAGCGGTGGCCTGTTGGGTTTGCAGTTGTCGGGCGGCGACGGCGTGGCTTAGCGTTTTGGCAATGGCCGGGCGACTGGTGAGGATGGATTCAAGCGACGATTTGTCGAGTTCATACAAAGAGCAGGCGGTGGCTGTGGTGACGGTGGCGGTGCGTGGGTCGCCGGTGAGCAAAGACATCTCGCCGAAGAATTGACCCGAGGTAAGACGTGCCACGCGGCGCAACGGTTTGCCTTCATGTTGGACGTGAACATCGAGCAGACCATCAGCGACGATGAAAAGCGATTCGCCGGAGTCGCCTTGTTTGACGACGGTTTGGCGTGGATCAAACAGGCGATGGGTCATGGACTGGGCCAGAGTCTGGATGTCCGTTTCATCGAGCGAGGCGAACAGGTCGGTGCGTTTGAGCATGACCAGTGGCATGTCTTCGCGACTGATTTCACGCTCGGGCATCGGGCTGTAATAAACATCACGTTTAGGAAAGGGCACGCCCATGCCGGCAAAATAAAGTGCGCGGTTGACGGCTGCGGCGACCCGGCTGCGCGAATGCACGACGTCGGTGAAACTGCTGACAAACCAACGGACCTGGTATTCAATGCCATCGGCACCGAACGAGGTCACGACGACATCGGGTGCCGGGTGTTCGAGCAAGCCCGCGGTGGAACAGACCGCACCGAGCAGGACGCGCGAGGCGTCTTCGATGGTGACGCCGTATTCCAGGGCGACGGCGAGTTTGGTTCGGAAGAAACCCTCGGGATGTTCATAGTTGATAACGGTGGACTGGCTGAGTTCGCTGTTGGGAATGATGACCATGGTCTGGTCGAGGGTGACGAGATAGGTGGCTCGCCATGTGACTTCGTTGACGCGACCATCGATGCCGTTGACGTTGATCCATTCGCCGACGCGGAATGGTTTTTCAACGTTGAGCGCGATGCCGCTGAAAAAGTCGAGGATCATGCGCTGGAGCGCGATACCCAGGACGATACCGAGCACGCCGGAACTGACGATCAGGCCGTTGATGGGTTGTTGGAAGACGAGTGTGAGAATGCAGACGAAAACAATGATGGCGAGTATGGCACGAACCAGATCCACGAGCAGGCGTGGTGCGGCGTGGCCGACGCGTTTTTCAATGACACCGCCCCAGAAAAACACATCGAGCAGTCGCCAGATGAGCCAACCGGCAGCGATGAGAAACCCCGTGGCAATAATCGCGCGTGCATCGCCTAAGTTAGGATTCTCAATGCCGAACCCGTTGTATCGGGTTGCAAAATAGCCCATGCCAGCGGTGAAAATGGCAGGAGCGATGATGGATGAGATGCCGCGTCGTTTGTATTTGGCCATAACCTGATTCCGTGGTGGATTGGTTCATAGCCTACCGCAGGAGGTGCGGGTCTGTCATATAGCGGTGCTGTCGGGTTGCGAAATGGTGGGTAATTGCTCGGCGGGCGGTGCGATGGAGGGTGACATATCGAAGCGCCAGGATTCCATCCACTGCATGGGTTGGGGAATTGAGGCGCGCACAAATTCAGCGGCGCGGCGCATGTCTTTACTGATGAGCTGAACTTCGTTGTGATAGGTTTGGCTGAGGGTGGCTACGGCGCGGTCGATGGGCAGGTCCGCGGGTGCGGGCAGGCGGTTGACGACGATAGGTTCGGAAGGCGTGTTGTAAGGGATGACCATGAATTGCCAGACGATCGCCAATGTGATCATGGCAGCCAATGCGTAGCCGGCGGTTCGGAAGATGCGGACGGTACGGAAGTGGCGCGCGGTCGCAGTGTGGCGTGCGTGTGATGCTGGTGCATGATGCGCGGGGGATGATGCGATGGTATCACGCCACGCAGGTGCATCGTGGCGCAAGCGATCGGCCAGGGTGATGTTGTTGTTTGTATTCGCGGGGTTGTGGTCAGGCATGATTTTTTTCCCCTGTGGTGGTGTCCGGTGTTGGGGTTTGGCTTGAGGTTGCGTGTGGGGTTTTGTTGAGTGCGGTTCGTAATTTTGCCAGGGCACGATGATGGGTGACGCGGATGGAGACCTGAGTTTTGCTGAGCATTTTGGCGATGTCGGGCATGTCGAGGTTTTCGCCGTAGCGGAGCCACATGACGGTGTAGGCGTGATCGGACAGAGTGATGTCGGCCGTGTGCCAGAGGTTGTCGTGTTGTTCGCGTTGAACGAGTCGGGCGATCGGCGAGTCGGCCTCATCGGTGGGAGTGGCGTGAGGCGCGTGGTTGGTGTGATCGGTGATGTTGCTGGTGATGGTGGGGCGGCGATCAATTTTGCGTTTGCGATCGGTGGCGAGGTTGAACGCAATGGTGAAAAGCCACGGTGCGAATCGCCGACTGATGTCGTAACGCGGCAACGCCTGGTAAGCCTGCCACAAGGTTTGTTGAACGAGGTCTTCGCAAGCATGGCGATCACGCACACGACGGTACAGCGCGGCTAACAGTCGCGGTCGCATGCGTCGATCCAGTTCGGCAAACGAATCGGCGCAACCCTGGGCCGCGCGTTGGGCCAGGGCCTCGTCGGTTTCATCCAGCAAGACACCCGCGTCAACAGGCATGGCTGACGCGGGTGTTTGGGAGTGGATTGGGATTGCGGTTTGGGGCATGTTTGCAATTGGGGTTGCAATCAGGGTTGCAAAGGCGCGGACGATTCGGCTTGGCTGGGCTGACTGGCACTGTGGTTGTTGTGATGCGTATTTTTCTTGTGTTCTATCATCATACGCATGGTTCGGGTCAGTGACGAGACATCGCTGATCATGGTGGCATTCACGTGGTTGCCCTGGCGTTCGATTTTGACACGCGAGGCCATGTCGGAGGCGGTCGTGGCACCCAGATCATCAGGTTTTTGCATGGCGGCAATTTGGACCATGGCCAAGGCACCCTGGGCTAACTGGCGAATCTGGTCGGCACGCTGCTCGTCGACAACATCGGCGTCGGCGGTGAGCTTGACCTGTTGGTTGGATTCGGTCAGCGACATGGTCACGCGGTTGAGCATGCCGATGGTGGCCGAGTGTTCGCCTGCACCTTCCATGGGCAGGCTGGCGACGTCATTGATTTCTGCGAACACGATCGAGCCGGCAGCCGAATCGGTGGGGGTGGCCTCTGTCGATGCGACGCGATTGATGGTGCGGTTCAACGCGTTCATCAAGTTGCCTTGATCGTTGGCGCCGATGAGCAACGTCGTTTGGCCATTGTTGATCGGCTCGACGATGACGTACATGCGGGCGTCGCCATGCGTGGCATCTTTAGCGATGAACGAATGAATGGTGCGTTTGTTTTCACGTGTGGATTGGTAGCCGGGGGCCGCGAGCATGAGGCCTTCGAGGTTGCCAGAGTTGCCGGCGATGGATGCAAGGATGACGGTGTCTTCGCGTTTGAAGCCACTGCCGTAGAGGGTAATGTTTTTCAGATTGTCGATGACATCGAAGCCGACCACGCTGGAAACAGCGTCAGCCTTGGCGAGGAGGCCGACGTTCTTGGCTTCCTGCATCATGGCCTTGCCGAGTTGGCTGGTGTGTGCCGATTCCACATCGACGTGGACCAGCCAGGACGCGTCGGCCGGCGAGGTCGCACGATCCAGCGGTGCAGCGATGGTGCGGGTGGGGGTGAGGCAGAGCGTGGCGACGGCCACAGTTGCCGCAGCCAAAAGCGCGGTGAGCGTGCGGCGGGCGGCGTGGTGAGGGACGTGCGAGAGAGTGTGGCAGGTAGGCATGATCATGGGTTCCGTAGTGAGGGTAAGGGTTGAGGTAAGGGTCGGGAATGGGAGTGCGTGGGGTGGAGGGTGAAGGTGTTCAGAGTCGTCGTGGACTCACTGGCATTTGGCTGGCCCAGCTTGACCTGGCATGGCCCAGTTTGAGCCAGCATGACCCAGCTTGGTCTAGCTTGACCCAGTATCGGCCCGGGCTTGACCCAGTATCGGCCTCGCTTTGACGCGTCAGACGGGGACGCGTGAATTGATCGGCCTAACACTGGTTATCAATGTTTACGTCTCCACCGGGGCGGGCGTTACATCATCGATCACAG
This sequence comes from Phycisphaerae bacterium, assembly GCA_030426385.1. Lineage (GTDB taxonomy): Bacteria > Planctomycetota > Phycisphaerae > Phycisphaerales > Phycisphaeraceae > JAUHYI01. The sequence goes on from JAUHYI010000012.1 coordinate 11,089, forward strand.
GTCCCCTCAAATGGCCAAGTCTGTTACCATAACGCCCCAGCCATCGCGTGGTAAATCCCGGACGACCTCCGCCTTACGCCCGAATGGCTCGACTCGATATTCCTGCCCAAGGTTTTGCCGGCCTACGCTGGCAAGGCACACCCCACCGACCTGATTCCCTCTGGTTCCCTCGTTGAGCGTTACTAATCCCATGCCCACTACCTTAGAAGGCCCCTGGCAAGCTGGCGATCTACGCATCGCCATCGTTGTAAGCCGTTTTAATGATTTGCTGACCGAGCATATGGCCAGCGAAGCGGTCAATACGTTTCGACGCCTGGGTGGTGATCCGGACAATGGTGAGACGCTGGTGGTGGTGCATGTGCCCGGTAGTTTTGAATTGCCGATGACCGCACAACAGTTGGCACTGACGAATAAGTTTGACGCGGTGATCTGCCTGGGGTGTGTGATTCGTGGCGAGACGGATCACTACGATCATGTGGTGGCGCAGACAGCCAAGGGCATTCGCGAAGCGGGGATGGCCACGGGCGTGCCGGTCATCTTTGGTGTGCTGACAACCGACAACGTCGAGCAGGCCCTGAATCGGGCAGGGGTCAAGATGGGGAACAATGGGAACAAGGCGATGCTGGCCGCGGTGGAGATGGCGCATCTGATGAAACAAATCCGTGAGTTGGCGACATGAATGTTATGGTGAGTACACGACGCGAAATTCGACGATTGGCCATGCAGTTGCTGTATCAACTGGACCTGCGCGGTGAAGATGATATTGACTTGATCACGGACAGTTTGAATGAACTGACCGAGGATGATGCGCACAATCCACCGGCGAGCCGTGGGCCTGCGATGAATCTGGCTGTGGCCGCGTATGAACATCGCGACAAGGCTGACGCTATGGCAACCGAATTAGCACCGGATTGGCCGACCTATCGTCAGCCGCCGATCGATCGGGCGATCCTGCGATTGGCGTATCACGAAATTTTTACGAAACATGCCCCAGCCAAAGTGGTCATCAACGAATCAGTGGAACTGGCCAAGGCGTATGGCTCGGAAAACAGCCAGGCGTTTATCAACGGCGTATTGGATAAAATGGCACGACAGTTGGGCCAGATGGGCGGGGTGGGTGCAGTGGGTGCAGTGAGTGCAGTGGGTGAACTGGACGAGCTGAACGAACTGAACGAGTTGGAGGGGATCAGTGAGGCCGAAAGTATCAAAGAGGTGGATGGCGTAGAAAGTTTAGAAAATTTAGAAAGCGCAGAAAATCAAGCTGGCCCAGAGAGCGTCGAAGATGTCGAAAGCGTCGAAGAGTTAGAACGTTTGGATGGCGTGGCGAATGGCGATGTGGCAGACGATGATCTGGAAGTTAAAAGTTAAATGTGAAACGGGCGGCATGTGTCAAGCGTTTAATGCGAACGGTGCAGCGATGAAAGCGACACCAACAAGCATTCGGAATTCGTAAGAAAACGTGGGGGGGTGGGTTTTTGTTATGGGTTTATTTAGAGCGGCGTTTGACAAGATCAAGACGGGGTTGGCCAAGACGCGATCGGGCGTGGCGGTGGTGTTGGGCGATCAACCCCTGTCGCCGACGTTGATCAAACAGTTGGAACGGGAGTTGATTCAGTCGGACGTGGGCGTCAAGACCGCGATCGAATTAACCAAAGATATTCAGGCCGGCTGGGAGCGAGGCGAAATAGAATCGACCGGCGACGCGCGGGAATTTTTGATCGAACAGTTGATCGCATATTTTCCGCAAGAGGATCGCACGATTCATTTTGAGGATCGCAACGTGGGCCCGACGGTGATTCTGGTGGCGGGTATCAATGGCGCGGGCAAGACGACAAGCATTGCCAAAATGGCCAAGAGCCTGCGCGATGAAGGTAAGACGGTGATGTTGGCCGCATGCGATACGTTTCGAGCCGCGGCGGTGCATCAGTTGGAAGTGTGGGCCCAGCGTTTGGGCGTGACGGTGGTCAAAGGTCAACAGGGTGGCGATCCGGCGGCGGTGGCGTTTGATGCGGTGGAAGCGGCGCTGGCTCGCGGGGTGGATGTGTTGCTGGTCGACACCGCCGGGCGCTTGCACACGCAGGATCCCTTGATGCGGCAGCTCACAAAAATTCGCAGCGTGTTGGAAAAGAAATTGCCCGGTGCCCCGCATGAGGTGATCCTCGTGTTGGATGCCACGGTCGGCCAAAACGCGGTGAACCAGGCGGTGAAATTTACCGAAGCCACGGAAGTGACGGGCCTGTTTCTCGCCAAGTTGGATGGCACCGCCAAGGGCGGCATTGTGATCGCGATTCGCGAAGCGCTGAATATCCCGGTGAAGTTTGTCGGATTGGGTGAAACGCCTGACGATGTCGAAGCGTTCGAGCCTGAGAAATTTATTCGAGCGATGTTTGAGGGATGAGCGTGGTGGGGGAAGTAAAGTTAAAAGTTAAAAGTTAAAAGTTAAAAGTGGGAAGTGGGGCGTTTTAATTCAAGAAGGGGTGGTGCGTGATGGCCAAAAATGTGTTGGGAACAGAATTGCAATCGTGTTCGACCGAGCCAATGACGGGGTACTATCGCAATGGGTGTTGCGATACGGGGGCGGGTGACATGGGCGTGCACACGGTGTGCGTGCGGATGACCGCGGGGTTTCTGGCATTCAGTCAATCGGTGGGCAATGATCTGAGCACGCCTCGGCCTGAGTTTGGTTTTGCAGGATTGAAAGCGGGCGATCAATGGTGTTTGTGTGCCGCGCGTTGGAAAGAAGCATTGGATGCAGGGTTCGCACCGCCCGTCATTTTGGAAGCGACACATGTGGCGACATTGGAATGGGCGTCGCTGGATGAAATGCAGGCCCACGCGGTTAAAGCATGAGTCGTGAGTCGTGAGTTGTGTGCTGAGGGTTTTGTTGTTGACGGTTGTTCGCTGGCATCCGTGACTAGACATCCATGGATAATTGGAATGACGTTATGAGTAAGACATGGTTTGATCGATTGTTTGATCAGTGCGCTGCGGCTGGTCAAAAACCGCGCGTCTTGCATGCGTTGCAAAATGATGGGCAATCTGCGGGACGTTTGTTGACGATCAATAGTGGCGGTCGGGCGCTGGCCTGCGAATTGGACGGGGTGGATCACAATCTGTTTTTTCATACTGTGCTCGACAGCGGGCCGACCGGCGGCGATCGGTTGTGGCTGGCACCTGAGATCGGTTGGTTTTGGCCGAGTCTTGCCGATGCCCGGCGCGATGCCAAGGGAACCGCGAGCGTGCCTCCCCAGATTGATCCGGGTCAGTATGTTTGCACGTCGCATGATGATCGTGATGGATTGAGTCATGCCACGTGGTGTGTCGGCCAGGCCCATACGAATAGCAATGTGGCATGCGACGATGTGCGCAGTAACGCAAGCGTGTCGGTCGATATCGATCGCACGTTTCGGTTGTTGTCACCGCAGGATTCCGCGTGGCCGACTGATGTGACCGCCATGTCATTTGCCACGACGACGACATTGGCGATGACCCGCTCGACGCCGGATGCTGTGATCGGAGCGTGGCATATTTTACAGGTGCCACCGACCGGGACCTTGTGCTGTCCGACGACGATGCGTGTTGACCCGCGATCGTATTACGATCCATTCGGCGATCGCCATGTGCAGGTCGATGATGATTGTGTGCGTTTTCTGATCGACGGAAATCGTCGCATCAAAATGGGAATCAAGCCGGAGCACACCACGGGACGGATGGGTTACTACCGACCCATGCCCGACGAGCGCAGCAGTTTGATTGTGCGCGTGTTTGCACCAATGCCCGGCGAACCGTATTGCGACATTCCGATTGATTCCCCCGATGACCAGCGACTGGGCGGCGATTGCTTGCAAGCCTACAACGACGATGGCGATGCGTTTGGTGGAACAGATGGTGAAAATGCAGCGGGAAATGCGGCGGAAAATGTGGGGGGGAAAGTGGGGGGGGTGACGTTCGGTGAAATGGAATATCACGATCCATGTCTGGTGGCGGGGCGTGGGCCGGATCAACGCATCGGGTCATGTGTGACGCATGTGTTGGTCGGGCCAGACGACGCGGTGCGCGATGCGGGTCGGGTGTTGCTAGGCGTGGCGATTAACGCGATTTGATGGGGGCGATGTGGCCAGCGGTGGCCTGACACCAATCCCGATATAAACTCGCACGTTAGCCGCCGCCCTTGGGCGGCGTGAATGTTGGTGAAAAAACACGCCATCGCGCTGCCCAAGGGCAGCGGCTAACGGGAAATTACGCACGAGAATTTAATGGAATCCGTATCATTCAGGCATCGGTTGGGCTGACGTTTGGTTTGCACTGAATTCGTAGAGCCAGACCGTTTCAGGTTCGCGTTCGAAATCGAATTCATGCACGACCGGTTGGCCCAGACGCGCGGTGATGTCCGCGATGTATTGCTCTGCCATCTGCGGATCGAATGGCCGTTGTGGATCGCGATAGATCATGACCCACGACGCGGGCGGCACCGCGTTGGCAGGGACGTTCATCTGAAATGGCCGATCGCCTTGTTGCAGCATTTGATAACGCAATCGCGCGAAATCACCGCCGAGCTTGCGCAGGTTTGGGCCGACCGCTTGGTCATCCCAACCGCCGTGCACGATCCACGCCTGGCCGGGTTCGCTGTGATCGGTAAGCCATTGTGCAGTTTCTCGGGCATGCAGATCGGATTTGGTTTTGTAGGGCTTTTTGAGATCGACCACGATCGCGATGAAGATTAACACCAGCATCATCACGCAGACGATACGTCCGGCATGCACCGGGCCGCGTGGTCCGAACAAGCGGCGCATGACCGCGAGTATGCCCACGCCAGCGAGCAGGCAGATGGCCGGTCCCATGTGTTGCAACACGCGAGCGCTGTCGCCATAGGGGTAGGCTTCCATGGCTGCGGCGAGGAACATGAATGGCAACGGGCTTAGCAATAGCAACAGCAGTGCGCGTTTTTCTCGCCACAGGGTCCAGATGCCGAACACGACGAACAGGGTGGTCAGTGAGCTCCCGCCGTGATTGCCACCGATGGGATAGGCCATCATGTTGCCGGTGTGGGTATTGAAAAACCATCGGATCATGCCCAGTGGTTCGGTGATGGGTGGGAAAGCATTGAGCCAGCCTTCGAGTTCGCGGTTGCTATCGTTGGCGAGCGATTGTTGTTTGCCGAACAGGAACCACATGGCCAGAAAACTACCGGCAAACAGCAGCGAGGTGATGATGCCCATGATCAGCGGGGCGACCCATGAGCTTGAGCGAGCACGCACATCGTCATCGCGTGTTCGTTCCTGCCACAGTACACGACCAGCTAAAAATAACAGCGCGCCGCCTGCGGGAAATACCACGGGATAGGAAAACCATGCTCCGATGATTAGCGTGATCGCCAAAGCAATCCATCGCCGTGGGTTGTTGATGTCCACGTGCACGCGCCATGCCAAGACGGTGATGATCAATGCGATCAACATGTCCAGACTGTATGGCTTGACCTCGGTCGCATAGCGCACGGAATAATACGACGCGCAGAAAATAGCAATGGCCAACATGGCTTGATGCCGACCCAGCCAGCGCACACAACACCATGCAAAGAGAAGTGCCGTCGCGATGCCCGCAGCCACCGCAGGAATGCGCAACACCAGTTCCGACGTGCCCAGCACCTGCGACAGAGCCAGCGTGGTCCATAGATAACCCAGGGGCACCACCTGATCATGGACCAGTGTGCCAAACATATCCATGTAGCCGAGCGAGATGAAATTCACCGCGATGAATGCTTCGTCGCCCCACATGGGAAACACCAGCAACCAGCGAATGGTTCGCCAAAACACATGGCACACCAATAGCACTGCGATCCAACGTGTCGGCGGCCACTGCAAGGGATTTTTACGATGACATGTCATGATTTATTGGCCGTATTATGCCAAAAGTCCAGACATGTGCGCGCAATCGAGCTCGCAATCGATTGTTACACCCATCACGGATTCGGCTGTGCGATGGTCTGGCCATTCTCGAAATCGCGTTTGCCGGTGATGCAATCAACGAGCAACTGTGCGACTTCAGCAGGATCCAACGTGTTGGCCTGGGGAATCATGTCCGTGCCGAACAGGCCGCGCAACATTGGTGTTTCAATCGCGCCCGGTGCAATGGCGACCGAGCGTAAATGAAACGCTTCGCCTTGGGCTGCGGCACAACGGATAAACATATTCAACGCCGATTTCGCCGGGGCATACAGGGGAAAATCCGGAAACGGTTCCAGACTGGCCATGGATGAAACCGCCGCGATCACACCTGATTGTTGCCGTTGAAAAATCGGCCAGGCCCGCGCGGTCATGTGCATCACATACGACACGTTCGCATCGATCGTGCGCTGCCAGAGTTCGGGCGTGATCTCATCGATTGATCCCATCGGGGCATCACCAGCCACAGCAGCCAGTGCATCAATGCGCTCAAACTGCTCGACGGTATTGTCGATGACACGTCGTGCTTCGTCAGGGTTGGTCAGATCCGCCGCCAAGATGTGGCACACGCATTGGGGATGTTGTTGCAAGATCACGTCGCGCGTGGCCTCGAGTTTGCCTTGCGTTCGACTGGTCAACATCAATCGATAACCAGCCGACGCTAATAGCAATGCGGTGGCTTGGCCTACGCTTCCGCCTGCTCCGGTGATGATCGCGACAGGTTGATCGCTCATGATTTGATTCCTTGTGATTTCTGGTGTTGGGGTTTTGCCTGCGTCACAGAGTTTAGGCGTTCATCTGTGCATTGGCATGCGCATTTTCCAATACGGCTAAAAATGTATCAGTATGCGTCAGAATATCCGGATGACCCAACACCTCATCGGGCCGCAGCCACAGCACGTCAGCCACTTCGTTTGGATCAGCGGTTAATTCTTGGTTTTTTAACTCAGCGTACCATCCCCATAATCGCAGGCTGCGATCAGGAATTTCAAACTCCCACACCAACGCGATCGGTTCGATCGTCGCGTTCAATTCTTCACGCAGTTCGCGCTTCACCGCCTCGCGGGGGGACTCGCCGATTTCAACAGCCCCGCCTGGAAAACATATTTTCGAAGGTGCGGCCACCTGATCGCCGCGTCGGATCATGAGCCAGCGTCCATCATCGCGTCGGCACCCTGCGATAGCGCCATGCAATTTGCCGTCTGCTTGAATAGGGCGATTGTTTTGAGACACGCGGAGATTGTAACGAATTGCCACGCAGGTTGTTTCGCGTGTGGCATGCGGCATACATGCAGTCATCGATAGGGCCAGCCCTGCATCGATGATGATGCTGCGCGGTTGGAAATGGTTAGTGAATGATGGTGAACGTCGTGGGTGTGATGCTTGGCCAACACCCGATCAAGTGTTCACCTAATTACGCGGCGTCTTGATGTTCTGATGCGCGATATTGTGCGATGCATTGCTTGATCGCAGCGAATAATTCATCGCGAACGATAGGCTTGGTGGCGAAATCATCGCAGCCGACATCCGCGCATTTTTGGCGATCGTCGGCCATCGCGTTGGCGGTCAAGGCAATGATGGGCCGTTCGTATCCTGCCTGACGCAATGCCTGGGTCGCGCCATAGCCATCGAGCACGGGCATCTGCATGTCCATGAGAATCACGTCGAACGGCTCGTGATCTTTTTCTGCTTGCAGGGCTTTGTCGCAAGCGATTTGGCCGTTCTCCGCCAGGGTTACGTCATGGCCTGCCTTCTTCAGGATGAACATGATTAAGCGTTGATTGTCCGGCGAATCTTCCGCCAACAAAATACGCGTGCCTTGCGATTGTGCAGGAGCAGCCGTAGCGGTGTGGTGTTCCGACCGTTTCGTGATGGCGTTGTTATTCTCGTCCAGTAGCGCTGCTTGTTTGATTTGCAACTCATCGAGTTTTGCCTGAGTGCCGATCGCAATGGTCGCGGTGAATGTGCTGCCCACGCCTGCTTCACTGCGAATCGTGACATCGCCGCCCAGCAAATAGGTCAGGCGTTTGGAAATCATCAGCCCCAAGCCTGTACCGCCGAATTTTCGCGTCGTAGATTGATCCGCCTGGGTGAACGGTTGGAACAATCGGTTGGTTTGTTCCGCGGTCATCCCGATGCCTGTGTCGGTGACGTCAAAGCGTATCTGTTGTTGGCCGTCGTGTTCACCATCGCACGCAATGTGCACGGCCACTTCGCCATCGCTGGTGAATTTAATCGCGTTACCGATCAGGTTGACCATGATCTGCCTGATGCGCAGTTCGTCGGTGAAAATCCATTGAGGGATATCCGCATCAATGACGCAACTCAAACCAATGTTTTTGGCTTCACTGCGTACCCGCATCAAATTCAGCACATCATCCATCATTCCGCGTAGTCGGCATGGTCTTGATTCGGTTTCCAGTTTGCCTGCTTCGATTTTCGACACATCCAGAATGTCGTTGATGATCGACAAAAGATGACCGCCGTTGCGCCGAATTGTTTCGACGCATTCGACACGGTCTTTGGCACACAAATCCGGATTCAGCAACATATCGGTAAAGCCCAGAATCGCAGTCATCGGCGTACGAATTTCGTGACTCATGTTGGCGACGAATGCGCTTTTCGATTGACTGGCCGCTTCGGCACGCTCAGCTTCGATCACTAGGTCCGCTTGCGATTGCTTGAGTTCCTGCGTACGCCGACCAATTATCCGCGTCGCTCGCCACATCACCAGTGACAAGCAGGTAAACACAATCAGCAACACCCCAAGCGTTATCCCGATCAATCGTCCGGTCGCTCGATCCGCTTCGGCAAAGTATTCGGTCACATCGTTGTACATCTCAAACGCGCCGATGATGTCATCGTTCTCGCCATAGATCGGCACATAGGTTTCTACCAGATCGATGTTGAAACGTTTCTCGTAGGTTAGATCTTGGAACTCGTTTTTCTTTTTCAGGAGCGGCGTGGTTACACCCGATAGCGCTGCCATCATGTTTTTACTTTTTCGATTGTCTTTGCCGATGATCGATTCGTCCGTGGAATAGACGATGAATCCTTCACGGCTGAACACTTTGATTTTGACCGATTCCGCAGCCAGCAACAGATCACGCACACGTTGATCGAATGCCTTGTGATCTAACCCGTCGCGATCGTGATAGGCCACCGTTTGCAGGCCTTGCTCGTTGATGTGAATCAGCTGCGGCACTACCGTCAGGCGAAAATTAGCAGCCAGCCGCACCGCATCGGCTTTGGCATTTTCCAGAACACTTTGACGCAGGACCGTTCGCTTGGCAATCATGCCAGACGTCATAATGATGACGATTGCTACAGCCGCCAATGCGATAAATCGCAGAAACATCGCGTTGGCTGAATCGAAATTCAGACGTTTACGACCGTTGGCGGGTTTTTGTGGGGCGGGCATCGTCATGGGCCGGTTTATTCTCTGTTCAGTTCATCAATTAACTGGACACAAATAATGTATCGACTGTATCCCTCGGCGAATCAAACCGATGAGACTCAAACGCAGGGCATACGTGTTATTGACCCATAAAAGTAAGTCCGTCGCTATTCCCATGCCGGGAATTGGTCTATAATAAGATTGTTCTTTGACAATTGGGGCCGACCGGTATCGACCGGACAGGGAAGGTTGCTCGTCGCACGTCGAGGTCGCACGTTGGCCTCGTTAAACCACGTGCACCAATTTAAATGCCAACGATAGCAATATCGCTGGTCGCATTGGGTTTGATAGCCCAGTGCGCCTGGCTGCCTAATTTATTAGGTACCAAACGTTTGCTTGCCGCTTGTCCGCGGTGACAGGCAAATGTCATAATCTGCGGAATCGCCCCTCGCCGACGCCTTGGCGTCGAGGGGTTAAAAAATACCCAGGCTGGATCAAACTCATGCTGTCGCTGGCAGGGGGTTGATCGAGATTAAATCAACGACTATGCGTGTAGAAGCGTTCAGCTGACTGTCTCGGCACGGGGGTTCGAATCCCCCCGGCTCCACTGTTTACGATGACAAGCATTGGCAGAAATATTCTGCGTATGCCTGAAATCACCAGAAATAGGACCGCCCAGCTTTTGGGTGGTCCTTTTTTGATTCCGCCCATTTCCGAGCGTTTCATGCACTTTCCACTGCGCATTTCGCTGCGCGCTGGTTTGGCCAGCTTGCCCACCGCATCCACGTGATGCCGCTTGAACATACAGCTCATCCGGGACGCGATTCGCATAGTGCTTGCCACTAGAGCGTTTTCACCTTTTCCCTAGCGTGTATCCGCAGTGCCAGAAGAAGTGGATCGCGTCGGTCGGGGTGATGGTGTCCATCAATCTTTGCGTGTCACCCCACAGCTCTTTCACGTCGCGATGTCTGGCCGAACGCAGGCTCTGCTTGAGCTTGGAAAACGCCAGCTCAATCGGGTTGAGGTCCGGCGAGTATGGCGGCAGATACACCACGCTCGCGCCCGCCGATCTGATCGCATGCCGTACCCCCGCCACCTTATGTGAGCTGAGGTTGTCCATCACCACCACGTCCCCTTCACGCAACGTCGGCGTCAGGACCTGCTCGCAAAACGCCACGAACATATCGCCGTCGATCGCGCCGTCGACCGCCGTCGACCGTCGTCGAACAACGCATGCCATCATGACCCAACGCCGCGATCAGCGTCGTCGTTTTCCAGTGGCCGTGCGGCACCTTCTCGATCAATCGTTCGCCACGCGGTGCTCGGCCACGCAGTCGTGTCATGTTAGTCTTGGCCCACGTCTGGTCGATGAACACCAAGCGATGTGGGTCAAGTCCCAGCTGTTCTAATCGCCACCGGGCGCGTCGCTCGGCGACATCGGGTCGGTCTTGCTCAGCGGCGTGTATCGTCTTTTTTTGTAAGTGAGTTTGAGTTGGACCAGCGCCTTGTGGATCGCCGACAACGCCACCTCGACGCCGAGGGCGTCACGCAATTCTCTCAGCGTCGCGTCGGGGGCCTGAGCGACCAACTCGGCAAGCCTGTCACGGCTGAACTTGCGTGGATAATGCCCGCCTTGCCTGGGCCGCAGATCGCCGCGTTCTCGACGATGCTGCTTGAGCCGACGGACCCATGCCGGGCTGACCGAGTACTTGTGTGCGACCTGCTTGGTCTGCAACCCCGCGTCGCAATCGTTGATCACCCGACGCCGCAGATCCATTGAGTATGCCTGTGCCATATCGACCTCCTTGTCGTGAAGCCTATGTCATAACCGATTCATGACCGTGGCGCTAGAGAGAAGGTGGATCCGCTCTAACCGTGATGCTGTGGCCAATCCAATGACTGACCGCATACTGCGGATACGTCATGGCCAACGCTTTCTCGCAGGACTGACGCAGCGTCTGCCATTGACCATTCCATGGTGTGATCCCCGCCCGCGTAATAATCCTTCGTGTCGGCCGAGTCATCCCACCACCCTTGCCGCCGATCGTGATCAAGCGTTCTTCGCCATCCTCTATCTCGTCAAATCGAGCTTGCAACAGCACCATGAGCTCGGGCGTGATCGGAACGATGCGTTGCTCGTGGCCCGCGTGGTGTTCAGTCTTCGGACTACGCACGGTCAGTCGTGAATGCTCGAAATTCACGTCAGCCAAAGTGAGCGGATGGGATTCACTGGTAATACGCAAGCCGGCGTAACGCGCCAAACCAAACAGCAATCGCCATTGCGCATTCGGACACGCATCAATCACGCGGGCAATATCATCAGGCGTTACATAGTGCGTAGTGCGAATTTTTGCTCGGGGTCGATCCTGATTTGAGTAGGGCAAATGGATTTTCTTCGATCAATTTTCGCCGCACCGCTTCAGCAATCAGTGTTTTAGCATTGCCGCAATGTGTCTTGATCACATTGTAGATCATTCGGTAACATCGTGTCCTAGGGCGGGGAATTTTGATTCAAGTATGTGCCTTAAATCGGGGTAGCGAGAGTACACTAAGCGCAGCCAATAAATAATCTGAACAGCACGAACATATCTTTTGTTTTCGTTCCAATGGCTTTGCACGCCTATTAAGATTGCGTGATCACAACTCCACAGCTTGTCCGGATCAAATCCGTGATCCCACAGCCCACCCCCGCTCATTCCGTATGGATCGGGTAGTGAATACGGCTGACCTGTATCCACTCGGGTTATATCGTTCTTTGGATAGTCGAGTAGGATATCAATGTCTCTGTCTGATGCGGGTTGTGTTTGTTCCCAAATTTCATTTGTATCTTTAAAAGGGAAACTATTATAACCAAAAAATCTAGAAGTCACGCCGACAACTTCGCCAGTAGAGTCTTTATGTTTCTCCTTTAACACGTTCGGCAATCCAATTAAACATGCCAATCGATCACTTCGGCCCGGTCCACATATATGGATACGATCAACACCGCATGGCTTCTTCGTAGATGAACTTAAAAAACATGATCGGTTCAACTCAATGATACCTACATCAGGATTTTTGTTGGGATTGCAATGCGCGGCTATAACACAAGAATTGTGATTTTTAACGTGTTTAACATTATCGTCGAGTATCCAATAGCGAGATAATGACGCTTCTTCGTCAACGCAATGAGCTGCTGTACACGCAAATAACCGATTTCCAATTTCTACCAGTGTCGCGCTGAATAATCCGGTATCCAACCAGTCATAGTGATCCTCGCTATCCTTTGTGTTGAAAATGTCCAATGTAAACTGGCTTAAATGTGCCGATAAAATTTTTGATGACTCTTGCGCAATTTTTATTTTATCTGGATTTTTCACGTTGAAATATCCAATTCGATTTTTTGTGTTCTATTCGCACAACCATTGATTATTTGGATTCGATTTTATCGTTTTCTTTATTTGTATGTTTCGTATATATCCAAAAAACATGAAAGATAAGTAGGAATCGGAATTTGTTATTTTGATCTGAATCTCTTTTTTTTATATCAAGCACTCGGGCAAAATCCACCATACGTGGAGCACGGGTCAATGTGGCATTTGGCAACGCTTTTTAATGTACGAGCCGGCACGTCCGATGCGCCTTTCACCACCAGTATCGGTCCCGACATCTGGTGTAGGTCGTTTGGAAAAACCAATCCCCGCTTACATCCGGTTGCTGTTCTGGATGGTGCTCCTCTACATCCGTCAATTGTTCGTAGCGACAATCCCACCAGATTCACTCGGCCATCATGTTCCGCAAATGCAAACACACCATCGGGATAACCACCGCCGGCATCTTCCCAATCCGCGCCGCCGGCGTGTAGCGTCCGCAAGTCCTCTGCGTCACGCCAACCTGGCGTGAGTTTGGCCCAGGAATCCTTCGGTTTGAGATAAAGTTTCAAGTCGATCATCGGTGAGCTTGCGACGTGGCCGATCTAATGTGTTTGGTAGATCAAATTGGGTACCCTACCCATGACGTGCAAGCGGCGTTGTACACGCTTCAATGGGGCCATGCGTGTTAACGCATGGAAAGGAAGCTCAGGGTCGCGGGTGAGGTTGCCCATTAACGCTTCAATGGGGCCATGCGTGTTAACGCATGGAAAGATAGGCCGCGAGATATGGGCTCCAGAGGACCAAAACGCTTCAATGGGGCCATGCGTGTTAACGCATGGAAAGTTCACCGTGGTCAACATCCTCGCCGACAACGGCGCAGCTTCAATGGGGCCATGCGTGTTAACGCATGGAAAGTTGATCGGGTTTTACGTTTCCCGATCGTTATGAAAGCTTCAATGGGGCCATGCGTGTTAACGCATGGAAAGAATGGCGAGGCATTTTCGGCCCCCTGCCAAGTGCTCGCTTCAATGGGGCCATGCGTGTTAACGCATGGAAAGTGGCTGCCATGCTGGGGGCAGTTGGCCACATATCAAGCTTCAATGGGGCCATGCGTGTTAACGCATGGAAAGTGCGGCCTGGAAAACCGCATCACTCACGGAGGAGAGGCTTCAATGGGGCCATGCGTGTTAACGCATGGAAAGCGAAAACCCACGCAAGATACGGTTGTCTTCAGGACCGCTTCAATGGGGCCATGCGTGTTAACGCATGGAAAGGAGGCGCAGCGATTGCTAAACGCCGAGAAGTCGCGGCGCTTCAATGGGGCCATGCGTGTTAACGCATGGAAAGCCTGTGGCGATTGTGGGCCTGCTGCGTGTTTGGTCAGCTTCAATGGGGCCATGCGTGTTAACGCATGGAAAGTAGGGGTTGGGTGACCCCCAGCCCCTAAAATGCCAGCTTCAATGGGGCCATGCGTGTTAACGCATGGAAAGATGAAGCTCTACGCCACCGCCATAATGCGGCGGGTTGGCTTCAATGGGGCCATGCGTGTTAACGCATGGAAAGTTTCCCCGGCATGGATGTAACCAGGCTCCGGACTAACGCTTCAATGGGGCCATGCGTGTTAACGCATGGAAAGGGAGACGCGGCGGCCTGTTCGCCGTCCTATGCACGAGCTTCAATGGGGCCATGCGTGTTAACGCATGGAAAGCAACCCACCCCAAACGGTGCCGAAGCCCGAGCGATGCTTCAATGGGGCCATGCGTGTTAACGCATGGAAAGATGACTACATGGCCCGCAACGTGCTGGCCCAATTTGCTTCAATGGGGCCATGCGTGTTAACGCATGGAAAGGGGCAGGATCGCTATACGAAGCCAACCGGATAATAAGCTTCAATGGGGCCATGCGTGTTAACGCATGGAAAGGTCGACCGACATCGACTACAACGTATACGAATGCGACGCTTCAATGGGGCCATGCGTGTTAACGCATGGAAAGTTCCTCCACAAAACCTGCTAAGCCACTGTCTAGCTAGCTTCAATGGGGCCATGCGTGTTAACGCATGGAAAGTACTTAGTCAGTTTGGATTAGAAGCGGGAGAAACTGGCTTCAATGGGGCCATGCGTGTTAACGCATGGAAAGAGCGAGTGCTGTAACCGTTTGGGGGGCCGTGGGATCGAACGGGGCTAGCGAGAGGTTGGAGGTTGTGGGGGGGAATAGACTGTGGTTCATGAGGAAAGCGGCTCGTAAGTATTGACTTGTCAAAGAGCTCGAGAGGGTACTGGGATTATCTTACCACTGGGGTGCTCGATGGGGTGTTCGAGGTTGGATTTAAGTTTGAGTTTTAAGTCTGATTTTTTAAGGCTGAATTTTGTGTTCATACGATGAACGTTGCGGTCATGGGATTGTACGCTTTGCCCACGGTTTGGATCAAGGTTTGGCAATCGGTTTGTGCGGCTCCAAGATCGATGAGCATCACCTGATCTTCGTTGTGGTGGACGATGTCGGTCAGTGTGGCCATCAGGTCGATGCGTTCACGTTTGGTCAGTTGGCAAACGAATACGCTGAACTGGACGTGGTCGCCATAGTCGTGGAGTGTTTTGAAGATGTGGTTTCTGCGTTTATCGTTGCTGACATCATAGGTCACGACGTAGTGTCTTCGGTTGGTGGTGGGGTTGTGATTCATCGTGTGACGATCTCCGGCAGGTTGGGGATGTCTTTTCTAAGCCAACGGGAGAACAGTCGTGCTTGGAGTTTGATCATCGATCGCCAGGAACAGCGATAGCCGAAGAGCGGGTGGGTGACGAGTTGTTGTAGCCTGTTTTCGTAGGCCCGGATGAAATTTTTTCGACCATCAGGTTTGAGTATGCAGCCTGCTTTGGAGCGGGTGAAATGCGAGGCGCGGGTCATGCTGGTATTGATGGCAGTGATGACGGCTGAGTCGACAATAACGGGTCGAAATGGTTCCATGAGATCAAGCGACAGGGCGGGGCGACCGTGTCTGGGTTGATGGTACATTCCCCACCAGGGATCAAGACCTTCTGCCAGTAGTGCGACGGTGAACTCCTTGGCAAGCAAGGCATAGCCAAAGGAAAGCAATGCGTTGACGGGGTCTTTGGGTGGGCGACGGTTTCTGCCGTTAAAATCCCAGGTCGCGTCGAAATCTTGAGGCTTGAGCATGTGACTGAAGTGTCGGAAATAGTGTGCGGCCACCATGCCTTCGTGGCCGAGCATTGAGGGGATATCGGTCACCTCAGGTAACCGGTCAATCAATTGCTGCATGTCAGCAAGAGCGCTATCGAGGGATGCAGAACTGTTGGCATTGCGGCGAAGCATGGTGCGTTGATTGTTTGCTTTGGACGCGACGAGATGGCGGGCGAATTGTAGTTTGAGATTGGGGGCCTGGGCTACCTGAAATTGTGCGGCCCGATCGAACGCATTACGCAGGTTGATGCCATGGGTGATGCCGTGGAACCAATGGCTCATGGAAAGATGGACGATAGGGATGCCCGCTTCACAGAGTGTGTGGATGGCTTGGGCGGAGATGCCGATGTTGCCGCAGATGACGAGGTGGCTGATGTCCTTGAGCTTGACGGTGTTGAGTGTTTGGCTTTGCATGCGAACGGTAATGTTTTTGCTTGATTTTCCGATGAAAGCGCCCTGTTTCTGGATATAGAACGGTTGCGCTTCGTCACGTGCCGGATAGAGCCGGCGGATAGCGTGGTCGTGTTTATCGTTAGCAATGGAATCGATATTGGGGTCGAGATAGGTGTTGAGATCTGCAGCACTATCAGAATTAATATCTGTGTCAGTGATCGCAAGTGGGCGTTCCAATGCCATCGCAGTCAACGTTTCATCTGGCAGGCAGATGCCGTTGAGCGAACAGCCGTGACATTTGGGACTGTTTTCCAAAGGTGGGGGCAGACGAGTTGCGAGGGTGGCTTGTTTGGCCTGATCGAGAAGTTCGAGCGTGCGTTGTTCGAGTTCAGGTGTGAACAAGATCGGGACACGTGTGCGTGACGTGGCGAAGTAGAGGAAGCCGTGGTCGCAGTGATAACCCTGTTCACGCAATAGCAGGCCTTGTGCCATGAGTTGGATGCGTTCAGGTTCCCATGAACGTTGCGGATTGTCGGGTACCCGGCCACGTTTGGTTTCGACGGGTACCGCATCGTTGTCGGCCATGCTGACCAGATCGAGCTTGGCAGTGATACCTAATTCTGTGCTGGTCAATGGTATTGATCGGACGATGGTGGGTGGTTCGTCGCCATCGTCGGATTTATTGTCCGCGATCGATTTTGAAGTGATTTCGCTGGAGTCCGCATTGGCATCTGGCAGCACGTGATCCAATTGATCGACGCGTCGATGCACGCGTTGGCCATCGCGTGTGTAGTGATTGTCTTCCCAGCGTCCCTCGACATGCATTAGATGAAACAGTCGCGGGCAATAGGCATATTCATTGAGCATACGAAGGGGGAGCAGATCGTTCGCAGTCAGATCGTTAGTTTGAATCATCCCCGGAATCTCCTGGCTCGTGGTTATGTGGCGGGTGTTGTTGATTCGTGATTCAGCGATGTGTCGGGTACAAATAATCCCAAACCATAATGGCTGGCATAACCCAGTGTGATTGGCCCGGTCACGGGTTGGTCGAATGTCAGTCTGATACCAAACGCCATGTTGACGGGCGGTTGTTGTTTATCATCTGGGCGTGTGCGGATGAATCGAAGCAGGCGACGCTCAACGAGCTCATCGTTATCGATCTTCTGGATGGTTGTGGGCGTGGGAAAGGGTTGGCCATCCGAAGTTTGTCGCGTTTCCAATTCGGTTCGAATCTGATTTTCCAAGCTGTTTTTCCCGTCTTTTTTGACAAAACGTGCGGGTATAAAAGGCGTGAGGCTGACCCATGTGCGTGATTGTTCCAGGATGGGCACGCGCTTGCCGTTGCGTTGTTTGAGTTGCCTGCGAAAGTCATCGAGTGCACCGAATCCGACACAGGTGGTGGCTAACGGATTGGTTTGGTTTTTTGTATAGGTCCATCGCTGACGCATGATCGCTTGCTGGGCAAGGCTATCGAGTTTCATGGGCGCGTAAATGATGATGTGATCGAGTCGACCATCCTCATCAAGATCGAGCGGCAGGTAGTGGGCATGTTTATGATTGGTTTGAAGTGGTTTTTTTTGCTCATCCATGCCGGTTAGGGCAGGGCAAAATGATTGGCTAAGTTGGCTAATCACCGCTTTGTGTAGCAGATCAGCCTGCGGAAGACAGCGGATGAACGAAGGTAGTCCTGTGTTGGCATGCGACGTATCAGAAGCGAGGTTGATGAGCGCCGCTTCAACGTGGGCGGCCTCTCGTATGGGACTGGAGGGTCGCGATGGTTTACGCTCGAGTGTGCCAGGGGGCTGTGTGTATAGTTTGTACTGTGTGCCGGGCGGCTGGCTCCAGCCATGGTCTTGAAAATCAGACGTGTCGCTGAGCAGACATGTGAGTAAGTCGATCGGATAGATCGCTTCGATTTTTTTTGTCGCTTTGGCGATTTGTGATTTGCTGGGTTTTTTGCCTTTCTTTTCAGCGGTTTGTTGTAGTTCTAGCAATGCTTGCTGGACATGTTGTTCGATGACTGACTGACGCCATGTCGCATAATCATGAGCAGGCACTGGGCCCAATATTGAAACCTGTTGCTTACCAAAATCGATGGGCGACGATGGTGCATCATCGCTGGGTTCGCACCAGGTAGGGTCTGATGGCGTATCCTCAATCAATGTACCGCTGACCCAACTCTCCGCTCGACCCAGGTAGCCAAGATCGGACACCAGTTGTTCGAGCAATTGTCTTTCTGATTCGCTTAGTTCCACGTCGTAATGAATCAGTAACGGATCGTGGTTGGATGCTAGACGTATGAACGCGTCAATGACCTTGGTGGTTTTTTGGTTTTTGCCTTCCACGTATGGCATGTAATGACGGGTGTGGGCAATTTGTCCTGCGGGCAATTTGTAGCGGGGCCACGTCGCAGCAAGTTTGTCGATGAGCGATCGGGCATCTTCGGGAACTTGCGGCCAATGATGCTTGTTAAAACCGGTGGCCAACAACGCGCGCAGCAGTCGCCACGGACAAGGCGGCCACTCGACTTGGCCTTCGTTGACATGAAGGCCCCAAGGCGTGGCATGGTATCGACCCGCTGTAAATTTCAATTGAATCGTCGGCATGTTTTATCTCGCTTACTTGCTGTATACCACGGTGGTCACACCCGCCAATTGATCCTTGCACGCTGCGATGGCTGATGGCAATGCAGATTTCAGATCGGCCAGCGTGGGTAATTCAAAACCATTGGGCACTTCAGCCGTGATTGTGTTTGCGTTTTTAACTTTGAAATCACAGGCGGTGCGCAAACGCATGTCACCATCGAGAAATGCACGAATTTTGTAGAGGGCAACCAGCATCAGCAAGTTTTGCGCCGCATCGGGCAGGCCGTAGCCGCGAATCTGATTGAGATCCAGATTAAAAAATGCAGTGATCGTTTCTGCGGTGTATTCTTCGCGTGAAAAGGGGACATTGCCAAAGCCTTTAGCTGCTTCGCCTTTGGGATTGACATGATCGTTTTTTACACCGCCGGATGCCGCGACTCGCGTTTGCGCGCCTTCGATAAACGCGGACAATGCCCGAGCCACTCGCAATCGACCGCCTGCCAATTCTTTTTTAGCCAGAAAAACACCATGTAACAGGCTGTTTACGTCATATTTGAATAGCGTCGCCGCGAGTGCTTTACGATCGATGGGGCCTTCGGAATGGGGGGCAACTTCATCCTTGAGCTGTTTCGCAAAGCTATCATCTTTGCTCTCAAGAATGTACGGACTATTAATGCGATGCGCTTCTGTGATTGAACTGGTTAAAAAATTTCCGTCTTGCTCCACACGAATGTAGCTCAAGCCAGTAAGTTCGTCATTCAACGCGTCGCTTGCGTCATCCCAGCAAACGGTTTCCAACCGGTTGGCCATCGACTGGGCGCTTTCAACAAGCAGGCATGGCGTGTCACCTGCCTGGTATGTCGCTGCACCAAGATCGGGAAAACCCGTAGGTTGAAATCGCGTGCCTTGTAATGGTGTCAGCTCGACATTCAAGAGCAGTCGGCTCTCATCTTTGAGTGGGGATAGGTTGATGGTCATTGTGATGAGGTCTCCATAGAGGGTGAATTGGAAATAGTGTTGACGTCCACGTTGTCGTCATTTTTATCGTTGTTGTTATCGTTTTTGAAATTAGGTTTGGTAAGACGTTTAGCCAGAATTTGGGCGTTGCTCAGGCTGATCGGAAATGCCAATGCCATGGCCAGTTGCGCTGCGATTCGTGGATTGCCGACTGTTTGTGTGATGTGCGGCCGTAGGCCGACGATGCGCAGGCGTCGTATGGCTGCATCCATCGCCCCGTGCATATCACCCGTTGCTAAACGACTGAAAATCGTAGGGTCTAATCTGATTTTGTATGGCCTCGTGCTTGTCTGTTCTGAGTTTGTCTGCTTAGTGTGGGGCTGTGTCGTGTTAGTCAGTGTCAGATCGTCATGCCAATGGGTCAGGCGTAACAACCCATAGGCATTCATGATGCCGTCGGCTTGCTGATTTGGGTTGGAGTCCTGGCGAGGCAGATGGATTCCTTTCGGCCATTTCAGCGCCAGCAGTGGCCGAATCAATTGCAGGATTTTATTTTCATCGAGTTGGCCCGCGAGAAGTTGTGACAGATCATGCAGTGTGGCATAGGCACCGTGGACGGCTTGCAACGGAAATGTTTTTATATTTTTCTGGCCAGCCTCAATAATCCGTCGGCGGATTAACGCGATCGATACCGATTGGAGATCGTTATTGATACAAACCACTTCGGGAGAAACGATCAATCGATCCTCATTACAGTTAAATTGTTTTTGCGTTTCGTTGAGTGGTAGAAAATGACGACGAATGTGATCAGATGAATTGTTTTTGTTGGCTGTAAAAAATTGCGAAGCAAACGCGACGGCCAGACGATATTCAGCACTGGAATCCCCGATGGCTTTTAGCCACGCGTATTCTAATTGCGGTAAAGGTTGCAAGCGTTTACTTGTGGTGAAACGGGGTGAACGCAGTAGCCCGGCCTCGGCGTCACCCAATGCGACGAGTAAAGCCTGCCAACGTAGTGTCGTGTCGGTGCCTTGGCCACGGCAGCAAGCCATGATAGCTTCGTAACACACACGGGCCGCCCGTCCGATGGATGCGGGTGCGGTTTTGTCGGTGCTGGCGCGTTGTAATTTATCGACCCATGGGGCAATCTGGTCAATAAGATTTTGATGCGGTCGGGCGTGAACATCCCATCGGCCCAGGGGTGTTGCGAGATTGGCTTGGCCATTGCGTTCAATGTAGCCGTAGCGTTCGAATGCAGTAATGCCACGGGCCACGCCGAGTCGCGCAATGGCACGGCCAAAGTCCACGGGCTGTCTTGCCGGTTTTGAACCGACCTGACTGCGGCCGTCGGCAATGAGTTTGTGTATTTCGTGGTAAGCCGTGGGGTGTCGCCACAGGGGCATCCATTGTTCGCCACGGGATTTTTCGGATTCTGCCGCGCTGCCAAATCCCGTCGCCGATGAATAAACTGCAAAAGGTGCTGCTGCCTGTGGTAGAGCGTAATTGTTCGCACGTCGCGAAACGGATGATGCAAATGCAATTGTCCCCTCGAGCATCAACACAAAATCCCACGGATTAACCAGACCTTTTCCAGAGAATCCTGTGCCACTATTATCACCGCCGACATTGCCGGGAAGAAACTGGCCCACCTTGCTGTTTGGCAATCCTGACACAGATAATCCAAACAAAGCTGATTTGAGTTGGGTATGCGTGGCAGGTTTTGCTGGCGCATCAGGTTCCAAACAATTGAACAACTCGGTCAAGCGCTGCATGAAATTGTTGGTAAAGTCGAGTCGTCCGTCATTTCCACCTGTGCCGAGCAGCGCAGGGTAGACCGGTTCACCGTCGGCATTGATCACCACTGCCGCCTCAAGCCAATCGAACAGTGGGCCACGCCAGTTTTGGCGGCAGCTTTGCAACATGGCGAATTTGTCTTCTTTTTTCGGACTTTCCGAGCGGCCTGCGGTTTGTTGATCGCCTAGCTTGATGGCATCGCGATAGGTTGCCAATCGCGGACTTTTGCTTTCGCGAATTTCCGTGATGCCTTGTTTGTTGTCTTTGGGATAGAACCCGCTGCCGCCGTTCCATGGTGCAATCAACGGTGTAGGTTCATAGACATTGAGAAAAAAATCGCACAGCTCGGCTTCGTTCAGCGTGCTTAACAGGTAGAACGATTCGTCCTGCCACCAACCGCGCGCGGTGGGATCGATTTGTTCGGCGATCAGACGCAGGATGCCGATGGCTTTGAGATAGTGAGCCAATGGGGTTGGGCTGCAACCCTTGAGGTGGTGGATGTTCAGGTTCATGCCTGGGCTCCTTCTCGATCAAGTAGCGGGTCTGGTGATTGCTGGGGTTGACTTGAAACATGAATGTCGGCTGCACGTAACAGGCATTCGAAATACGCCAGCACGAATGGCCCGTGTTGTTGTTTGAGTTGATGCACACGATCGCTCCAGCTTGGCCCGTAGCGTGATGAAAGTCCTATCGTCGCAGTTTCAAGGTGCAAACTGAGGGTTGGTATGCCGCAGAGCGTGCCGTTGTGAGAATAGAGTTGCGTCGACGGTAGTGTGTCATCTTCGCGTACGCCCAAGATTGGTTTGTCGGTTTTTGTATCGCCGCGCAGGAAATATTTCTGGTCGTGGGATGTGTGTGGCCAGCTTAGGCGAACCTTGCCGTGGTGGGTGCATACGAGGTAGACGAGCAGGTTGAATTGCTGGGCGTCGAGTGCGTTGAGTTCATCCGCAAGTGGACAGTTTTGCAACGACTCGTGCGTAGGCATTGGTTTTAGAACGCCCATTTCAACCAATTGTTGGTAAGGGCCCAGTAGCGCTTCGTGGTTGGGATGGGTTTGGTGCAACAGTTCGAACAAAGCCAGTGTGCTGGCAAGCTCATGTCGAAAACCACGGCGATAATGGTTGGTTTCGACATCCATGCAATACATGTTTTTGAACGAACACCATGCTTCGGATGGTGCCTTGGCAAGATGGGTTTGTTCGAGATTTTCGAGTCGGTTCGCAATGCAATTTTGAAAGGCCAAATGCGCTTTGCCCCAGTCATGAACTCGGCCTGCCAGGTTAAACAATGCCTGTTGGTCTTCGGATAGCACTAATCGTTTGGTGAGATGATTTAAATGGTTGGCCACTTCCAAGCCATGCGTGGCGATGGTTTGCCATTGGTTTGGCGTTTCGCTTTGGTCGTCACGTCCTTGAGCAGCATCGGCCGTGGCCGCGGTGTCAGGGGTGAGAGGGGTATCGGGGGCATGGCTATCTGTTTGGAAACCGGTATGATGTTTGCCGGGTTTTTCGCCGGTGTAACCGCGTGTTGTGTCGTAACCACCCCATGCTTTGTTGATGACGATCGTCTGGCCCGGATAGCAATCACTGCGGTTTAATTTTTGCCAGTGACCGTCCACATAATTCCATGTCCAGGCGCGACAATTTGGTTTTAGTTTATTGTTATCAAACAACCATTTCTGCGCTTTATAAATAGGCACCGGGCATAGCGCATTGCGCTGCGGGCGATATTCCTTGTCAGGCGACTTCGCGTCGTCAGGCAGATCAAGCCAACACGCCATGATGTCACGCTCTTGGCCACTGCGAATAAAACGACTGATGTCCAGATCAGCACCGGTCAGGTCTGCGGTGGTGTCGAATAATTCATCGCTCTCTTTTTCAGTCAGCAGATGCAATGGTTCGTAGGGATATAACGTCTTCAGTTGTTCTGGCTTGTGCGCTTTTAGTTCCGCTTCAAATTTTTCCAAACTGGCAATACCCATATCATCCAGTTGACTCAGCGCTTCACGAGCTGCGTTTAATGTCGGCAGTGCGTAGGGCAACGCGGCTTTATCCTCGCTCGCATCGCGATCGATCACGATCACCTGAGCGCTGCCGCCGTATCGGGCAGCTCGTCCTGCCCGTTGGACCAGACTCGGCCAAGGCGCGAGTTCGGTGATCAAGGTGGTGGCGGATATATCCACTCCTGCTTCGACCACTTGCGTTGCGATCAGGATCATGTGCGTGTCGGGGTTTTGGCAATGGGCTTTGTTGAGAAAATTGTCGACCCAGTTTTCGCGTTCCATCCCACGAAATCGGCTATGAATCAGGTGGATTGTCGGTTTGTCTGTGGCTTTTGACAGTTGCTTGTTCAGCGCGGCATAAACGTCGGTGGCTGTATCCACGCGATTCACAATCGCCAGCGTCACACGTCCGGCCTGGGGTTGCGGTGTGGCGTTGTGATGTGCTTGCAGTATCGCATCGGCCAGTTGTGTCGATTGTTGGTCATCTTTTGCGGGAATACACTCAACACGAACGGGTTTGCGTATGTCCCACAACGCACCTTGGCGTTGGTCGGCTGGTATACAGGTCTGTGAGTTGGCCAACGGTTCGACCCATGATTTTGAATCCACCGTTTCCAACCACTGGGGTTGCAACGTGGCGCTCATCCACCATGTGAAACAAGGTCGCGTTACTGGTGTTGCGGATGTTGCAGGGGTGGCGGAGTGTTGTACATACTGTTGGCGAAAACTTTGCAACTGGACACTCGTGGCCAGTCCTACATCCATGAGTTGCACTTCGTCCATCACCCACAAACAATCGTGATTGAGCAAGCCATAGTCCATGGGCCAGCGTGCCCGACTGGCGGCATAGCCCCGGTTCAATGCCCGCGACAACAGCATGTCCTGCGTACCGATGATGATCGCGGGTGTGTGAGGCTGCAAATGCCATGCGTCAGCCTTAGCTCCGCCCATGAGTAGATGTACGTTTACGCGCGGCTGTTCATTCGTTAATTGTGCGCTGACCGTCTTGGCCAGGTGCAATGCTTCGGCATATGTCTGCTCTGCCAACACACGCATGGGCAGGCACCAGACCAACCGCATCGGCCACGCGTGATTCTGTTGTTGAACACGGTGGTACAACCACGCGCCCAGCACGCCATCGGTTTTTCCTAGCCCGGTAGGAATCCGAATCAGGCGATTGTCGCATGCGTCTGGCGTTGCCAATTGGGCTTGCCACGGATGCGGGGTATGCCCTTGCGTGGTCAGTGTCTTAAAAAATGAGGTGTAGGTATCCGTACTCATGAACGTTTCCTCTTGCGATTCTGTTGGCGTGAATCATTGCTGTTGATCATTGCTGTGCATCATTGGGATGCAGATGATGCGTTAGCGTCGGGATCAATTGGCCGAGCGGTTGTCTGTGGGATGGGGAGAGTGGGTGGGGGGGCTGATAGTTGGCGTTGCAACATTCGCCGTGCATTGAACAGGCTGATCGCCTTGCCCGCGTCGGCCGCATGCTGGCATCGGGTGGCCACTTGTTCGAGACATTGTTTGTGAAACCCATGGAAATCGACCCTGGAAATTGCGTTGTCTGTCTGATCGGATGTATCTGCGTGGCGGCCACGGGACGGCATTGTTTCAGAAGCACCCCCCCCCACCCTCACCCCCACCCTCACCCCCACCTCCCCGACTCCTCCGCCTCCCCCGGAAACGCCCCCGGAAGCGTCTCCGGTAATCCCCTCCGCCCCCTCCGCCCCCTCCGCCCCCTCCGCCCCCCCAGTCCCCCCGCTAGTGCTTCCGAAACAATCCCTCTGGTCGCGAGTCCCACCATCCCCATTCGCGTGATGCGTCGGCTTATCAGCCATCAGACCCTCAATGGTCATTATGTCATGACGGCCAAGGCATCCGTGCCAAGGCAACGCGATTCAATGTAGCAGGGGGTGTGACAGGCTCATGTCGGTGTGTTTTCAAAATTGAAAAAATCCTCGATTGAGATGGGGGCCAAAAATTCGTGGGATCGTCATAAAGGCGGCATGACGCAAAGCATTGGCATGATTGCGGTTTGCACAATGTGTGTCGATATATATGGAACTCAATCGAAATTGAGGTTATAATTAACCGCGGTGGGATTCGAACCCACAACAAACCGTTTAGGAGACGATCGCCTCTGCCGTTGGGCTACGCGGTCTAATTTTTAGTGGCCCATGCTCCAACATGGGTCACTTTTTTTGTTGTCTATGGATATTACCGGTTATAGCAATCAATGTCAACGAATTTGCATCATATAAATTTAAAAACTAGCGAAGTTGTGTTTTTTGCGGCAAGCTGGACGGCCGCCAATTTAACTGTTTTGAACCAATAGTCGCGTGTATGCGTCAACTTTAGGTAGTATTACTAAGCAAAAGGTAAGTTAGTGCGTTGTCTGCGATTCATGGGTTGGGCACGCATTTATTCGAATACGCATGGCCCTATTGAAGTGCTAGGTTTTGATTTATCAGATACTTCCATGCGATTTTTCCGCACGGGCATCCGCTCGTGCGGCCCCATTGAAGCCTCGGGATGACAGCCAGTCGTCCCGAGGCTATTTTTTCGAGATTTTTCACGATTCATAAATCGCCACCGTAGCCTTAGCCATTTCGTAGACGCGCTGTGCTAATTCCGGGGGTTGGATGACGTGGCAATGGGGGCCCATCTCCAGAATCCAATGGACGATTTCATCAAGGCCAGCGATCTGGCAGATGAAATCGATACTGCCATCGTCGTGATAGATGATCTGCTGGGTGGGGTGCCATTGGGTGTCGCTGATCGTTTCCGCATAGTCGGCATCAAAATGCAGACGTATGTCATAGATCTGTTTGCCACGGACCATGCGCCACGCCAGCCCGAGATGTTGTTGAATGTCGAAGTCGTCGGGGATGACATAGGCGGTTTCAGTCAAATTGATACGCGTGAAACGATTGAGCTTGAGCGTGCGAAGATCATCGCGATCGCTGCGCTGGCCAATGACGTACCAGGCACGTTTGCCGAAGTACAGGCAATAGGCCCGTAATTCGAAATGGTTGGCCGGTGTGTCTAATGGCGAGGCGGCGTCGAGCGGGTCATGCGATGGACTATGCACCGCATCGTAGCTGCATGTGAGGACGCGACCGGTAGCGATCGCCTGCTGGATAAGGCTGTAAACGTCAGTGATGCCGTCGGTACCGACATTGCGTGCCAGGTCGATATGAATTTGTGATTCGAGTTGAGCCAACTCACGTTGCAGGCCATGGGGAATGACATTGCGGATCTTGGTGATTGCCTTGGCTGCTGCTTGCAACATAGGGACTTGCTCTCTGCTGGCCGCATGTTGTGCCAATGAGCATAGAGCCAGTGCCTCATCAAATGTCAATTGCAATGGAGGCAGAAAAAATGATTTGTTGATGGTATACGCATTGCGATCGGCATCATACGTGCAAGGTACGTTCAATTCTTTAAGCGTTTGCAGGTAGCGGTGAATTGTTCGCTTGGTGACCTTGAGCGTGGCTGCGAGTTGTGACGCATTGCCCGCGTGTCCTGATTGGATTAACAATATCAGACGCAATAACTGGTCTAACTTCGTTAGCGATGCTGCCATGTGATCACCCCGGTGAATGTTTGGTGAAAACGTTTTGAATTAACGTGCTTAACGTGCAATGATATCGATCGTGATTAGAGTATCAGTCTAGGTATAAAATGAAAACATGTCGAACGTGCTGTTTTCTGGGTAATCGTTTCCTGTTAAAACCAAGCCGCCACGCGGTTGGCTATCGATCCCATCTCAATGTTTGCTAGCAGGGCTTCGACCTCCCGGCCGGATAGCGGGCTGCCCTCAATGCAGGTCGACGAGCCTATGCTTTCCGTGGTGGCGACTCGCCGTAATGCCGCAAACCGTTTGGGAGCGCGCTTGCCCAAGGCTGACCATGTTCCTTTGAATTCATTGATCTCTGCGAAGATCTTCAGCATCGGGTTCGTGATAGTCAGCGTGTCAGTATTGAGCATGATCCATCCGTTAATCCATCCAATTTAGGCTTGTCTGAGATGATTGCACTATTTTGCCATCTCATTTGTATCCAATTGCGATTCATTGGCACATGAGGTCGAGTACAGCACTACGAAACGTCCCATGAAAGCAAGGGTGGGGGGCTGTGGCCTATGCGGTAGAATGTGGCGGGGGGGCAGGGGTGATAAGGGGGTCACGCTTCATCTTCCAAGGCAGCGTCGATCATGGCTTGGATGCCGCGCTTTACAACGCGGGGCAAGTCGGCCCATACCTCGATCAGTTGGGCGAGGTCGGGGCAGCTTACATGTGCTGGTGTATCGCTCGCTACGCATGGCGCTGCGCGTGTTTCGGAATGGTCGCTGTCATCGAGGAATTGTGGGTTTGCACGGGGGTTCGAATCCCCCCGGCTCCACTGTTTACGATGACAAGCATTGGCAGAAATATTCTGCGTATGCCTGAAATCACCAGAAATAGGACCGCCCAGCTTTTGGGTGGTCCTTTTTTTGTGCCTGCATTTTCGGGCGTTTCGTGCTCATTTCATAGCACATTTCATGGCATATTTCGCTGCGACACAGGCTGGTTGAGCGGCATGGCTCAGGCCATCACATCTCCCGTGCGATGGCGATGCCATGGCTGTGTCCGATCTAATGATTAACCGCGGTCAGCGTATAGGTCATACGGATTACGATAAATACGCGCGCGTAGATTTTTATTAGCTCCCGGTGAATACCGGGAGTTTGTGTGAAGGGGAAATTGAGGCCGCGCGAGTTTTTAACGGGATGGGTATCAGGGCCAACGAACTCGTTCTGCCTCCATGTTGAATCAATTCGCAGCCCGGGCGGATCACTGCCGCAATTTTGAAAGTTCATCTTGACATCATGATTTGAAAGGAATATATTCAGGCTATGATTTAATGTTAAATCACGGTGGTTTAAAGTTTAATCAAAATGGCAAGCAAAACGACCACCACAACCACGCGTACACGGCAAAGAGCTACGCTCGCCGAAATTGGACGCCTGAGTAAAGTTTCACCCACAGTGGTGAGCCAGGTCCTGTCCGGGCGAAAGGGCACATCGCGTTACAGTGACGAAACCGCCAAGCGTGTAAAGCAGATCGCCAAACGCTTGCATTATCGACCTGGTTTGGCGAGCAAATTTGTGCGTCAAGGTCGTACCCAGATTTTGGGTATCGCGATCCCCAGCATTATTGAAGCGTATGTGGCTCGGCTATTGCCTGCCTGTATCGAAGCTGCCAGCGACTTGGGGTTTCAGTTGCTGGTTAACCAGGCTGTGTTGACCAGTGATGACTATGACGAACGCATTTCAAAATTACTTGATGCCAACGTTGACGGCTTGATATTCTTTGGCAAGCCGAGCTTTTTCGAATCAGAACTTCACAAAGAATTGATCGCCACACGTCAGCCGGTCGTATGTGTTGAGCACGATGTGGTCGGTTCTGAAATTGACTTCATAGGGATTGATGAGACCAACTGTTCGAGGCTTGCGGTTGAGCATCTTAAAAAATTAGGGCACCAACGAATTGGTTTTCTATACGAACAGGAATCGCAAATACCTGCGGCTCACGATCGGCGTGTGGCTTTTGAGAATGCGATCGAGCAAGCAAAGTTGCCAGTGTTATCTGACGCCTACATACAGACCTCTCATAATCTTTTGCCCAACGTTGATGCGGTTATCTCTAAATTGACTGATCCAGATGAAGCGATCACTGCGGTCGTGGTGCGTGGACACAAACGAGCCCGATGGCTTTACGATCATCTCGTCAAAAGCAATTTTCGCATTCCGAAAAATCTATCCATCATCGACATGACCGCGCATGATTACGCTGCGGAAGCATTCAAGTTCAATTCTGTGCGAACGCCATTAGAAGCCATGGGTAAGCAAGCGGTCGAATTGCTTGTGGCAAGAATCAACAATCCAGAGCGTCCTGCACAACGAGTTCTGTGTGCAGGCGAACTTAAGCCAGGGCACACCGTCCATCAGATCCATCATGTTGGTGATGTTGGCATGGCATGAGTAAATTCTTTGGCCGATTTTTAACAATGTTATATTTTTT
The DNA here is from genome assembly GCA_030426385.1 of Phycisphaerae bacterium. Lineage (GTDB taxonomy): Bacteria > Planctomycetota > Phycisphaerae > Phycisphaerales > Phycisphaeraceae > JAUHYI01. The sequence goes on from JAUHYI010000012.1 coordinate 40,780, forward strand.
TGTTCAGTAATAAGGAATCGTATGGTGACGAATATTGATGCAGGTTTTAAGCCGTTTGATGAGACGGATACTTATGTTCAAGATGATGTGGGCGGCCTTGAATTTTGGAAAGTATTGCCAGAGGGTGTTGTTTCTGATGTTGACATGGGTTTGGTTGTAGGAACCGGACCACTGCACAAGCGAGAGGGTTCGCATATGGATTTCCATCAAATATACTTGATATTTGAAGGAAAAGGCCATGTGAATATTGGTGGGAATCGGTTTAGGATTGATCGGCCTGGCATTGCGACTATTCCTTGCGGCACCCTTCATTCCATCGAAGTCGATTCCGATTCAGTGATGAAGTATGTGTATGTCAATCGCAAAATATGAAGTTTTGTGTGAATTCAAATAATTTTTATTGGTTTTAAAAATCGTGCGCATTCATGTGAATGTGTTCCGTGTGATTTGCTTTGGAGAGATATTTGTTGAATACGTTTAGAGAGAAAATGAATAGTGGCCAGGCTTTGCTTGGTTTGGCACACATGTACTCTTCGGAGGGAATCATTGAAGGCATGGGGGGTGGCTGGGATTTTGTATGGATTGATATGCAGCATGGACAACATGACTTTCATTCCACATTGAATGCGATTCGTGCTTCCGAATGCACGGGATTGCATTCGATTGTTCGTGTGCCTGGCCATAGCCCTGAGACCGCGCAGAAAGTGGCTGATATGGATCCTGATGGGATCATGATTCCTATGGTTAATGATGCCCGTGATGCAGAGCGAGCGGTTAATGCTTTGTGCTTTCCACCCGTTGGAGATCGTAGCTATGGCGGTCGTCGTGTTATTGATCGACATGGCCGCGATTTTTATAAAGATCGCGGGCTTGTCACGATTGTTCAAATCGAAACCCCCGAAGCCGTCGAGCAGGCAGAGGCGATTGCTGCGACCGAAGGCGTTGATGTGTTGTTTTTCGGTTCAGATGATATGAAGTTGCGGATGGGTTTGGATTTGGCCGTGTCCGCCGAACAAAACAATGATCTTGCTGAGGCTCAGCGTAAAGTGGCGGCCGCTGCTGCATCGGCAGGGAAATGGTCGGGCATTGTTTCAACGTCACCAGAATCAGTGAATTTACATCTCCAAATGGGGTATCAGTTGGTCGTTGGTGGTGGTGATATTGGATTTTTACGGTCTGGTGCATCACGGCAACTCGAGACGCTTAAAAATGCTATTAGCCATGAAAGCGTTAACAAAACCGATGGCGCTACAGGTGGTTTGTATGGCAATTAGTTTTGGTTGCAAAGACTGAAATTGACTGAGTTTGGTTTTGGCGTAAATGTTTATCGCAATGAAAACATCATAAATGGGTGAGTTTGAGTAAGGGCAAAAGATTACAGCATGCCCATTTCAATCGTAGCGTTTACGTCTGCAAAACAAGGATGTTTCTGCCTACGAAATGGGACAATGGCGCGTCGCCCGCGACACATCGAACGTTACGATTGGATTGGTTGTGGTTTCGTTGGCCGCGAGAGGTGTGTGTGCGTGTCGGACTTTTAAGTTACAGGCTGAGCAGTTGTAGCAATGACGTGATGAGGTCGATGTAGATTTCGGTGACGGTCAGGGCCAGGGCGAAGAGTTGACCCGCGAAGATGAAAACGAGGATGAAGGCGAACAGGAAAATCTGTTGCTTGGAAGGGTCAGCCAGAAGGCGGGCGTAGGGTCGATAGAAATTCGCGAGGATGGCTGATCCGTCGAGCGGTGGGATGGGAATGAGGTTGAACAGGCACAAGAGGAAATTGATGTTGCCGAAGATCAGGAGAAAGTCGGCGAGTTGGCCGGGTATGGTCAGGTCGGTGCCCGCCGGTGGATTGAAAGTGTCAGGTGCGACGGTGATCATGATGGTCATGGCCGCGAGTGTGATCAAAGCGAGGATTAAATTGGTGGCTGGCCCAGCGACAGCGACGAATGCTTCGGCGTATTTGCCACGCATGCGGGTAGGATCGATGGGCATTTGTCCCCATGCGATGCCAAAGCAAAGTAGGGCAGCGATGGAATACGGCCCCATGTGGATCAGGGGATTGCCGGTCATGCGATTGTGGGTGATGGGGGTTTGATCGCCGCATCGGATGGCGGCCCAGCCGTGTGCCAGCTCGTGAAGCACGATGCTGATGGTGACGGTGATAACCACGCTGAAAAAATAGAATTGAGTTTCGGGGTGAAAAGCGTTCTGTATGAAAAGATTGTCAAGCACAGCGGAGGGGTATCCCAATCGTGTTGAAAAGTAACGGGCGAATACAGCGAAGCGGCGGTAGGCGTTATCATAGTCGTTAATGAACTGCGTGAACAAAACTGTCGGCGTGATTGGGTTGATTCTGGCATTGATATGCGTGTCGCAGAGCGGATGCGCCCAGCGAGCGGTGTATGAGCCGGATTATTCGCGCCCGTTGGGCACCGGTGAGCGTGCGCTGGAATTGGTGCCCGAGTCGCAATGGCCTGACCTGTCGGTGGCGTATCGCACTGCGGACGGCGGGTTAGCTCGAGCGACGAAGCTGAGTCTGGACTGGTTCAACATCGAATCAACCAAGCGATTTTTCCCGTTGGAAAGTATCACCCATGATCAGGCGCGGGCCAGTGTGTTTGCGTTTGATAAGGTGCTAAGCGAAAGCCGATCGGCGGAGCAGTTTGTGGCATCGTTGCAACGGCAATTCGATCTGTACCAAAGTGTGGGGTGGGACAGCATGGGGACGGTGCTGTACACGGGGTACTACGCGCCGGTGTTGCCTGCATCACGGCAGCGGACGGGGATGTATCGCTATCCGTTGTATCAGAAGCCAAGCGATCTGGCGGTGAATCCAGCGACGGGAGAAATCCTGGGCAGGCGGGTGGGCGAAACGATCGTGAACTATCCCGTGCGTCGTGAGATTGAGGCGACGGGAATGTTGCGCGGGTTGGAATTGGTTTACCTCAAAGACAAGTTCGATGTGTACATGGCGCAGTTGCAAGGTTCCGCGAAATTGGCGATGGCTGATGGGACGGAAATGTTCGTAGGGTATGCCGGGAGCAACGGGCACGAATACACGAGCGTGAGTAAAAAGCTGGTGGCTGATGGCGAGCTGCGTAAGGATGAATTAAATCTGGCAGGAGTGCGACGCTATTTTCGTAACAACCCGGAGAAGCTGGACACGTACCTGAACATGAACGATCGTTACGTGTTTATGAAAGAGTACGACGGCTCGAACTGGCCGGCAGGTTCGTTAGGATTTCAGGTCACGCCGATGCGATCGTTGGCGACGGATAAGTCGGTGTTCCCACGCGGGGGTGTGGTGTTTGTAAAAACGGTGGTGACTGCGCCATCCGGTGGACGGGCGCGGTTGGCCCATTTCATGCTCGATCAGGACACCGGCGGTGCGATTCGGGCCGCAGGTCGCGCGGATATTTTTATGGGGATCGGCGACGAAGCCGAGACGATGGCTGGTCGGCAATACGATCAGGGGCAGTTGTATTACCTGTTCCTGAAGCCCGCGTATGTGCCGACGTGGCGACAGCGCCAGGCGCGGGAAGCTGTTGGAGTGGTGAACGTGAACGAGCCAGGAAGCACCGTGGGCGGTGGGATAAAATAAAAGTTAAAAGTTAAAAGTTAAAAGTTGGGAGGGTAGCGCTAAGCCGCAAGCGGCGGCCAAGAAAAACCTGAAAGCGCGCCGGGGAAACGCGGGGGGGAGGATGGGTAAAGTCTCGCGGGGGTGAGTGGGGGCAAGTGGGGGGGGCGGGGCTGATGAAATGGGTTAGGTTTGCTAAGATCGGGCGATGTCAGAATCTGCGAATCCTGAAAAAGCATTGATCATCACGTTGGACGGCCCGGCCGGTTCGGGTAAGTCGACGGTGGCGCGGCTGTTAGCTAAGCGGTTGGGGTTGGAATTTCTGGATACGGGGGCGATGTATCGCGGGTTGGCGGCGGCGGCGATCGATGCGGGGATCGACCCGGGTGAGGATGAGGCGGGGGTGGTGAACGTCGCGATTACGTATCCGATCCGGTTTGACTGGACGGCCGATCCGCCGCGCTTGAAAGTGGGTGGCCGTGATCTGACGCATCGTTTGCGTGATCCGGATACGACCGGGCATGTGAGTCATGTGGCCTCGATGCCTGAGGTGCGTCGGGTATTGGTCGAGGCCCAGCGTCGGATCGGGCGAGAGCACCAGCGATTGGTGACCGAAGGACGCGATCAGGGGTCGGTGGTTTTTCCTCAGGCACAAGCGAAGTTTTACATGGATGCGTCAGCGGATGTGCGAGCAAAGCGGCGCGTGGAACAATTGGAAGCCGCAGGTCGAGTGGCCAAGCACAGCGTGGTCCTGGCCCAGATTATCGATCGCGATCATCGTGATACGACGCGCGAGGATGGCCCGTTGATTTGTCCGGAAGATGCCGAGCGTTTGGATACGTCGGGGATGTCGCTTGAGGCCGTGGTGGATCATCTCGAGGCACGCGTGCGTGAACGAGTGGGCCAGCAGCAAGCCGAACGCGATGGGGGGGCTGGTGTAGATGGCGCGTCAGGCGGTACGGCAGAGGATGTATTGAAATCCGAAGTGACGGAGCGATCGGTTTGATCATTGCGCGATTACGACAACGGCATCCAGGTGCACCTTTGTGGCGCATCATCGGTTGGTATGGGATCAAGGTAGTGTGCTACCTGTACATGGTGGTTTTTCACCGGTATCGGGTGTGGGGTGTGCGACATATTCCACGGACGGGGCCGGTGTTATTTGTATCGAATCACCAGAGTTTTTTCGACCCGGTACTGGTGGGCATGGGCGCGCATCGTCGACAGTTTTATTCGTTGGCCCGAGCGACGTTGTTTCGCAATCCGTTGTTTGCTGGCTGGATTCGATTTTTGAATGCGACGCCAGTGGATCAGGAAAAGTCAGACATCGTGGCGATGCGCAAGTGCATTGATTTGTTGAAAGATCAGCAGGCGTTGATGATTTTTCCGGAGGGGGCGCGGACGCTGGACGGGACGACGGATGAGTTTGCCACAGGGGTTATGCTCGTGATCAAGCGAGCCAAGCCGACGATTATTCCAGTGGCAATTGAGGGTGCGTTTGATGTGTGGCCTCGCGTGAACAAAGCGCCGAAACTGTGGGGCCGTATCGGGGTGATGTATGGCGAGCCGTTTACATCTGAAGAATTGTTGGCTGGCGGGACGCCCGAGGAAGCGCTGGGACATCTGCGAGAACGTGTAGAAGCAATGCGTTTAGAAGTGCGTGATCGGATGGCGCGGTAGTGGGTCCGTTGTGCGCACAAAAGAACGTGGTGAGATCGAAAAAAACGCGGGTGGGCCATATTTTTTTTATTCAGGCGTGGGCGAGGGGTTAACGCAATTTTTCGATGCGATGTGGCTGCCGGTGTGCGCACCAGCGCGGACATTGGGCCATGGGTAGGAACACCATCATGGATCGACCCGCGGGATCGGCGTGGCAATGTGGGATGTTTGTGTGGCGGTGTTTCCGATGTGATGGTTCGACGCTTCGGCGTCGTGCGGTGCGATGACCACGCCGATCAACACCCGTGTGCCTCACCTTGAGTCGAATCATGTCCCAGACTGAACATCACAATCCGATCGACGGAAATTCAGCGACGGGACGCAGCGTACCCGGCGGTCATGGCGCGATTACCGCGCGATGGCCGTCGGTTTTTTTCAGGGCTTCAATTTTTAGGGATTCGATTTTCAGGAGGTCACTGTGGCGACGATTATTTTTCCGGCAAAGCGTCGAATAGTTTCTTTTCGGTGTCGCGATAGCTGTCGAACACAGCTTCGAGATATTCGATAAGTTTGCTGATGCGCTGGGCATCCTCTGGCGAATTGATGGCCAATCCCTGCAATGACGAGGTGGCGTTTTCCAACGACCCTGCGGCCAAGGCGAAGGATCGGGCGGCGTCGTAGATGTTGTCGGAATTGAGCTCAGCCTTGTCGGGGTTGTACAACAAGCGCCAGGGCGAGCGACGGACTTCGATGCCTGCGAGTTTCAGTTGGTCGGCAGTGAGTTGCAGGTTCGCCAACGTGCGGGCTAACACTGGGGTTTGCGAGGCCATGAATCCCTGGGCTTCGTCGGTGGTGACTTTCAGATTTTCGAGCGTTTGCGTGAGTTGGATCAGGTTTTCGTTTTTGATGGTATCGGTGATGGTGCGGGTGTTTTCGACAATCGCGCGGATGTCGGGATCGTTTTCGCCGAGCATCTGGTTGGCGGTGGCCAGGGTTTCGTCCAGATTTTTGGTGATGGCGTCGATACGATCAAACCATGCCTTGCGTCGTTCGGTGAGCTCTGCGGTGAGGTCTTTCATGTGGTTGACCGTTTCGCGAGCGTCGGCCATGGTGGCACGAGCGTCGTCAGCCAGGCCCTCGGTTTTATTCAGGAGGTTGCTCATCGAGCCGGTGATTTCAGGCAGATCGCGATGGACGGTGTCGATGATGTCGCGCATCTGTTGCTTTTGTTTTTCACGGATGCCCAGATCGCGGATGAGGTCTTTGGTGAGGTTGGACCCGGACAACGACCCGGCAATGGGGGTGAGGCCGTCGTTTTTGGCAACGGGGGTGCCGTCGGCATCGGTGCTGCGTCCGGTGCTGCGGATGTTAAGTCGTGTGCCCGAGCCGAGCGTGGGGACGACTAATTCGACGACGGCGTTTTCATAGATTTTATATTTCGCGGGAATATCCAAATAAACCCATTGGTTGGTCACGGCTTCGTCTTCATCAGCGACTTCGTCGATCATGGTGACCTGACCGATGCGTCGATCGCCGAGGGTGACGTCGGCGCCGACTTTCAAACCGCCCAGACCGTCCGCAACGCTGTACGACACAATCAGCGTTTGCGATCCTTGGAACATGGATTTGAAATCAGCCAACGCGAAAATGGCGATCAGCGTAAGCGCGATGCCAGCGATGACGAATAGGCCTGCTTTGTAATTATCCTGATGATTGGGCATGGTTGATTCTGATCGAGTTTAGGAAATAGGGCGTCGGCAAATTTAAAAAAACGATGGGTCAATACTTGTTGAAACTTACTCAAAACTTACTCAAAACATTGTCGATTCACTGTTGAGGCGTTGTCAATACTAGGGTCGTCCGTGAAATTTTCAAAATTCGCAGGCGATGGATTAACGTGATGATTGGATGGCCGGGCGTGGTGCCATGCTGACACGGTCGTCGCCGAGCAGGTCCTCGGCATAGCCACTGGAAAGTTTGCGATCGGTGAGAGGCCCTTCGGGTGATCCACGCAGGAACTGACGGATCAGGGCCTGATCGTGTTCGAGTTCATCGGTGCTGTCGCGGACGTTGGCAAACCATTCGCGTGTTTCGATGGTCATGACACGGCCTTTGTCGAGCATGCACATGCGGTCCGCAATGGTGAATGCCGAATCCATTTCGTGGGTGACGACCACACTGGTCACGCCGAGCCGTTTGGATAGTTCGATGATGAGTTGATCGATTTCCGCGCTGGTGACCGGGTCGAGTCCAGCGGAGGGTTCATCATAAAACAGAATTTCCGGATCGAGTGCGAGAGCCCGAGCCAGGCCTGCGCGTTTTTTCTGACCACCTGACAATACGGAGGGATATTTATTGCCATGTTCGCGAAGGCCGACCAGTTCGAGTTTGATGGTGACCATGATGTCGATCACATCAGGGGTGAGGTCGGTATGTTCCTCGAGTGGTAGAGCAATGTTTTCGCGCAAGGTCATGGAATTGAACAGCGCGCCGGATTGAAACAAAATGCCGATGCGTTTGCGAATGCGATTGAGGTCGTCTTCCGCCATGCCGACGATGTTTTCGCCAAACATTTCCACGCGTCCCTCTTCGGGAACGAGCGAGCCGATCATGCAACGCAATGTGGTGCTTTTTCCGCAGCCGGATCCACCCATGATGATCATGGTTTCACCTTTGCGGATGTCGAGGTTGATGCCGTCAAGCACGGTCACGCCGTTGAAACGTTTGACCATGCCTTTTAAGCGGATGGGATATGTTTCCGCGTTGTCAGCCGGTGCGTCAGTGCTTGATTCATTTGTGGGTTTGGCATCGTCAGACATGGGATGGGCTCACCAAAGGCAACATGCGGATCACGCAGATCGCGTCACACGCATCATAACACGATCAGGCGCATCAGGGCGTCGTGGCTGGTTCGTTGTCGTCCAGTTTTTGCGCGGGCGGTATGTGCACGGCAGGTGCTTCGGCATTTTCCAACACGGGGCGCAATCGCAGAGTCACTCGCGTGCCGATGGGTGGGATGGCCTGTGTCATTGCACCCCACTGGGCATTGTCATTGTCGTTGGTGGTGGCCGTATCGCGGGTCAGCACGTCATCGCCGAAATTAACCAATGACAGAATCGAGCCGGTCATGTCTGCGGCATAAATTGTTTGGTCCTTGGTGTTGATGAATGTTGAGCCGACGAATAGCCAGATGTTGTCGGGTAGTAGTTTGTCGGTGGGTTGATGTTTGACCCATTGATTGATGGGGATTTCGATGGGTTGGTTTGCATCCGTGGGGTGGGCAGGTGTCGCGGCAGGTTGAGAGGTTGCGGCGGTGTTTGCGGTGGGCGTGTGGGGAGCGGTGTGTGTGGGGGATGTGGGTGGGGGGTGGGGGGAGTGGGGGGTGATGACGGTGACTGCGATGCGTGGGCCGGTGGGGGGGATAACGGTGCCCGCGGGTTGGTCGGGCTGGGAGTTTGCGTCAGGGTTGGGTTGCCAATGCCAGGGTTGGCCGGGTTGCAATCCAATCAAGACGAGGGCCAGGTGTATGTGGCTGGGCTTGGCCTCGATGGTGAGAATGGATTCGTGTTCGCGTGATTTGGGCGAGCAGGCCACCAGTTCCAGCCAGTCCGCTTGGCGCAGCACAACGGTAGCCTCCAGGTCGACGAATTGGCGTTGCGGGTCGATGGTGAGGTGAGGCAATACGGGAAGCGCGGTGTTGTCGTGAGGCGGTGCGACTGGCGGTGCGACTGGGGATGCGGGTGAGGATGCGGGGGGTAACGTGGGGGGGGCTGTGGGGGAGATTGTGGGGGGGGTGGGTTGGGCTGGTAGGTTGGTGGTGAGGATCAGGATCAAGAAGAAGCTCAGGCCAGCGTGCCACGCCAGTGTTGTGCGTGCACGTGGATATTGAACTGCGACGGTGCGGGGCTGGTAGTGTGGCGGTTTGTGGATGAGCATGATGTGATTATGCCCGAGAAACGACAGGTTGAAAAATGTCAGGCATCTAACGCCGACTGCCTATGGGTGATGTGATGGTGGGCGACTCATTACATTGAGCGTGACAAAGTGTGCGAATAAAAAGTAACACATCGACGTCACGGCACGCGGAAGTATCGCGGGTGGCCGAGACAATATCGATTGGGTGTTGGGTGTTGGGTGTTGGGTGTTGGGTGTTGGGTGTTGCGTTCTTGTTCACGCAGTCGTGAATAATCACGAGTCGATGTGAATCGAATACCAAGGCCGTTAAAAACTCGTGCGGTCTACCCCCCCCCCACATTCCCCCACACATTCCCCCCACACCACTCACCTCCGCCGCACTCACACCGCCCGGTATTCACCGGGGGCTAATACGGATCAAAGGACGAGTCTTTATCGTCATTCGTATAAGAAGTGTGATGCGAAGTGTGACTTGAATAGCGATTCAACGAAAGGCGATTCAAATCCCAAACAGTGGAGGGCAAAAATGGCAAAAAAAAGAGGCCCGGCAAGGCCTAAGCCAAGCCGAGCCCTTCCGGGGGTCGAATGAAGTGGAACACTGAGATTGGCGGGTAAACTCGCGAATGTTTCGCGATCGATCCGCTAATTGTGTTGCGATCCAAATTGGTCTTGAATATCTAAACTCTTTAACGCTTTAGATTCCCAAGATCGCCCTGAATCGTTACCTGCTATCAGGTCCCATCTGCCATTAGTCTACACACACCGTTCACACGATGCAACTGAAAGCGCAATAATTCAAAAAGAATTCTGGCCACGTTTACGAATTGCCCGTTTTGGAGTTTGGCAAGAACTGCGTCAAACAAGTGACACCTTAGAAGAAGCGCAAGTCCTGACCAGAGAATGCCAGAAGCCAACCCAAGAAACGTGAAACGCCTGCAGGGAAAATATGGAAGGGATATAAGAACCATAAAAAGCTTGCGGGAGAAATGTGGGAGGCCAGAAGAAAAGTAAAAGTCTGCGGGGGAAAACGTGGGGGGGCAGAAGAAAAGTAAAAGTTTGCGGGGGAAAACGTGGGGGGGGGAGGGGGTAAACTGGAGGGGTATGAAAGATTTGCCGAACAATCAGGAGAGCGATTTCAAGCGTCTTGATGTCCAATCGATCACATGGTCGGTGTTGTTAGCCCGTTGGATGGCATTTGCCCGCAGTGCCGTAGCGTTGCCTGACGATGAACAGGGTCAGGCCATGCGTCAATCTGTGGCAGACATCATTGCGTTGCAGGCCGTGTGGATGGCCTTGGGCGAACTTGATGAATTGCCTGCCGACGAGCGTGCCCTGGGCATCGATCGTGCGTCGTATCTGATTGCAGAACATGGCCGTGCGATTGAATCGCGCTATGCCATCATCGCGAGTGAAGCGATGCCGACGTTATTGCGTGAGCTGATCGATGATGCGCGAGCGCGTTTGGATGAAGTGCGTGCGTCGCAAGGTTTAGCCCCAGAAGTTTCAGTTGTTTCAGATGTTTCAGAGGATAAGTCTAGCGACGACACGAAGCCCGACGACGAATCGTTAAAGGATTCGACCGAAGAATAGTCAGGCAATTCGTTTTGAATTGTCAGGCGTGTGATCGTGTGCGGCGCGAGTGTCGTAAAATTTTTTGCCATTTCACTTGCAACACGCGCAATGATAGGTTGAAATAACAGGGTGCTGATGATGTACTGGCACACGCGCTTGTGCGGTAGCGCCACACTGCACAAGTAAAACGCCCCGGTCAAATGATCGGGGCGCTTTTTTTTATTCAGTTTTTATCGCGGGTTAATATGCGATCAAGTGATACGTCGGCTTGATGAATTGCCCGCGATACGACTTGCTCAATCATCAAGCTCACTGTTTTTACGACCGCGACTTTCGCCGTCTTCGTCGTCCTCACGTTGATCGGTGTGCATCTGTGTGAGCCGAGCTTCCAGCATGTGTACGCCGCGCAAGGCCAGCAATGTCAAGAGGGTGATACCGATGGCCAGTATCCATAGCCGCAATCCGACGGTGATTCCCACGCCGGTTGCCATCAGCAATGATGCGGCGGTGGTCAGCCCGACCACATGGTTTTTTCGGCGTTGCGTAAAAATCGTACCTGCCCCTAAAAAGCTGACGCCGGTGACGATGGCCTGGATGATGCGAATCGGATCGGATTTCCATTGGGCTTCGCCATCGTGGCTCGGCTCCATGTAGGTCACGATGTCGGGCACGATACAAATCAACAATGCCGACATGGCCGCAACGAGCATATGCGTACGAAAACCTGCTGGCCGATTGGCCAATTCACGCTCGAAACCAATCGCTCCGCCCAGTACTGCCGCGCCAGCCACGACAACCAGCATTAACAGTTGGTGTTCCCAGGATGAGGGACTATCGATCAGCAGGTTGATAGCATTGATCGTATTGTCATCAGCAGGTGCGGCCATGGCGTATCCTTGAAATAGGACCGACTCGGTCATGGGCAATGGCATGCTTGGTGTGATCGGCGCAGCTGATAACTATGTGTAAAGCTAAACAGCGATTCGACGATACGCCGAAGCATCGAAGCATCGAAGCATCGAGGCACCCCCTCCAAGCCCCGATATGCTCAGGTCCATGCTTATATGCTTATGCCCATGCTTAAGCTTATGCCTGGGCCTGCAATTTCTCCACGATGGAACGGTCTTCGAGCGTTGAGGTATCCGATGTGATCTCTTTGCCCGCAGCAATGTCACGCAACAAACGCCGCATGATTTTGCCCGAACGCGTTTTGGGCAACGCTTCGGCGAAAATGATTTTGTCCGCCTTGGCAATCGGGCCCAGTTCTTTGGCGACGTGGGCGTTGATTTTTTTACGCAGTTCGTCGGATTCTTCGTGGGCAGGTTTCAAAGTGACAAATGCCGCCACGCCTGTGCCTTTGACATCGTGTGGGAATCCGACCACTGCCGCTTCGGCCACGGAGAAGTGACTCACCAGTGCCGACTCAACTTCCATCGTGCCCAGATTATGCCCGGCCACGACGATCACATCATCAATACGGCCCATGATCCAGAAGTTGCCGTTCTCATCCTTGCGAGCGCCGTCGCCTGCGGTGTAGAAGCCGGGCACCTTGGACCAGTAGGTATCGTGGAATCGCTCGCGATCACCATAGATGCCCCGCAACATCCCCGGCCACGGTTTGCGAATCACCAGGATGCCGCCTTGATTGGTTTCAACTTCCTCGCCTTCGCTATTGACCACCGCCGCGTCGATGCCGAAGAAGGGGCGCGTGCATGAACCGGGTGTGGTGGTCGTCGCACCGGGCATTGGCGTGATCATGTGGCCGGCGGTTTCGGTTTGCCACCACGTATCCACGATCGGGCAGTTTTCTGCGCCGATGACCTGGTTGTACCAAATCCAAGCTTCGGGATTAATCGGTTCGCCGACAGTGCCGATCACTTTCAAGCTCGACAGGTCGTGTTTGTCCGGATAGTCGTCGCCCCATTTCATGAATGCGCGAATCGCCGTCGGCGCGGTGTAAAATTTCGTGACTTTGTGACGTTCGATCATCTCCCAGAAACGATCTTTTTCCGGCGTGTCCGGGGCACCTTCATACATCACCGTGGGCACGCGGTTGGGCAGAATGCCATAGATGATGTAGCTGTGGCCGGTGATCCAACCGATGTCTGCGGTGCACCAGTACACGTCGTTCGCATCCGGATGCAGGTCGAACGTATATTTCGAGGTGAGATAGGTGTACACCATGTACCCGCCGACGGTGTGCATGATGCCTTTGGGCTTGCCGGTTGAGCCGGAGGTGTACAGGATGAACGCCAGGTCTTCGCTGTCGAGTTCTTCGCAGGGGCAATCGTCCGAGGCGTCAGCCATCAGCGTGTCCCAGTCTTTGTCGCGTCCATTGGTAACAGGAGCGCCTTGTTTGGTGCGCTGATACATGATGACGGTGTCGACGCGATCGGTCATGGTGAGCGCTTGATCGACGTTGTCTTTCAAGGGCACGACTTTACCGCGTCGCCATGATCCGTCGCAGGTGATCACGATGCGACTCTTGCCATCTTCGACGCGATCGCGAATGGCGTTGGCGCTGAACCCACCAAAAATAATCGAGTGCGGTGCACCGATGCGCGCACAGGCCAACATCGCGATCGCCAGTTGCGGCACCATGCCCATGTAGATCGTGACGACGTCACCTTTTTTGACGCCTTGCGATTTGAGCACATTGGCAAACTTGCTCACCTCGCGCTTCAGATCGTTGTACGTCAGCTTGGTCACATCCGCTTTGCCATCAATCATTCCCTCGGCTTCGAAAATGATCGCCACCTGATCGCCCAGGCCATCGTCGATCTGACGATCGATGGCGTTGTAGCACAGATTGGTCTTGCCGCCGACAAACCACTTGGCGTCGGGCAGTTCCCACTCGAGGACACGCGTCCACTTTTTAAACCAGTGCAGGTTCGCCGCCTGTTCGCCCCAGAACTTGTCCGGGTTTTCGATCGACTCGGCGTACATTTTTTCGTATTGCTCAATCGAGCTGATATGAGCGTGCTCGGCCACTTTCGCAGGCGGGGCAAACATCCGCGATTCCTGCAATGTCGATTCCATCGTATTCGCATCGTTCGATGTGGTGGACGATGCGGGGGTGGCTGTGCTGGGGGGGGTCTGACTCATTAGGGTACAACTCCGCAGGGGGTCACAAATCAAAAATTACAACCCGCGTAGCTTACCGGATTTCGCGTGTTTTAGGCAACCCCCCCACATTTCCCCTTCATGCATTATTCCCGTGTTTTTCGTGGCTGCGGCCATGGCTGCGGCGCAGTTGGGCGAGCGCGTTTTGTGGCAAAAATATTGCAGGCCATCGCTCGCCGACGGCGTCAGCGCCGCAGGTTGACCGCTGCCATCCGCGCCGACGCCGTCGGCGGGCTAGCAAAGTTTTTTACGAATGGACTGCCCGAAACAGCAAACTGAAAATCACAACCCCAGTTCCAGCGATCCGGTGTCCATGACGCCTTGCGTATCATCGATGTCGTCGCGGTCGCTGTTCGCTTGTGTTGACAACAGCGAGAACAACGATGACTGATTGGCTGTCAAACCAGCGACGGCCATGTTAGCCCCGCCCAATCCCAATCCTAACCCTGACCCATTGCCGGTTTCAAACAGGGCCGGTTCATGCGGGTCCATAATCTCCGCGTTTTGCAAATCAATGTTAGCCAGCGTCGTGCCCACATCGCCCACCGCATGGGCTGTGATCGCGCCGTTGGAGATGGCAAACAACGTATCGCCGATGCGAATGCTGCGACGGATGTCCTCAGCATGATCGATCACCGCCACGCTGGTGATGCCGGTTTCAGGATCGATATCGAACAGATACAGGTCCGCGTTATCAACGGTGGTTGCATCGCCATCGTCGACCGTTGCAGGCAATGCCATCAAATCTACGTCATCGAAGAATTGGAACGCATGGTGATCGCGTTGCGCTTCGCTTTGGCTTCGGCGGTAGTTTTCACTGGCAATCACATGAGCATCCAGCTCCGACGGATTATTAAAATCGGACACATCCACGAGCGTCAGTCGGACATCCCCGTTTCGCCAGGTGGCAAATTCGCCGCGGTTGTCGCCGATGCCGATGAACAGGTCCTCGCCGACCTCATGCATGTAAGTGGAAAACGCAGGCGTGACCAGTTCGCCGCTGATGGACGGATTGGTCGGATCGGACAGATCGATGGTAAACACAGGGTCCGTGCGTTCGGTGCCGGTGGTCATCACCGCTCGGTCGCCATCGAATCGCATTGAGAAGATACGTTCGTTGACGGCGATGTCGTTAATCTGACCCACGGTGACCAGTTCATCGCCGACCTGTTGCATGACATACAGGTGATTTTTATCACCCATCGTGCCACCGAACAGGTCGCCATCGGTGGTGGTGGCCACACGCAGGTAACCGTTATGTTCATCCATGGAAAATTCATCTGCCAGGAAGCCACCTAATTCGGTGGAAGCTGCCAGAGAGACTTGTCCATCCTCACCGACGGTGATTTTGTTGATGGTCGTGGTATAGCGGTAGCCGGTCATCCATGTCGTGCGATCGTCGTTGTGGTAAAGAACCTCACCGACCGTGTCAGCCAGGTAGATCGCATTGTCGGAAACGTAAACTGTTTTATTACCACCCTCACTTGCGATCAGCAGGGCATCGCTCACGCCGACCTGATCGTCGTTGAGATCGATGACGACCACGCCGGTCATCGGGCCGAAGGTGCCGTCGTCGTTTCGCACGATATCGTCAGCCCCTGCCAGCAGGGTTTGGACGCCTTGCACATTGTCCTGCGTGTAATCCATCGTGGTCACGCCGGGCAACAGATCCTCGATCGGCATCGCCTCAAGCCGGGCACGATATTCATCTTCGGTTTCGTAACGCTGCTCGAGATTCGGCAGGTATGGACTGTCGTGTGTAATCAAGCCGGTGCTTGTGAATGTGAAGATCTCACCTAAATCTACCCAATTACCTATAGGCTGGGTCGTAATCGGCCTGTCAATCCACCCAATCGGCGTGGGGTCAACCCATACCGGATTGTCTGGCGTTCCCCCGGAGATCACCTTCAGCTTTGGCGGCGTCAGCGAATGCGACGTGATCAACGTCAGCTTGCCATCGGCCATGCGCGAGTCAATCAGGCTGCCTTCCACATTGGTGCGTTCGGTCAGCGTGACATCGCTCGCATCCGACACATCGTAAATCGACGTCACCACCGTTGGCGTGGTGCCGTTCATGTTTGCCGTTGATAGTACGACCGCTTTGCCGTCATGCAGATACAAGCCTTTTACGTCATAGTCCAACGTGGTGCGCGACACCACTCGCAGATCATCAGTCACCGCCGTATCGACGATGGTCAGTTCCGTCACCCGCTTGTTGTTGCTATCCCGGCTTTGTGTGACCGCATAAATAAATCGGCCATCGGTCTTGATCAGATCGAGTTCATCGATGCCAACGTGTTGGGTGTTGGTTCCGCCGTTGACGATTGGGGTCGCGCTGAGTGCGGTGGCTGAATCAGCCGTGAATGCGACAGCGTTGCGTAATATCGCATCGTTCAGGTAGTAACCCCATGTCTGAGGCTGATAGCTCGTGCCGAGTTTACTGCGATAATATTCGACCGCGTAATCGATGTATGCCTGTTTGAGCGCAGCCAGTTCGTCGGCCTCGGTCGTGGTGCTGGCGTTGGCGGTGATGTCATCCGTGCCGTCGAGCGACATGACTGTCGCGGCCAGATCGTTGGCTGACATGAATGTGGTCAGGTCATCGGCCGGCGATGCGGAGAGCAACATGCGTGGCTCAAGCGTATCGAGCAAGTGACGAAGCTCGCGGGGCTGATGACTGGACCGATTGGCTTGGCGTCGAAACATTTTTTTAGATGACATGATCGAATTTCCGGAAGGGCTCGATAATTCGTAGTCGGCTGCGTGTGGAAATAAGATGAGTGCCACGCAACTCTACGGTTTGTACCGTACTGGCTTGTGTCGAATTGTCAATACATTTTGCCCACCCACGCCTAAAAAATGAGAAAAAACGGTGAGAATTGTGTTCAGAATGCTGGTTTTGTGAAGCTGGGTAAATTGATGGGACGGGCTTTTTCAAATCCGGCGAGTCGGGCCATGTGTGATCAGGTTCGCCGGACGAGAACAATAGGGGCGCGGGTTAGTTTGAATTTTTTAGCCCTCGGCGAGCCGCCGAGGGGGGCGGAGGGCCGGGGGCTAATACGTGCAACGTGTAATTTTCAAATTGACCCCTCCCGCCCACTTCACCCCTCGAGCATTGCGATGATTAAGTCAGGACCATTTGCCGCTGTTGCCGTAGTCGAAAATTTTAAATTCGGCTGGATTTTGTGTTTGTGTTTGTGTTTGAGCTTGCGTAGTTTTCGTGCGGAACCCCAGCAATGACTTTCGGCCGGTGAGCATCCATCGTTCGCGTGAGGGTGGAGCAAAAACAAACACGGTGAAAAACAGAAGTAAGGTTATGAATCCGGCAAGGTTGTGCGATAGGCCCAACGTACTTAAAAACGGATACGCCTTTATGCCGACGACAAACAGTAGCAGTGGGCCTATCCACACCGAATCAAACGAGGGGATGATCAAGCGTCGCGTCGCCATGCGACCGGCGAGTGAAATGGGCCAACCGATTTTGGCACCGTAGCGCATGTATTTAGCGATGGCGAAGCCAAGGATCACCATGAACCAGAGCGAATAAAAGAAATTTTCGTCGTCTGGATCGTGTTCAATTGGAGATAAAATTTTCCAAGCCAGTGATGCCCATAACGTGGCCATTAGCACGTAAAAAATGCGATCCCCGGTGGTGGTGGCTTGAGTCACAGCGTTGGGTGCCAGCGCGTTGTAGGGGTAGCCGAGTTGTTTGGCGGTAGGTTCTTTGGCAAGGTCTGCGGTTTGCCAATTGGGGATATCAAACGGAAACAGTGAGAGTCTGCGTCGCAAGTTGTAGCAGACGATGGTCAGGATGGCTGCGAGTATGACCAGTTGCAACCCGGTGATTCCCCACGTCAGAATAAGCAACGGCCAGAGAAGCAAAACGCATGACGACATCCATGTGTTGAGCTGGAGGAAAAGCGAAAGCATCACCGCAAGAATCAACGCGATTGCCAACGGATACCACGCCGCGTGCCAATGCAAATCGAAAACGGTCAGGCCATAGCACAGGGCGAACATGATCCAACTGAGCAGGGATGGACCAAGCCTGCCGAATGGTAACGGTTGGCCGAATTGCCAGGGGGTCATGGCCAGCCATACGCGATATTTGTCATGGAGCAGAGGATTGGCGTCCAGAATGGAAATAAATAGAACGATGACGGTAATGACAATTAATATGAAGCCACGGGCGTTCTGGATGATAGCTGGCAACTGGGCATAAACTGCATTTTGTTCAATGCACCATAGCCAGCCATAGACAGACCATGCGGCAATCCATGCCAGCAATTTCAAGATCAATGAAACGGTTCGCGGGAGGACGATGTTGATTTGTTGTGGGTCATCCATGACGATTGAGATAGGTGGCCAAATGGTCAGGCCGATCGGGGTGGGTGAGTTTGTCGAGCGCTTCAGATAACGATTCGCAATCGTTCTGTTGGCAGATCATGTCAGGACTATCGAGGGCAACGATGTTGCCGTCAGCAATGACCGCGATGCGATGGGCGACCTGATCGACCAGTTCGGGCACGGGCACGGCCATGAGCACACTGGTCTTTTCGTTTTTGGCCAATTGTTGGAGTATCTGCCGCATGGTCCGTAGTGCCGAAGCGTCGAGGCCGCCTGAGAACGGTTCGTCGAGAATCAAAATCGGTGCTTCGGTGACAAGCGCAGAACACAAGTAGATTTTTTTCTTTTGGCCGGTGGAGTAACCACTGATAACGTGGTCGGATTTTTCAGACAGGTCAAACACATCGAACAACTGATCAATATGTTCGAACAGCCGACGATGTTCAATGTTGTACAAGCGACCGACACCGACGAGGTACTCTCGGCCGGTCATGTGTTCGGGAGCCCAACTGGTCTCGGGAAGATAGACGACTTGTTTACGAATTTCGCGTTCAGCATTGATAGAGCTTCGGCGGATCAGGCCATTGATTTTGACGTGGCCGGTGAGTGGGGAGAGGACGCCGCCTGCGATGCCCAGGAGGGTTGATTTTCCCATGCCGTTGGGGCCCATGACGCAGACGACTTCGCCGGGTGCGACGGTGAGATTGATGCCGCGTAGGGTGGGGCGAACGCCATAGTGATGCCAGACGTCGTGGATTTCAATCATGCGATGATTTTACGGGATCGGGTCCGCGGTGTGGTGGGGAATTTCAGGCGAGTGGTCCCATTGTTGGGACGCGGGGTGGGCGGGGGTGCCGTTAAAAGTAAAAAGTAAAAAGTTAAGAGTGGGAAAGGAATAGTCGGGAAAAAGTGGGGAGGTGCTAGCCGGCCGACGGCGTCGGCGCGGCAGGTTTAAGGTCAATGATTTGATGAAGGGCAACGGTCCGGACCGACGCCGTCGGCCGGCTAGGAAATTCACCCGACGGGCTGGTCGAATCAACTTCGAGAATACCAACGTGGCGATGCCCGCATTTAATCACATGCTCCGCTGCGATGTAGCTGCCGCGAAAGTTATCCGTGACGATGTAGTTGTCTTTGGCTGCCTTGTAGTTCAACACGATTAACGAATCCAACACCTTGGCAGTCTGTTCATTAACTCGAGCTGCGAACCCGCCGTCGAGCACCACACAATCCGCGCCCTGATCAAGGTAGCGTTCAAATTTTGGCAATGAATGGATGTACAAACTTGGGCGAATGGCAGGATGCAGATGATCCACAAATGCCTGAAACACTTCGAGCATTAACGGATTGGATTGCCGCGTCGTTCCCAACCCATACGCAACGGTGTATTTGTAGGCTGGGGTTTTCTGTTTGGCCACGATCTCAAGCGCTTGCTCGCTGATGTAGGTTCCATCGCCCGCCCGCCGTTCAATCAATCCGGTTTCGCCAATTGCCTCAACGCCAGGCGGAAGGTGGTACGACTAACGCTATGGGCCGCGCCCAGCTCACGCTCGGTGGGCCGTTTCATGCCGGGGTAATACCCGGCGTCGATGATGCGTTTTTCGATGTCCTTGCTTAGAGCCGTGGATTTATCTGAAATTGACGTTGTGGACAATAAGATACCAATGTGATACAAAATATCGGGTTGGATTTTGTTATTTGGTATCTTTTTGATACCAATATAGCCAAAAAGCCTGATGTGCAGGCCGGTAATTAATTAACAGGCACTACTTCTACGCAGATACCCAGACCGTGAAAACGCATTTTGCAGAACTGTATTTTGTAAGGATTTTTAGTAATGAAACCGGTGAAAATTGGAATTATTGGCTGTGGCATAATCGGGCGTACCCACGCTGAAGCAGCCAACAAATCGTCGCGAATGGAACTCGTTGCTGTGGCTGACATGAATGCCGAGGCCGCACAAAAACTTGCGGCAGAGCTCGGTGTGCCGAAATTTTATGGCAACGCAATAGAACTGCTTAACGACGCAGAGATTGGTGCCGTTGTTTTGGCTGTGCCCACATGCGGTCGTGCGGAATTGGCGATGCAGGCATTTGCCAATGGGAAGCACGTACTGATCGAAAAACCTGCGGGCATGAATGCGCAGGAAATAGAAAAAATGTTAGAGGTGCGAGGCGATCTTGTTGGCGCATGCTGTTCGTCTAGGCATCAGTTTCTGGATTCAACCATCGCTACCATGGCGTTTATGGAATCAGGCAAACTCGGAGATATCCGTGTGTTGCATTGTCGCGTCATGGATGAAATTAAATCGCCGCCGAAGGTCGCGCCGCCGTCCTGGCGTTTGAGTCGATCGTTGAATGGCGGGGGTATTCTGGTGAACTGGGGCTGTTACGATTTGGATTACTTGTTAAGCCTGACTGGTTGGTCGGTGGTTCCTCAAAAAGTATTCGCATCAAGCTGGCAGATACCCACTGGTTATCGTGAACATGTGGCGCCCGGGTCTGATGCTGAAACTCATTTCATGGCTTTGATCAATTGCGAAAACGATATCACGTTCTCCATTGAACGCGGTGAGTATATGCCTGTACGTAATGAGCAGGCATGGCAGATTGTCGGCACAAAGGGAGCGTTGCGCCTAAACCTGTCTGTTCGCGAGGAACACAAAAGTATTGAGTTCGACGAGATCACAGAACAAGGCATTAAAACAACCGTGGTCTGGCAAGGTAAAGACGATGCCAGCCGATTGTTCGAAGGAGCGATACACAATTTTGCGGCTGCTATACAAAACCACGTCGAACCAGCAACAAGCCTGCGACGTGCCTTAGTAATTCAAAGTATTACCGATGCAATTTATGAATCTAGTAACTCGCGTGTAGCTGTTACGGTCACACCACAAACCACGGAGAAAAAAATATGAAATACGCATTTATGACATGGTCGTGCCCTGATTTGGATTTAGACAATGTGCTGGCACTGGGAAAAAAATACGATTATGACGGGGTAGAACTACGCATCGGCCGGGGTCGGCATTATGGATTTGAGACAGGACACAAGCACGGCGTGGAGATCAATACCAATTCGCAAGTACGCAAGGATATTCGTCTGAAAATCGCTGATAGCGGTGTTGCTGTGTGTTGTATTGCTACCAGTTGCACCTACGCGGATCCTGGTCTTGCGAAAAAGAATATCGATGAGACGCTCGAGTCTATCGGTCTCGCTTCAGATCTTGGTGTGTCACGATTACGCGTGTTTGGCGGCGTGATACCCAAGACAGTGTCCCGGGAAGAGGCTGCTGAAAGTATCGTCATGTCGCTCAAAGCTGTCGCAAGTTATGCGAGCGAACACGGCGTGATTGTATGCATGGAAACTCATGATGACTGGTGCAATCCTGAGCAAGTGGCACAAATTATTCAACGCGTCGATCATCCCGGCGTGGCGGTGAACTGGGATATTATGCACCCCGTACGAGCGGCGGGTTATAGCATTGACGATTCGTATGAAATTTTGAAGCCTTGGATCCGTCATGTGCATGTTCACGATGGTTCGGCAAGTATGGATGAGATGGTCTTCAAACCAATCGGGCAAGGCGATATTGATCACACGCGGGCGCTGGAACGCTTGGTGGCGGATGGTTATGACGGATATTTGAGCGGCGAATGGATTGACTGGGAATCATACGAAACGCATCTTCCCCGCGAACGCGAAGCATTACGAGCCATCGAGTCGAAGATTATCCCTGCCCATCGTATTCCCTAATGCAGGCCACAGGTATTCGCTGTCGGCCAATTTAGGTCGTCAGGTCATCGGGTCATCCGGTCATCGGGGCAATTGAGGCAGCAGGCTGGCGATGTTCACGGCTTGGCCGGTTGCCATGGATCGATTCGCCGCGATGCCAGTCAGGATCGAGCGTGCGCCGTCGATGTGGCTGGCGCTGCGGCCGAGCGGGTCGTTGCCATCGGGCGCGAAGATATCCTTGAGCATCAGAGCATCGCCACCGCCGTGACCGCCTGCGTTGACTTGGGGCAGCTCGATCTGTCGAGGTTTTTCCCAGTGCGTTTGCAGGACGAGCTTCGTGGGTTCGCTCACTTCCACGGGCGAACTGCCTTGCACATTTTTGGCGAAATTGTGATCACCGTCGCTTGCAGAGACGTAAGGGGTTTCGACGCAGGTCAGTTCGAGTCGACCGGCGCTGCCGTTAAACGCCACGCGGTAGCCTTCCCATGGTGAGTACGCGGTCAGGTGATACGACATCGTGGCCCCATTGTCGTAACCGACCAGCACCGACACGTCGTCTTCGATGTCGATATCGTCAGCAAAAACCGAACGGTCACGTTGATATCCGTCGGCGTGCTCAGCATCGAGGTAAAGTCCTTTGAGCGTTGGATCAGCCGCTAAATCCAGGGCAAATGGATCGTCGGCTGCCAACGGACTGCCGTGAGCGCGATCATAAAATTCGGTGACGCCGCGCTGCTCGGCATTGCGTCGGCCATAAAACTTCAAGTTACCGCGGGCATAAACCGTTTGCGGTGAGGTGTCGAGCCACCAGTTCACCAGATCGAAATGGTGGGTCGATTTGTGAACCATCAGTCCGCCGGAATTAATCTTGTTGCGGTGCCATCTGCGGAAATAATCGGCCCCGTGTTTGGTATCGAGCAACCACTCGAAATGGACGGAGTTGACTTTGCCGATCACGCCGTCCATCAACAGCTCTTTGATCTTGGAATTGCGCGAAGCGTAGCGATAATTGAAGGTGACTCTGAGGTCTCGGCCTGTCGTCTCTTTCGTATCCAGCACCTGTTGGCAAAACTCGGCGGTGGTGGTCATCGGCTTTTCACTGATGACATCAACGCCCGACGCCATCGCATCGCAGATGTATAGATGGTGAGTCCGATCCATGGTCGTGACGATCACGGTATCGATACGCTGCTCTTTGAGCATGGCCTTGAACTGATCGGGAGCATAGGTCGGCAGGGGCGCGATGCCGTGGTTTTCTTTAAACGATCGGTTCCAGAAATCCATGCGTGCAGGATTGGTGTCAAGCAAGGCCACCAGTTCGTGGGTGTCGCGGTAGGTTTCCAGCAGGGCCTGGCTGAACATCGCTGAACGAGAACCTGTCCCCACTAACGCATATCTTTTTCGATTTTTCATATGATGATTAACTCTCTCGTTATTGCCCGACCCATATCAGGCATCAATTTTACGTGTTTAATGGTTGTGTATTGATACATCGCGCTTTCGAAATATCCTCGAAGTGTTGCCGAGTGTACAAAGTTCCTAAGCGGATTGCGTTGTTGGGCCGTTCGATGAAGTAACGCGCAGCCATAAAGGGGACGGCTAACCATGTCCCATGTCCCATGTCCCATGCCCCATGTCCTATGACGCGTGGGGTTGGCATGCGATCGCGTCAGGACTTCAAGGTGGCCGATGATTTATCGTGCTGCCGGTCTGACGGCTTCGGGCCAGGCGAGTTCGATGCCTTGAGCCACAAGCAGTTTTTGGAATTCGTCGACGGTCTGGGCGTTGTCAGCCACGCGATGCGGCTCGCTCTTTTGGCCTAAACAAAACCCGGCGAGCAGGCCCACCGCTTCGCCGATATTCCATTCGATCGGATGCAAGCGGTAGCAGCCGTTGGTGATGTGTGTACTGCCTATGTTTTTGCAAGCGGGTAGCAGGTTGCGCATGCGCACGGGGATGAGTGATCCAAGCGGGATTTGAAACGGCAGCGACGCAATGTCGATGTAGTTATTGCCGCCTGTGCTCGGATGCAGATCGATGCGGTACGCCCCGATGCCCACGCTGTCATCAAACTGAACCGCATGAGGGGATTCGGTTTTGGTTTGCTTTTGTCGCGCGATGAGGCCGACGTGATTTTCGGTCACGGTAAATCGTGAACGAATGCGCCGCGACTCACGGATATACGCTGCCATGGCCAGGCCGTCTTCTGTCCCCGCGATGTCAGGGCGAAGGTAAAGCTCTGGATAGCCGCGGCGATTTTTGGAACGCGGCGCTTCGGTTTGCAGCCAGTAGAGATAGCTCAGCGAAAGTTGTTTGGCTCCCGCTAATCCTTTCGCCACGATGTCAGCGGGCTGATCCACGATATCGATATCGAGGTAGTCGATCATCGGCCAGTTAACGACGGTGACATCGCGAATCCCCGATGAGGCTTCGAAGTTTTCTGCGGCCAGAATTTTTCGAAAATTCCAAAACGCTTTGCCAATCGTCGCAGGGTCCGGCTCATCTTCGGGGAATAGGCCGTTGTGGCGCGGCGCGAGTGTGTGCGGGTGTGGGTCGGTCCAATCGAACAGTCGACCAGTCCAGGCAGGCGTAACCGGTGGGGTGTAGTCTCGCCAGTATTGATAATTCGCGGGCTTATCGATCACATGTTCAGCACCGGGCGTTTCATCATACGAAAGGTGAAAGCACCAACTGATTGACTGGTTGTTGTGGGGTTCGGCAGGGCCTTGAACGGCATGGGGCTCATTGGTTTCATCAATCGATTCAGCACCGGTCACGTATTCCGTTTGTGAAAGCGGTAGCAGATCGCCCAATTCCGTAGCATCGATAACGTATGACGCTTGCACCGAAAATTCGTGGCCCTGATCGGTCTGCCGAAAACGAACGTTGCGGATATGGTCGTCGTGTGTTTCGGCTGCGATGGGCACGGTGTGATACATCACGCGTAGTCGCTGGGCCGATACCGCTGGGGCCAGCATCGATTCAATCGCGGCAAGCGCCGCTTTGGGTTCGCAACAGATCGCCGACACCGTTCCCATGCCTGGATTCAGAAGCGGGTCCTGCCGGGCCGATGGCGTTAACGGGTAGTGGTCGCGATAATAGGCACGCACGAGATCGCGGTATCGGCGGTAACGCTGCGTGCAGCCCATCTCTTCGATCCAGCTATGTTCGTCGGGTGGAACGGCCTGGCTGGTGAGTTGGCCGCCTAGCCAGCTTGTTTCTTCGGTCATGATGACGCGATAGCCCATTGATGTGGCAGCCAACGCCGCAGCGCAGCCACCAGTACCGCCACCGACGATCAAAATATCTGTTGTCAATTCATTCATGATGTTTCGAAGTGTTTCTATCAATCGCCGCGCACGACGGGGTGCTGAAGTTACTTGCTCAAGCGAAGGATGACGGGCTGGGCGACGTGGAGTTCCAAGCCCGGTTGCACCGTGTGGTAGCTTTCAAAAGCTTGCGTCTCTGTAGGAGTGGTAAGTTTTTGCCACGTTCCGTCGTTGCGCAGTTGCTCGTAAGTGCATCCGCGCCAAGCGTCGCTGATCGTCAGTGTGGCGGATTCAACCGGATCCAACGACAGGTTGGTAAGGCTGACGATCAATGCGTTGCCTTCATTGGCGATGGCGGCAAGGGTGAAAATTTTTGGATCACGATCGGCCATGACTGGCACTTCGTCTGGCGCAAAACGGCCGACGAGATGACGTAGCAGCCACGCCCGTCGGTGATTGAAGATCGACGACGAAAGGTTGTCTTCCAGATCGAAGCACAGCGTCGCGACCCGGCCGCCACGTGGGTTGTGATGCATCGCCATGGCCACGCCGTCGTGTAGATCGGTCGGCGTGCGAAACTCGGTCAGAGCCTCGGTGCCATCAGCCAGTGACAAGCTGTAGATGTTCGAGCCTTCGGTTCCGGCGGCGATGGCCTGAAGAAAATACATCAATTGCCCGGGCGGTGTGCCCCAATTCTCGGGCAAGGTCAGTTCCTCACGCAACGAACGAGCTTGGGTTCGAGGTGTGGCGGTTAGTCCTAGATCCGCTAGCCGACCGCGTTGACCAGCCAGCCATGCAGCTCGGCCGTCGAGCAGTACCGTACCAGCAAATAATTCGTCGAGTTCATGATCGGTCATCGCTTGAATGGTGTCGCCTGCCACGCATCGAATCGATCCAGGCGTGGTGCGGAAGGGGATGCCGTGATGTCCAAGCACGCGGGCCCACGGTGAGTTACGCAGCGCATAACCGGGCACAGGTTTCTCCGGGCAGTAGGGGCGATGGTTGTGAGTCTCACGTGAAAACACCACCTGTATCCCGGTCGGCTTGGCATCGCGCATGATCTCATGCAGGACACGCCATTTGGGAAGATTGGTTTTGAGTGATGCCAGGTAGCGCGTGTCTTCAAGCGGGTTGTCCAGTGATTGAAGCGCGTGGTAAAACGCGCCATCGGCACCGTACATCATCGCGTTGGTTGCCAATGCGCTGAGTCGCGCACCGGAACTGTAGTATCCCGTGTGTGGATAGCAATCGACTTCATGGATCCACTCCACGTCCGGGTCACGTTGCTGAGCGACCAGCATCGCGTGCATGATATTGGTCGGCAAGGTGGCTGGATCGTCACTGCTGTAGGCGCTGCCACAACCGCGAATCATGGGACGGGTGTGGCCGGCCAGCGCTCGAGCGACTGGCAGGGTCATTGCGCCATCAAAATCGGTGCAGCCTGCTTCGCACAGTCCGATCCGAGTTGCCGGCGCCACAGCATCGACTGCTTCGCGAATTTTTCGCGACATCGCGACCAACGAATCACACGCCAGTTTCGCCCATGCCGCTCTTAGTGATTTGGCCTCCGGTGTCTTTTGCTGAAAAAGTTCGTACAACTGTTCGCGGGTATAGGCCTGGCCAACCTGCTCCGCAAACGCGTCGAGGTGTTTGGGGCAGAAGCAACCAAATGTCACGCCGGGATGATTGCTCAATTCGAAATCATCTTCGAGCATGATGTACGGTGGCTTGCACGCTTCGGCGAGCATGGCCATGAAGCGACTGAAGTAATCCTGGAATTTGGGATCAAGCGGGCAATAGGAGTGCGGCGAAACAGTCCCGTTGAGATCCGTGATGGGTTGAAAGTCATAGGTAGCGAAATCGGGATGGTTCGGCTCATGGGGATTGAGCCCAGTTTTAAATGTCGGGCAATACCAGATTCCCGCTTCGATTCCCTGGTCAGCATAAATAGCTGATGCGATGCGAGCCGTTTCGGCAACTTCGCGGCATTCTTCAAAGGTTAGCAAGCCTTCGACTTTGACCGTCTTGTCGGGGGCGACAAGGGATATCTGATCGACATTCCATGCCTTGAGTTGCTGGGCGGTCGTTTCATGATACGCCTTATCGAAACGTCGCCAGTGCAGGTATTTGGGCACGATGAACGAAGGTTGGGGCATTGGGGTTCTCAAGTGTAATCCACTGTTAATAATATAGATATAAGCATTTTATGCTAAGTGCTGGGTCGGTTGGGTTAGAGTCCCTTCCATTTTTCATGATACTATTCTGAGACATTGTGTCAACATTTTTCTATAAACATATTGACATTGTATCGCAACTTGTGTACATTTTGTTTCATGAGCACGATTCGATCTCTAGCTGCGGATTTGAATTTGAGCGCTGCGACGGTGAGTCGTGCGTTGCGTGGGGCCCAGGGTGTGAATGAAAGCACGCGATCGAAGGTTCGTATCGCGGCTGAGCGTGCGGGTTATGCGGTGGGTAAGAAGATATCGACGGCTAAGACGATGGCGTTGATCGTTTCGGGTAAATCTGAATCGGAGATGCACGAGTTGGCACGTCGTTATGTGATCGTGATCAACGAAGAGTTTGCCAAGCGGGGCTGGCGTCTGCATCCGGTTTTTGTGCCCGAAGATGTCACCGACGAACAAACGATGGTGGGATTGCTGGGCGATGCCAAAGACCGAGGTGCAGTGAGTGGCTGTTTGATGATCGGCCGTATGCCCGGTGAGCATCCGCAACGTTTTCATAAAGTTCTAGCGGATCGATTTGATAGCAATGTGGTGATGATCAGTCGTCACGATGTGCTTAACGGTCTTAGCGGTGTGACGCCGATGGATTATGCGGGTGGTGTTGAAGCGGCGAAGTTATTGTTAAAAGCGGGGCACCGTCGAATAGGTTGGATCGGTTCGCTGGGTAGTCGTGATAATGCGAGCGAACGCATGGGTGGTGTGTTGACGATGCTGCGTGATGCGGGTGTGTCTCTGGAGTGCGAGCTATGGCTCAACGACCGCGAGATTTTGCCTGCGTCGGATTTTGCCGAAGCGATTACGCGCGTCTTGCCAGCCGATCGTGATGCCTGGCCGACGGCGTGGGTTTGTTCGACGGATTGGTTGGCTGCGAAGCTGATTGTGTGGAGCCGATCGGAAGGCTTTGAAGTGCCGGGCGATTTGAGCGTGGTGGGATTTGATAACACGCGTATTGCTGAGGAGATCGCTGAGATGGTGATCACGTCGGTGGTCTTTCCGTATGAGCAGGTGGCGCGTAAAGCGGTGGAGTTGTTGGAATCGCTGACAGCCTCAGCGGTGACGGACTCGGTGGTATGGGCGTTACCGCCACGCGTACGATCGGGCCAGACGGTATGCCCGCTCGGCTGAGTTGTTTGAGTTGATTGGTTTGAGTTGATTGGTTTGAGTTGAATTGGTTTGAGTTGAATTGAGTTGGTTTGAATTGAAAAATTTTACATGACGCGAAGTGTGTGTGTTGATGTTGATGTTGATGTTGATGTTGATGTTGATCGAAGTGCGTGAGTCATGAAGCGTCGTTAAGTCATGCAAGGGCATCAGTGTGTGTTGTGTGGGGGGGGAGTTATTTAAAGGAGAATAGGACTATGAAACGTATGCTACAAAAAACCGCGTCTTTTTCGGCTTTTTCGACCCTTTCGGCCATTGGTCTGGCATTGGCTTTGGCCAGTCCAGCCGATGCGGCGTTGTTGGGCACCTATGAGTTTACCGGCCAATCGCTGGCGATCACCGATGCCGACGCAGGCGACGGGGTGACATTCACGGACATGGATCTGCACAACTATGGCAACCTGTTCGACAACGGCAGCGATGGCAATTCACTGCGTATCTCAGGCGATGACAACGGCGCTTCAGGCAGCACGAGTGACGCGACGACCGCGGGTTACTACCTGAGCTTTAAGGTGACGAACAACTCGGGCGCAGTGCTTGACCTGACGTCTTTGACGCTTGATTACAAAGCCACCAATGCGAATGGGTTTTCCGCGTCGCGTGTGTATGCCAGTTCGCAGGGCTTTGACAATGTGACCGCCGACACGATTGCCCGCGTGGGTCGTCTCGTGGCCGGGAGTGACGCGTCGGTGGTTAATGCGGTGGTTGATCTTGATGATCTGTCGAACAATGTTGACGCGGGTATCAATGCTTCGAGCAGTCCGGGCGATTACAACCTGTTGAATGGCTTTGCTCGAACCTTTTATATTGTGTGGATTGATGATTCGGGTCACTTCTCGCGTTACACGGACATCGATAACATTGCACTGTACTCAGCGGGAGCTGCGTCAATCCCCGAGCCCGCAACGCTGGGCATGTTGAGCGTTGGTGCGTTGTTGATGTTGAAGCGTCGCGGTGTTCGTGGCCATGACGTGTAAGTAACAAGACGCCTAAGTAACGTGACGTGTAAGTCGTCTGACGTGTAATTCGTGAAAGGGAAAAAGTGGGGGGGGTAGTGGGGGGGGGAATTATTGATGGAGTATGTCATGCCTAGCTCTCACCGCG